>CBINOW010000048.1:0-28737 GCA_966252395.1 uncultured Oleiharenicola sp. | reverse complement strand
CCTCGCCGGTGACCCGGTAGGCCGCGGCGAGCGTGCCCACGTGGCGCGCGAAATGCAGCATCAGCCGGCGGTGGGCGACGAAGTTGTCGGGATTGCTCAGCCCGTCGCGCTGGAGGTAAGGCCCGTCGGGATTGGCCGGGTCCGGCCACCAGTAGTCGCCTTCCGACGAGAAGTCGTGCGGCCCGCCGGCGCTGCGCGGGTTGCGCACGCTCACGATCGTCACGGGCTCGGCGACCAGCGCCGCCTCCGCCTGCCGGAGCAACCGCGGTTTCTCATGGGCCGCCAGATCAAAACCCGGCAGCAGGGCGACCGACAGGGCGAGGAGCGAAAGCATGGGATGAAGTCTCGAACCGGCCCGGCGCGCGCAAGGGAGCGGCCGGTTATACCGTTCAGCATGTTCGGCGCAGACCCGGGCCCGTCACAAAC
Organism: uncultured Oleiharenicola sp.; assembly: GCA_966252395.1. Classification (GTDB taxonomy): domain Bacteria; phylum Verrucomicrobiota; class Verrucomicrobiia; order Opitutales; family Opitutaceae; genus Lacunisphaera. The sequence continues at coordinate 28,311 of CBINOW010000048.1, read as the reverse complement.
CCATTTTGCTTGGCAGGAGGCGGGTCGCGTTTGCTTATCTGCTTAAGCAACCCCGCCCATGCCGCGCCCCGTGACCATGAAGACCATCGCCGCCCAGGCCGGCGTGACGCAGGCCACGGTCTCGATGTGCCTGGCGGACAACCCGCGGATTTCCGCAACTACCCGCACTCGGATCCGCGCGCTCGCGGAGCGGCTCGGCTACCGGCCCAACCCCTACGTCTCGGCCCTCATGCGCAGCCGCCGCCAGGGCCGGCCGCGTCAGGATCATCCCGTGATCGCGCTGATCAACGGCCTCGAAACCGAAAAGGGCTGGCGCGATACCTCCAGCCTCACCGTGCGCCAGATGCGCGAAGGCGCCATCGCGCGCGCCGAGCAGCTCGGTTACCGTGCCGAGGAATTCTGGTTGCACCGCGACGGCATGTCGGCCGAGCGCTTCAGCGGCATGCTGCACCACCGCGGCATCCAAGGCCTGCTGCTGGGCCCGCTCGTCGTCGGCGCCCCGCCCCCGGCCCTGGCCTGGGAACATTTCTCCGCCGTGCGCCTCGGCGTGCCCCTGCCTTCGCTCACCATCACCTCGGTCTGCAACGACCATTTCTTTTCCAGCCTTCAGGTCGCCCGCGAGTGCCACCGCCGCGGCTACCAACGTCCGGGCCTGCTGCTGCTGCGCTCCCACCGCCAGCACTTCCACGCCCGCTGGGACGGCGGCCTGCTCGCCGGACGGCATCTCATGCCGAAGTTCCGGCTCACCCGCACGCTGCTGCTGGAAGACTGGAACGACCTCGCGCCCGTCGCCGCCTGGCTCGCCAAGGAAAAGCCCGACGTCGTCGTCACACCCGGCGGCGACGCCCTCCTCGCTCACCTACAAAAACTCGGTCACCGCGTGCCGCGCGATCTTGGTTTCGCCAGTCTCGCCGTCCCCGAACGCAACCATGCTTGGAGCGGCATCTGGCAAAACGGCCGCCTCCTCGGCGCCACCGCCATTGATGCCATCGTCGGCCTGCTGGAGCGCAACGAGCGCGGCCTGCCCGAACAGACGCGCGTCATCATGGTCGAGGGCGTCTGGAACGAGGGCCAGACCCTCCGCGCCCCGGAAAGCGAACTCGCCTGAACGGGTGGAACCCGCGCTCTCCATTCGACAGGCTCAGGACCCCGAGCGCGTCGCGGGCGCGCGGGCTTGGCGACCACCGGGCACCGTGCTACCCAGTCGCCATGAAATCCCACCGCCAGGAACTCTGGTTCGAGATGCCGAAGCGCCGCGCGCTGCTCAACATCACCCCCGAGGTCGAAGCCGCCGTCCGCACGAGCGGAGTCAGCGAGGGCCTTTGCCTCGTGAACGCCATGCACATCACGGCCTCGGTCTTCATCAACGACGACGAATCCGGCCTGCACGCCGACTACGAGCGCTGGCTCGAGAAGCTCGCCCCCGAGAAGCCGCACACCCAATACGACCACAACCGCACCGGCGAGGACAACGCCGACGCCCACCTGAAGCGCCAGATCATGGGCCGCGAGGTCGTCGTCGCCATCACCGCCGGCGCGCTCGATCTCGGTCCATGGGAGCAGATCTTCTACGGCGAGTTCGACGGTCTCCGCCGCAAGCGCGCCCTGATCAAAATCATCGGGGAGTGAAGCGGCCTCACTCCGGCACCGGCATCACCTGCCGAACCTCGACCGAGCCGCCGTCGGACAGGCCGGGGCAGTCGCGGGCAATCGTGATCGCCTCGGCTAGGCTGCCGGCGCGGATCACCATGTAACCGCCGACGATTTCCTTGGCCTCGGCGTAAGGGCCGTCGCTGACTGACGCGGTCTGTTTCCCGCGCAACACCGCGCCGGGCGCCGGCTCAAGCGGGTCACCGCCGACATAGTGACCCCTGGCCCGCAGGCTCGCGACCCAGTCGAGCCAGCGTTGGAAGGACTCCGGCGTCTCCGCGGGCGTCTGGCCGCAGTCGGGTGAGAGCTCGCGGAAGATGAACATGAAGGAGGGAGAGGTGTTGCTCATGGGGGCAAAGGGGGATGGAGCAGAAAACGTTCAGCGACCCTCGTGCTTTTTGACCGGCCGCACTTCGACGGCGAGGCGGTAGTGGAGCCCCGGGCAGCCGCGGGCGATCGCGACGGCCTCGTCGAGGCTCGCGGCGTTGATCAGGATGTAGCCGCCGACGATCTCCTTGCCCTCGGCGTAGGGGCCGTCGGTGATCACCGCACCGCCCGGTTCGCGCACGATCTTGCCCGTGGGCTCGAGGCCGTTGGTCGAAACGACGATCCGCTTGGCGTAGAGTTCGCCCATCCAGACGCCGAAGCGCGCCATGATTTCCTGCAGTTCGGCCGGCGTCGGTCCCGGACCGGTGCCGGGCTGGAGGAGAAGCAGCATGTATTGGGAAGTGGTGCTCATTTTTTCGGAGGGTTCGTAAAGACAACGAACGAGCCGGGCGATTCCGGACACTTTCAATACAGATTCCTTAATGAACTGGTGAAACCCTAAGGAATCCCTCAGAAAATCGTGTTTTCGAGGCCTCCCCATCGAAAGACCTTCTGCCCTTGAATCCAACCCCCGGGAAAAGACCTATGTCGGTGGCCTTCGGCGGCATGATTACATTTGCCTGCATGCTGTTGCTGCCGGTCTGCCGGGCATCTCAGCCGAACAGCAAGATGCAGCCCCAAACCGCTGCCGATAGTCCGACGGCAGATGATACCGGCACGGACCAGTCTGGGGACGAAACACTGTCCGCCCACGCGCTCGATCCAATCACGATCAATGCCCCCGTTTTCAAGATACCCCGAACTCCGCTCGAAAAATTAAAACTGGAGCTCCATTTTTCGCTGAAACTCGATTTTGGCGCTCCGGCCATCGGCGGTGCATTTGTCATCACCCCGGGACGATTGCGGCAGAGTGGGAAAAACGTTCCCACCACCGTCCGGGTGCTCGACAGCAACAGGCTCACCGCGCTCACCGCGTCCTCTCTCGCCCGCGCGCTCGAAGCAGAAGCCGCTTTCGATGCCCATCGGCGGAACCATCAAGCTTCCCCGCAGCCCTTTGTTCAAGGCCTTGCCTTGCGTGGTGCGCACGCACTCGCACTGCGCGATGGCGTGCCGCTGAACAATCCCTTCGGCGGCTGGGTTCCTTGGGCAGATTTGCCGCAAACGGGGCTGGCGCGTGTTGAAGTCGTGCCCTCGGGTGGATCCACCGCTTGGGGCGGGGGCACGTTGGGCGGGACGGTCCAATTCTTCACCCTACCGGCGCGCGGCAAGATCGTCATGGAGTCCTACGACCCACAAGACGGCGGGCCTCCCGAAAAGAAGCAGGTCATTCGCTCCACAGGTCAGATCATTACCAGCTTCGGTGAGTTCAACACCTTGGGCGCGGAGTTTGTTACTTCCCAGCCGGCCGGGCACGGTGTGCTGCAAGTCCTTGGACGAGGATTTCGCACCGATGGTTTCGCCCTGGTGGCCGCGGCGCAGCGCGGCCCGGTCGATCAGACGGCGTGGAGCCGTCACCACCGGCTCGAGGCTCGCTGGCGGCAGTCACTCGGCAAAGACCGGGAATTGGTCGCCAGCATCCGCACCTACGACGAATCCGGCGGGAACGGCACCCTTTACCAGCAGGGAAGTTCGCGCGGAACCCTCGCCTCCGTTGCCATCGCCAGCAACCGCACATCAGGCTTCTTCTGGAACGCCCAAGCCTATGTGCAGAACGGCTCCTCGACGAACCGTTTTGGCGCGGTCTCCACCGACCGGCGCGAGGAAATTCCGGTCATCGACCGGTTTGCCGTGCCGACCGATGCCTTCGGTGCGAGTTGGACCGGCGCTTGGCGGCATTTTGGCGACGCGCGAACCAATGCCGGAGTGGATGCAAGACATGCCCAAGGTGAAACGCAGGAGAATATCCGGTTCACCAGCGGAGCCTTCTCCCGTCAACTAATTGCCGGCGGCGAACAAGACAGTCTGGGAGCGTTTGTTTTCCATGATCGCGCAATCGCCAAGACCCTGCGCGCCACCGTCGGCGCTAGAATTGACTTTTGGCGCGATGCCGACGGCCACCGCCGCGAAACGGATTCTGCTACTCACGCTGTGCTGGTTGACCAACGATTTGGGAGAACCACCGGAACTGATTTCAGTCCAAGCCTCGGCATCGTATGGCAACCGCGCAAGAGCTGGCGCTTCCGCGCGCATGGCCAGCGCGCCTTCCGGCTTCCGACCCTAGGCGAACGCTATCAGTCTTCCGGCCGCTACAATGTGGTGACCGCCGCAAACCCCGAGCTGCGCACCGAACACAGCACGGGCATAGAACTCGCCGCCGAATACTCCGTCTTTGAGAAGGCCACTACTCCCGTGCTGACGCTTGAAGCCGGAGTTTTCCTGACGGAACTGAGCAACGCGGTCGGGACCATCGCTGTCGCACGCGGGTCTGGCGAGCTGCCGCTCCTGGATCCGCTGCCGACCGAATACCGCGGGGCTAAAAGAATTAATCTGGATCGAGCCCGGGTCCACGGACTGGATCTTGCCATGACTTGGCGGACAAGCGCCAACTTCCAGCTCGAAGCCCGCCTCCGATGGAACGATTCAAAGATTCTACACTCGGCCATCTCACCCGGACTCGGAGGCAAACGCCTGGCCGACATGCCCCACAACACCGCCGCCCTCAGCGCAAAATGGAAGATTGCCGAAGACACGTCGCTCAGACTTAGGGTCCGCTCGACCGGACGCCAGTTCATCGACAGCGAAAACACCCTGTCCCTTCGTGCCGTCACCACCGCCGACTTGGGTGTCAGCCATCAGGTCAACGAACGAACCGAACTATTTTTCACTGCTGAGAATCTGACTGACGCACGCGTTGAGACCGGGCGGGACACCAACGGTCTTGCCTACCTCGATTCCCCCCGCGTCTTTCTTGCGGGATTGAGACTGATATGGTGACGGCAAGCGACCGGAGTGCTGGTTTCGGAATCTTGCCGCTTGGCTGGCACTCCGATTCCCAATACCAAACGCCCGCATGAGCGACCACGTCCCCGCCAGCATGGCTCCGGCCGAGTTGGAAAAGTTTCTCCACGCCAAGATCCCGCTCACGGCGGCCATGGGCATCCGCGTGATCCAGACGGGCCCGCACCGGCTGATCCTCGAAGCCCCGCTGGCGCCCAACGTCAACCACCTCGGCTCGGTCTTCGGCGGCGCGCTGCACACGCTGCCCACCCTCGCCTGCTACGCCGCGCTCTGGACGCTCCTCGTCGAGGGCGGCGTGGACGGCCACGTGGTCGTGAAACAGAGCTACGCCAACTACGCCCAGCCCGTGCGCGGCACCTTTCGCGCCGTCTGCGAGCGCCCGCCGCCCGGCATCGCCGCGGAGTTCCTCGACGACCTGCGCCGCTTCAAGAAGGCGCGCATGGACCTCGAGTCCGTCGTCGAGGGCGCCAACGGCAAGCCCGCCGTCGAGTTCCACGGCACCTTTGTCGCCGTGCTCTGATTTTTCGATGAACTCACCCCAAACGATCACCGGCGGCTGTCACTGCGGAGCCGTCCGCTACGAGGTCGCGGCCGGCCTCGGGTTTCAGCTCCTCTGCCAGTGTCGCAACTGCCAGCAGCTCAGCGGCGGCGGTTTCTCGGCGCTCGCGCAGGCGGCCAAGAACGCGTTCCGGCTTCGCGGTCCGGTGACCGCCTACGAATACGACAACAACGGCCGGGGCAGCATGCGCCGGCGCGTCTTCTGCGCGAAGTGCGGCAGCCCGATCCACGGCGGCAATCCCGCCGAGGATTTCGTCACGCTCAGTGCCAGCAGCCTCGACGATCCGTCGCTCTTCACCCCGCGCGAGGTCATCCACCACGACGAGGCCCGGCCGTGGGATCACACCGCCATCCGGTAAACTGTCCGGAAGGTTTCGGCGTCTCAGCGGCAGAGGAGTGCAGTTGCCCAGTCGAACACTGGCTGTCTCCGCCCCGCCGACCGAGCACCAGACTCTTTCCGGCCAGGGCCCGGGCGGAGAAACCGCGGAGGCGAGCGGCACCTACCGCGGAGCCCTGCTGTTCATTCCCGCCGAAGCCGCGCGGTAGAAAATCCCAAACGCCAAACCTCAAAGGCCAAATAAATCTCAAAAACAGACGCCCACGCCACCTTCCGCCTTCTTTGGCGTTTGGAGCTTTGGCCTTTGAGATTTACCGGCGCGCTCTGCGCGCCGCTCAGATGTGCTTCGAGTCCGCCTCGTCCTTCTTCACGTAACCGCTGTCCTGACGCTGGTGATTGACGGCGTTCTTCTTCAGGTAGGCCTGATAAACATCGTCCGGCGTCATGCCGAGGGTCTGCGCCAGCGACACGAGGAAGTGAAACAGGTCCACGACCTCGACCTTGGCGTTCTGCTCGTCGAATTTCTGGTATTTGGCCCACCACTTCCACGGCACGCTATCGATCAGCTCGGCCGTCTCCTGCTGCATGGCGCGGGTGTAGTTGAGGATCCACTTGGCCTTTTCCTCGTCGGAGGGCGGGGGCAGATTCACTCCAATGCGCTTATTCAGCGCATCTTGCATACGAAAGATCTCCTCGAGTTTGTCCATGGGCGCGGAGCTTGGGCCGGCGCTTTCCGACTGGCAAGCCCCGCGCCGGGGAAAAATAGCGTTGCCCTGAGAGGGGGTTCTGGGATTTTGACGCTTTCCTGCCGCCGTCCGCCCCAAGCGCAATCGAAGGGCGAGAGCACGACACCACGAGCTCCGGCTGGCAACAACCGCGCCGCCCCCGGGCAGGCGCTCTCACCAACAACAACATAGACATGTCCTCCACAGAAACGTCCGGTGCGCCCGCCGATGCCACCGCGACCACCCCGGCTCCAGAAGCCGCCTTCCCGACCTTCGGCACCACCCGCGGCTCGGGCCTGGCCCGCGGGAAGCGTCCGAGCACCGCCGCGGCCTCCTCCGCCACCGCTGCTCCGTCCGACTACAAGCCCACCGCGATCGAAGTCGTTAACGCCCCCCGCGAATACACCAACCCGTTCGCTCCCGCCGGTGAACCGGCCGCCGAGCCCGCTCCTGCCGCTCCGGCTCCCGCCCCCGTCGCCGAGACGCTCCCCGTCATCGAGACCGTCGCCGCCAAACCCGCTCCGGCTCCTGCACCCGCTCCCGCGCCCGTGGCGGAAGAGCCCGCCGAACTGAACATCCTCCCCCCGGCTGAGCAGCGCTCCGCGCCCGCCCAGACTTGGGAGAGCGAAGGTTTCTCGCCCACCCGCGAGCCGCGCCGCGAGCGCGCCCCGCGCGAGGAGCGCAGCGAAGCCCCGGCCGAGGAGGTCGATATCGACTCGATCCCGCCGCAGTTCCTCTACGTCCGTCCGGGCGTAAAGTTCGTGCCGACGCCCCGCAACTGGGGTGGAGCCCCGCGCGAACGCCGGCCCGCCGGCGAACACGCGCCCCGTTCCGAGTCCTCCGCTCCGGCCAAGCCCGAAGCGCGCAGCCACGCCCCGGCCCCCGCCAAGTCCGGCGGCTTCCTCGGCTGGCTCAAGGGTCTCTTCGGCAGCGAGTCCGCGCCCGCCTCCGCCCCGGTCTCCTCCGGCGGCGAATCGTCCGGCGATGAACGCCGCGAAGGCGGTCACCGTCGTCACCGCAGCGGCCGTGGTGGTCGCGGCGGCGAAGGCGGCGGCCAGCGCCGTCATCGTGGCGGTCGCGGTGGTCGCGGCCGTTCCCACGACGGCGAGTCCCAGGGCACCCGCAACAGCGGCAGCCTCTGAGCCCGACGTTCCCCTTCTCACTCCAAGCGCCCTTTCACCGGGGCGCTTTTTTTGTTCGCGCGACCGGAGCACTTTGTCGAGTTTGCAGACAACGCTCTCTCGCATCCCTGATCCTGGCACCTCGAACCTCGCCCCTCGAACCTTCTCGATGTCCGACCTCATCATCCACGGCGGCAAGCCCCTCAGCGGCACCATCACGCCCTCGGGCAACAAGAACTCCGTCCTGCCCATTCTCTGCGCGACGCTGCTCACCGACGCCAAGGTCACGCTCCGCAACGTCCCGCTGATCACCGACGTCGAGAAGCTCGTCACCTTCTTCACCGAGCAAGGCTCGGCCGTGGCCTGGGACCGCGCCGCCGGCACGATGACGCTCGACCACTCCGGCTTCGACAGCAGCCGCCTCAACGGCGAACTGCCCGCCGGCATGCGCTCCTCCGTGCTGCTCTTCGCGCCGCTCCTGCAGCGCATGAAGAAGTTCGCCCTGCCCGCCAACGCCAAGGGTTGCGCGCTCGGCATCCGCGAACTCGACCCGCACCTCGAGATTCTCGAAAAACTCGGCGCCAAGGTTGCCACGCGCGGCGGCACGCTCACGCTTTCGCTCAAGGACCGTTTCCGCGGCGCGCGCCACTGGCCCGACTACATGTCGGTCACGGCCACGGAAAATTTTGTGATGGCCGCCGTGCTCGCCGAGGGCGAGTCCGTGCTCCTCAACGCCGCGAGCGAACCGCACGTGCAGGATGTCTGCGCCGTGCTCGCCGCCATGGGCGCGAAGATTGAGGGCCTCGGCACCAGCCAGCTGACCGTCACCGGCGTCGCCCAGCTCAAGGGCGGCACGTTCACGATCGCCAGCGACCACCACGAGATCGTCACCTTCCTCGCGCTCGGCGCCATCACCGGCGGCGAGGTGCGCGTGAAGAATTCGCTGCCGCACCACTTCGACCTCATCACGCGCTCCTTCGCCAAGCTCGGCGTGAAGGTCGAGCACAACGGTGACACCGCGATCGTCCGCCGCCGCCAGAAGCTCCTCGTCGAACAGCCGTTCACAACCAACCTGCTGCCCAAGATCGAGGCCGCGCCCTGGCCCTACTTCCCCGTGGACCTGCTGCCCTGCATGATCGCGCTCTCCGTGCGCGCGAAGGGCGAGGTCATGTTTTGGAACAAGGTCTATGAGGGCGGCTTTACCTGGATGTCTGAGCTGGCGAAGTTCGGCGCGCACGTCGTCGTGAGCGACCCGCACCGCGTCACCGTCTTCGGCGCGAAGCCCCTGCGCCCGACCACGGTCGAGGCGCCCTACATCATCCGCGCCGCCGTCGCGCTCTACATGGTCGCCGCGAGCATCCCGGGAAAATCCGTGGTGAAGAACGCCGACACCATCAAGCGCGCCCACCCCAACTTCGTCGAAAACCTCCGCTCCCTCGGCGCGGACGTCGAATGGAAATGAACGGATTTGAACCACAAAGACACGAAGGCACCAAGAAAGCCCTTCCGACCTTTGTGCCTCTGTGGTTAAACAAAAATGCCTGCTCCTGAAAAATCCCCCAAGAAAGGGACCGACTTCCTAGCCACGTCACTGACCGCGCCGGTCTCGCCCACCGAGGCGGCCTTGCGGCCGCTGTCATTCGGTGACTTCGCCGGCCAGCCGAAGACCGTCGAGCGGCTGCAGGTCATGGTCGGCGCCGCCAAGCGCCGCGGCGAGGCGCTGAACCACATCTTGCTTTCCGGTCCGCCCGGTCTCGGCAAGACCACCCTCGCCTTCATCCTCGGTCAGGAACTCGGCCGCAACGTCCGTGTCACCTCCGGCCCCGTCATCGAGAAAGCCGGCGACCTCGCCGGTCTGCTGACCAACCTCGAGGAAGGCGATCTGCTCTTCATCGACGAAATTCACCGCATCCCGAAGACCGTCGAGGAATACCTCTACTCGGCGATGGAGGACTTCCGCCTCGACATCATGATCGACCAAGGGCCCAACGCCCGGAGCGTGCGGCTCTCGATCCCGAAGTTCACCCTCGTCGGCGCCACGACCCGCGCCGGCCTGCTCACCGCGCCGCTGCGCTCGCGTTTTACGCTCAACACGCGCCTCGACTACTACGACCGCGCCACGCTCGAGGGCATTGTTCGCCGAAGCTGCGGCCTGCTCAAGGTCGAGATCGACGCCGCCGGCGCGAAGGAGATCGCCACCCGTGCCCGCGGCACGCCGCGCATCGCGAACAACCTCGTCAACTTCGTCCGCGACTACGCCTCCGAGAAGGCGTCGGGCAAGATCACCCAGCCCGTCGCCGCCGCCGCGCTTGAGCTGCTCGAGATTGATGCCGCCGGCCTCGACGAAATGGACAAGCGCATCCTCCGCCTCATGGCCGGCAACTACAAGGGCGGTCCCGTCGGCCTCGGCACCATCGCCATCGCCGTCGGCGAAGAGGCCGACACCCTCGAGGAAGTCCACGAACCCTTCCTCATCCAGGAAGGCTACCTCGCCCGCACCGCCCAGGGCCGCGTGCTCACCGCCAAGGGCTACGGCGCCATCGGCCTGAAAGCCGCCGCGGGCGGCGACCAGCAGTCTTTGTTGTAGGGCGGGGTCTCCGAACCCCGCCTCGCTTCCCTCGTCTTCGCATGAAGCGCTCCGCCATCAACGCAGTCTGCCGCGAGGCGCTCGCGTGCCTTACCCGCCATCACTGGGCACTGCCGCCGGCACCCCGTTGGGACGTGACCGACTTCGGTCTCGGTGACTTCGACCGCTTCGGCCTTGTGCTCATCAACCTCGCGGCCGAGCCCGAATACTGCGAGAAGCTCATGTATGCGCGCCGCGGTCAGACCACGCCCTGCCACACCCATGCGCGCAAGAAGGAGGACATCATCTGCCGCCACGGCGAGCTCGGTCTGCGGTTGTGGCCGGCCCGACCGGACGCCGGCAAAACGCTTCCCACCACCTTCACCGTGCCCCTCAACGGGGCGCCGATAGCCGTCCCCACCGGAGCGCTCTTCACCCTCGCCGCCGGTTCGCGGGTGACGCTTGTTCCCGGCGCCTGGCACGAGTTCGCCCCGCTGGGTGATGACTGTATCATCGGCGAAGTCTCCACCGCCAACGACGACTCGCACGACAACTTCTTCCTCGACCCGCACGTCGGCCGTTTTCCGGCCATCGAGGAGGACGAACCCGCCGCCTTCCGGCTGCTTTCCGAATCATGAAACGACTGCTCCTCGCTTTCCTCGTCCCTTTCGCCACGACCCTCGCCGCCCTGGCCGGACCGCAGATTCGCCTGACCACGGAGCTTGGTGTCATCGAAGCCGAACTGCATGCCGACCAAGCCCCGGCTACGGTCGCGAACTTCCTGAAATACGTGGACGCCGGCCGCTACACTGGCGGCGTCTTCCACCGCACGGTGAAGCTCAATCCCGACAACCAGCCCCACAGCACGGTGAAAATCGAGGTGATCCAAGGCGGCGTGAACCCGGAGCACGCCGAAAAGGACTGGCCGCCCCTCGCCCTCGAACGCACGCGCGACACCGGCCTGAAGCACCTCGACGGCACGCTCTCGATGGCTCGTGCCGGCCCGGACACGGCCACGTCGGATTTCTTCGTGTGTATCGGCGCCCAGCCCGAGCTCGACTTCGGCGGCAAACGCAACCCCGACGGCCAGGGCTTCGCCGCCTTCGGTCGCGTGACCAAGGGCCTGGACATCGTGAAGAGGATCCAGACCGCCCCCGCCGAAGGCCAGAAGCTGACCCCAGCCATTCGCATCCTGAAGATCGAGCGGCTGCCGTAGCTAACCTCTGCTCTGTTGGAGGCGGGGCGCCCTCGCCCCGCAAAAGCGCCCACTGACCAAGAGCACAAGCATGCCCGCTGCAATCATCAGCAGCACGCTGCCTCCCTCCGGCACCCGAGGCACCGTGTTCGGATCCACAGGCTTCAGGCCGGCGGCATCATACTGCTGCTGGGTTTCCAGCACCACGGCCCCGCTCATCGCGGTCACCAGCTGCATCTTGACCGCCAGTTTGACTGCCTCTTCCCGGTTCTGTTGACCGCCCGCCAGCATCCTCGCCACTTCCTCGGCCGCCCACAGCCGGGCCAAATGCGAAGACACCTCGGCGCCGGCTTTCTCTCCATCCGGACGCAGCATGCGCTCCGCTACGACGGCGCCGTTCTGTAAGCTGTCCAGAGTCCGTCTCAGATCATCCTTGAAGTAGCCGGTTCGCGGCAACACCCGCGGGTGGGGTGATTCGCCCAGCTTTTCCAGCAGGACGTTGGGGCCCGACAGGGCCGGCAAGGCGATCAGCCGGACCGCACCGGCACGGCGCGCCACACTTTGCTCCAAGGCTGCCGGCTGGTGCCACGACTCCGGCTGCGCCCCGTGAATCCAGAGCACGCTCCCGCCCGCCGCACCCAACGCGGACACCGCATCCTGCAACGCGACCGCCGCATCCTGGCCGCCGACGAACTCCTGCGCCCGCAGCCACGCGGCCACCGCCGACGGCTCGCTCGCCGGACAGCTCTTCACCGTGTCGCCCGCCAATCGCAGGGTAACCGCAAACGTCGCCGGCAGCCGCTCCAGCTCGTCTGCCAGCTCGGGGATGAGCGGCGCGAGCGCGCCGGAACCGTCCAACACGATCGAGACCGGACCGGCCGGTGCCGGCTGGCGCACAAAGCGCTGCGTGACGACACTCCCGCTTTCCAACGGATGCGCAGTCCAGAATTCGCCGCGCGTCGCCTCCCGTTTCACGACCAGCGCCGAGGCGTAGGAGGCAAACTCCATCGGACTCAGCTCGCCGTGCAACGCATGGCGAGCGTGGCGCGGTTGCTCGGCCCGATAGGCCGGCTGCGCGGAGGAAAGCTCCGACGACGACTCGATCCACAGCGCATGGCGCAGACCGCTCGCTGGCGAATAATTCTGTTCAATCACGCGCGGCAAGGTGAAGCGCGCCGCCGTTTCGCCATCCGGCACCAGCGGCAGCGTGATCCCAAGCCGGATTTTCATCTCCTTGCCCTTCGGCTCGACCGGGAAACACTGGACCAGCACGCGGTCGGGACCCTTCGCGGTCACAAGCACCGGGTCACGCCGCTGGTTGACCACGGCTTGGTAGGCCTGACGCACCTGGCTGCGTCCGCCGAATGCAGCCTCCCGCTCTTCGCCGTTGATCCACAGCGTGAGCCGCGACACCACCGCCCCCGCCGGCAGCTGGACCAGGGCCCGGGCTTCGCGCTGCTGAAACTCATGGTCGTTGCGAAACACCATGGTCCACTCGAGGTAGCCGACTGCGGCATCGCCCTCGATGGTGCCGTCCAGCCGTGACTCGGTGAGGTAAAGCGCCTTCAGGCGCTGGCCCACCCCCTCTCCGCCGAGCGAGTCATCCCAAACCCACTCCTGGGTGTCGCGCGTTGTTTCGTGGCCGGGAAAGCCGCGGCCCGGCGACGGCGGTGGCAGCTGGTTGAAGGTCCAACCGGTCGCGCGGTAAAAGACTTTGCGGCAACTCTCGACCGAGACCGGGCCGAACAGCCAGTTTTGAACCGTGTCGCGTGCTCCATCCCGGCCCGGATAGCAGGTCCGCAGCAGCTGGTCTTCGCTGACCGCATGGCGCAACACCCACAGGGCCTGATCATGCGATGCCGCCGGTTCCGAGGCCGCCACGGTGCGTATCGCCCACGCCTGCACCAATCCGGGAATCTCCAGGGCGACCATGAAGCCGAAGGCCGCGAAGAACACGGGCCACACCCGCGGAAACCCCGCGCCGCCCTGCCCGGCGACCCGCCGCAGCCGGCAACGCAGGAACCAGGCAACGATGAGCGAAAGCAACGGCGACAGCGGTAACAGACCGATACCGAAGAAGAGGATCGCGAGCACCGCAAACGGCGTGAGAAACCCAAACCACAGGGCGTAGAAGCAGGCCACGCCGAGCGCCGCCGCATTGAGGGCCGCCAGCCAGGTCCGGCCCGGCGCTTTGCCGTAACCGCCGAACAGGTTCCGCAGCACGAGTCCGTTGGCCACGGCGACCAGCGCGATGGCCGCGATATGCACGGGCGTCGGGATCGCATCGAAAAACTCCCGGCACATGCCGGTCACCAGTTCCACGCCCAGCGTGACCAACGGCAACAGCACGCCAAAGAGGCCGCAAAGAACCAAGCCTGCGCCACCGATCGCCGCCTGCGGGGCCTTGGTCGCGCCGGCGAGAGGATTGTCCATGTTTGTCATGCTCGGAAAAAATTGGGGTTTCGCTGATGCAACCAACCGCCCGGGGCGAAGCCACCCGGAACCGCCGCGCTTTTCAAGAGCGCACCGGTCCCGGGGGCTGCACAACCTCCCGACCCTGATCGGAAGGAAGGATCAAATCACGCCCGCGCCTCCGCCTTGCCGGCTTCCTGGGCGAACCAGTCCACGTTGCGGGTGAAGAACATCACGGCGGCAAGCACGACGAACAGCGCGGTCGTCCCGGCCAGCAGCGCAAAATCCTCCATGCGCAGCACGACATAGAGCACGCTGTGCTCGGCGGCCAGCAGTGCGGCGATGGTGCCGGCGCGGGCATAACTGCGCAGGATCGAGATGCTGTAGCACACGATCAGCAGCGACGACGCCACCGCAGCCCCGACGTAGGCCTGCCCGGGTTCCAGCACCTCGCCCAACGCCAGCAATGCGAGGTAGAACAGGCACAGCGCCGCGCCCACCAGTCCGTAATGCACGGCATGCAGACGCAGGCCGGCGAGCGTCTCGAAGAGGAAGAACGCCGCAAACACCAGCGTGAGCACCAGCACGCTGTGCTTAAGCGAGCGCTCGACCATCCGGTAGCCCTCGGCCGCGGCCCGGGCGGGATTGTAGCCATCCACGGGGGCCGTTTCCACGACCCTGACATCGCCCGCCCGACGCGCGTGTGCGGCCTCGCGGTTTCCGCTGCGTTCCTGCCGCAGACCGTTGATCAGGCTGAGAGGAAACTGGAGCACGAGCACCAGCAGGTCGATGAAAAGAAGCTTCCGCGTGACGGTGTGACTACTGCGTTGAGCCGCCGTGAGGAGAAGAGGAGGTTGTGCGTTTTCCATGCCCCCACTCTGCCCGGCCTCTGTGAAGCCCGTATGAAGCGACGATGAAATCGGGCGGAATCCTGATTCACCACGGAGGCACCGAGACACAAAGCCCCTGCCCTGTCTGGTCGTTCTCCGTGTCTTCGTGTCTTGGTGGTTAACTTGTTTTGTCCACCGGCAGCCACAGCGTCGCGCGGGCGCCGCCTTCGGGGCGGTTCTCCAGCGCCGCGTCTCCGCCGTGCAGGTGGGCGATCTCGCGCACGAGCGCGAGGCCGAGACCGGTGCTCTTCCGCTCGGTGTCCGGCCGCGGCAGCGAGTAGAACCGCTCGAAGACCCGCGGCAGGGCGTAGTCGGGCACACCGGGCCCGGAGTCCTCGACGCGGAAAATCACTTTCTGCTGCTCCCGGACCCACCCGAGAGAAACCGTCCCGCCCGGTGGCGTGAAATCCAAGGCGTTTTGCAGCAGGTTGACCAACGCCTCGCGCAACAGCACGGCCTCACCGGACACCATCGGTCCGCCGCTCTCCTGCACGGTCAGCGTCACGTTCCGGGCCGCATAGGCCGCCCTCACCACGTCGGCCGCGACCTGCGCGAGCTTGGCCGCGGGAACCTCGGCGATTTGCTGCAGCTCCTTGCGCGCCTCCAGCGAGGAAAGCTCCAGGAGCCGGTCGATGATGCGCTGAATCCGCGCGGCCTCCTTGCGGATGTTGGTGAGAAAGAGCTGCCGCTGCATCGGCGGCATGGTCTCGTCGAGCAGCTCGGCCGCGCCGCGGATGGCGGCGAGCGGGGCCTTCACCTCGTGCGCCAGCGTCTGCGTGTAGCGCTCCACGTTCTGTCGCCCCTCCAGCGCCTCGCGCATTTCCTCGAAAGCCCGGCCCAACTCGGCAATCTCCCGCGCCTTCGAGCTCGGCGGCGCGGCTTTCCGGCCATCGCGCACGTTGCGCGCATAGGCCGTCAGCCGCTCCAACGAATCCGTCAGCCGCGCGGCGATCCACCAGCCCAGCACGAGCATGCCCCCGGCAATGAAACCGATGTAGCTCACCAGCCGCCAGCGGGCCGCGCGCACGCCTTCCTCGACGGCGGCGAGCGGGCGCCCCACGCCCACCCAGCCGAGATGAGCTTCTCCCATCCGCACCCGCGACACGACGCGCAACTCACCGTCCACCTCGGCCACGTTGGGCTGGGTGTAATTTTCCGAGGCCCATCGTCCGCCCCCGAACATGTTCCATTGATAAACCTGCCCGACGTCACGCCCCGCGGAGTCGAACAAAACCCGGCCTTCGCGATCACAGGCAAACACCCGCAGCATGTCCACGTGCTTGGGCAGCGTGGCGAGCTTGGCGGTCCAATCCTCGGCGGAGCTGGCCGGGGCGGCAAAGGCCGCCATGTAGGCCGCCGTGTCGCCGAGCGTGCGGCGCATGGACTCGACGTAACGAAGCCGCACATCGCGCAACACCAGACTGGTGACCGCCGTCAGCCCCAGCGCCGAGGCGCCGACATACACCACAAAGATGGCCGTGCGGATTCTCATTCCTCGCGCAGCGAATAACCCAGCCCCCGATGCGTCACGATCGGATCAAACTCCGGCGCCGCGTCGCGCAGCTTGGCGCGAACCTGTTTCACGTGCGCATCCACCGTGCGGTCCGTCGCGGCGCCCGGATCGTCCCACGCTGCGGTCATGAGCTGGTCGCGGCTGAACACCCGGCCCGGCGAAGCCAGCAAGGCGGCGAGCAGCCGGTATTCGTTGCGCGTGAGTTCGAGCGTGTGCCCGCGGTAACTCATGCGGCAGCGCGCCTCGTCGTGCGTCCAGACACCCGCGGTGCCCGCGGACGCCGCCGTCGGCTTGCCGTTGGCCCGGCGCAGGATCGCGCGCACGCGGGCCGTGAGCTCGCGCGGACTGAAAGGCTTGGCGAGATAATCGTCGGCGCCGAGCTCGAGCCCGACAATCTTGTCCACCTCGCCGCTCCGCGCCGTGAGGAAAATCACCGGCGGGGCCCCGAGCTTCTGCGCCTCGCGACAGACATCGAAGCCGCTCATGTCGGGCAGGCCGACATCGAGCACGACCAGGGCGACCGGCTGCGCCTTGAGCACCGCCAGCGCCTCGCGGCCGGTGTTTTTCCAGACGGGTTCGAAGCCCTCGGTCTTCAGGGCATAGACGATCGTGTCGGCGATGGCTTGCTCGTCCTCGACCACGAGGACCGTCTGGCGGGCGGCGGTCATGGCCCCATCTGTGGCGGTGCGGCCCCGCCGTGGCAAGAATCGCGTGTGGCTTAGCCCCGATGTTCGAGCTGCGTGAGGAGTTCGCCGATCCGGGTGCTTTCCGGATGGTAACGCATGCCGAGACGAAGCGCATTCAGCTGTCCGTCGGTCGGCGGTGTGGCCGAGGCCTGCCACGCGCGGCCGATCAGCACGAAGAGATGCTCGGAAACATCCCCTTGGTTGAGGGCAGCGAAAAGCGGGTCGAGCACGAGGGACAATTCGCCGGGGGTGAGCCGGGGATTTTGCGCGGTGAGCTTCTCGAGCCTGAGCTCCGCCTGCAGGCGACGGCCCTCAGGTTCGAGCCGGTCCTTCTGCTGGGCCGCATCGAGCACGAGCAACGCCTGAGCCTGGTCGCTGTTCCGCAGCGCCTGCGCGAGGGTCACGACGTAGCTGGGTGTCCGGTTCGACGGCTCGGCGTAGCCGCGCCGCAGGAACTCGCGCGCCTCTTCCTGGCGGCCGGTCGCAGCGTAGAGGCGGGCTTTGAGCAAAAGGATATTGGATTCGGACAGCTGCTCCAGCAGCGGGGCCGCCGGCTCGAAGGGGCGGTCCAGCTTGAAGTCGAGTGCAACGTAATTGCCACCCTCCGCATAGGTCCGCATCCGCAACTCGAAGCGCCCGAGGGACTCGCCGAAGGCCTCCTTGAACAGCTCCGTCGGGGCGCGGTCGGGATTTTGCTGCAGCTTTTGCACAAAGGCGGCCAGAGCGGGCCGATAACGGTTCTCGTGACCGAACAGCCCCAAGTGCAGGAAGGCCCACGCGTTCATCCGCCAGCGCACGGTTTCCTCGGCCTTGGGATCGAAGAGTTTTTCCAGATCCATCACGATGCTGTCGCGCAGATACCCCGTGAATTCGGCATCGCCCTGCGCCTGCGTCCGACGGTCATAGCGCCGGTCCATTTCCTGTTCCACCGCCTGGCGCAACTCGCCGAAAGTCGGCGGCAGCCCGTCCACCAGCACCTCGATGGGTTCGCCGCGATCGTTGACCAGCAGCGGCCCCGAATCGGGGGAATTGACACTCGCCACCCGGGTGCTGTCGGGCACGCGTCGGCCCAAGTCCGTAGTCGCAAAGGCCGCCGTCATCGAAAGGTTCCGGAGCTGGTCGAGCGGGATGTCGTCCCGGGGATCAAAGTTGATCTTGCCGACAATCAGGTGGTCTCCGCGCAACTCCGCCGAATTGATGATCGCAGCCAGCCCTTCCTGGAGCCAGCGCGGCAGGCCGCTGCCTTCGAGCAGACCGTGGACGTAGGCGCGGCCGGCGGCCCGGTGGATCGTATCGTCGCTGCCGTTGAGCACCAGCACCAGTCCGGAAGGCGTGCGGATCGCGCGCGTCAGGCGGTCGAACGCCGCCGGCGACACGTTGGCCCAGCGAAGAAACTCCGGCTCACCGTCGCAGACGACCACCGAAACCAGCTGCCGGAGCAGCCGTTCATCGCCCCAGACCAGGCCGACAGCCTCGCGCACGACCTGCAGTTCCTCCATGATGCGTTTCGTCGCCCCGTTGCCGTGGCTGTAAACCCGGAATCCCGGCAACTCGGCCACCTTCCAACCCGGTTCGAGTGGCACATAGAACTTGGCGCCCTCGACGAGGAGCGGCGCCAACTCGACCACGCGGTCGGCGGGAGCAGCCGGCGAAGCGGTCTTGGTGTCCGCGAACAGTGCAACGCCCAGGGCCAGAAACAGGAGGCCGACGGCGCAGGGCGCGCCGCGGCGATCGAAAGAAAGCATCGTCATGACGAGGGGGAGGAGGTTGGCGCCCGTTGCGGAGGAGAATCCTCCGGAGCCGACAAACAGCGCAAGCCTGTTCACCAGCAGTGGGTTCCGACCGCCAGTTGTCCGCGGGGTTCCCTCTCAGGCCGCGCGTCTCAACAACTGCTGGCGTAGGCGCAAGGCCACGGCGACTTCATCCGTGTCCTCCAGCAGCGAGTAAAGCGAGGGCGGCATCACCCAGCGCACATCCGGCAACGTCAGGTCGATGTCCAGCGGTTCCCACTCGGCGAGCCGCTGGGAAACCCGCACCGCCTCCAGCCCCAGCACGAACGAGCCGCCGACCGCCTGCAGACCGCCCATGAACACCAGCCAGATCGCGCTGCGCAGGTGCTCGATGGTGAAATGCTGAGGCCACACGGCCGGCCCGGCGATCATACCGATCCCGATCAGGAGGAAGTTGCAGGCTTGCCCAGGTGTCATGCGACTCCCTTGACCCGTAACCAAGCCGCAGGTGCCCGATCCGGAAAATTTACCGCACTCTGACGTTTTAGAGCTTGAGCAGGTTCAGAATCAAACATCCCCCAACTGCGGCCGCAGCACGATCTCCTCGACTACCGTGCGGCGGCTGAGCCGCTGCACGTCAAGGATGGCGCGGGCAATGTCCTCGGCGGGCATGATGCGCTCCGGCTTAACGCCGCTCTTTTCCCACGACGGCGACCAGGTCGCGCCGGGATGCACGCAGCACACGCGGATGCCTTGGTTCTTTGTCTCGGCCCGCAGGACCTTGGCCAGCCCGGTTACACCGAACTTTGCCGCACAGTAGGCCGCCGCATTCGGGTAGGCGCCGAGCCCGGCGATGGAGCTCATGAAGAAAATGTCGCCCGACTTCCGCTTCAGCATCGCCGGCAGGAAGGCCTGCGTGACCAAAAACGCGCTGCGCAGGTTCACCGCGATCATGTCGTCGAACTGGGCGAGACTCGTCTCCACGAACGGTGCCATCGTGAAGGCACCGGCGTTGTTGATGAGCACATCAGGCGTGCCGAGGCGCCGCGTCACCTCCGCCGCCATCAGCTCCACGGAGGCTGCGTTGGCGACATCGCACCCCAAAATCTCGGCCTTGGCGCCCGCCTTCGTGCAGGCCCGGGAGGTTTTCTCCAGGTTCTTCACGTTGCGCGCCACCAGGGCGAGGCGGACGTGCGGAACTTCCTCGGCAAAGGTCCGGGCAATGGCGGCGCCGATGCCCTGTGAAGCCCCGCTAATAAGAATGAAAGGCGTGCGCATGGGGACACGCTTTTCATTCGGGCCGGATATTCGAGTGAAATCTTTCGTCGCCAGACAGTTCCCCCCGCGACTCGCGCTCCGAATAAGGCCCTTGGCGCGATGCATGTCAGCCTTCAGGGCCATTTGCCTGCTCAAGGAATGGACCGGAGCGACGATACGTGCGCCATGGTTCAGCCACGCACCCGCCTATTTATTTACAGTTTCAGCCTGCTCTCGTTTGTGTGCGCCCCGGGTTTGCTCGGAGCCTCCGGCACGATTGAGGATCGCCTCGCCGCGCTGGAGCAAAAGCTCGCCGCCCTCAGCGCCGAAAACGCCGCCCTGCGCGAGGCCGCCAAGCCAGCCAAGGACGCCCCCGCAGCCGTCCAGGCCGGCGGCAAGGAATCCAAACTGCTGCTCGGCGGCTTCCTGCACCTGCACGCCGAAAGCGGCAGCGCCCCCGACAGCCGTTTCGCCGGCATCAACGACCGCTTCCTCGTCCGTCGCGCCCGCGTGAATGTCCGCGGCACCTTCGGCAAGGATTTCGGTTTCAAGGTGGAGTCCGACTTCGGCGCCAACACCCTCGGTGCCAGCACCGGCTACCGCGCCCAGCTGACCGACCTCTACGTCGAGTGGCTCACGCACCCCGAGGCCCAGCTCCGCCTCGGCCAGTTCAAGACGCCCTTCGGCTGGGAACAGCTCATGTCCGACACGGCCAACCCCTTCGTCGAACGCTCCCTGCCCAACGACCGCCTCACCGTCAGCCGCCAGATCGGCCTGATGCTGTCCGGCAGCGCCGCCGACAAGCGCGTCGAGTATTCCGCCGGCGTCTTCAACGGCAACGGCGTCAACAATTCCAACAACGACACCGACGACTTCATGGCCGCCGCCCGCCTCAGCGCGACCGCCTGGTCCGGCCAGTTCCACGACAAGGCCGCCTCGTGGAGCGTCGGCGTGAACGCCTTCGGCGACGAGGCCCCCGCGCGCCGCACCGGCGTCGGCTTCGACACCCAGCTGCAGCTTCACCCGGTGACCCTCCGCGCCGAGTGGCTGGCCAACACCCTCGACCCGGTCACCGGCGCCGACGTGGACTCCGACGGCTGGAGCCTCGCCGCCCTCTGGAGCCTGAACGACCAGTGGCAACTCGCCGCCCGCTACGAGACCTACGACGCCAACACCGCGACCGGCGGCAACGAAAACGACACCCTCACCCTCGGCCTCAACTGGTTCATCCGCCGCAACGACATCGCGGTTTCGCTCAACTATCTGGCCGGCGACGCCAGCTTCGGCGGCGGCGACGACCGGTTCATCGGCCGCCTGCAGCTGGTGTTCTGATCCCACAAACTTTTCCCACATGAAAACCCTCTCCACGTTTCTCCTGCTGGCCTCGCTCACTGCGCTGCGTCTCGCCGCCGTAGAAGTGCCCGCCAAGGTGCACGAACTCGCCAAGGGCGAACTGGCCGCACTCGCCGCCGATCCCGCCCTCGTCGCCGCCATCGCGGCGCAAAACGACAGGCACGCCTCGCTCGACGAGATCAAGGCCGCCGACAAGCGCTGGATGGACACGGCCGGTGTCGCCGACTTCATGAAGGCGCTGATCGACTCGCCCACCGGCGCCCAGCTCCGCGCCTGGCGGCAGAAGCGCGCCTATGTGTCCGAGATCATCGTCATGGACAACCAGGGCGCCAACGTCGCCATCACGGAGAAGACCTCCGACTACTGGCAGGGCGACGAGAAAAAGTTCACCGAGTCCTTCAAGGACGGCGGCGTGGCCTTCGTGGACAAGGTGAAGTTCGACGACAGCACCCAGACCTACTCCGTGCAGGTTTCCGTGCCCGTCCGCTCCGCCGCCGGCGCCGTCATCGGCGTGATCTGCTTCGGCCTCGACATCGAGAACCTTTGATCCCCGCTTCATGACCAAGCTCTCCGTCAGCGCCAAGATTGTCATCGGCTTCATTGCGCTCATCGCGCTGGTGGCCGTGACCGGCTTCGTCGGCTACCGGGCCGGCAGCCAGATCCACGCCCACCTCGTCAAGGTCAACGACCACACCCTGCCGGCCATCAGCCTGCTGCTCGAGGCCGACCGCGACCTCCATCAGGCGCTCGTGGCCGAACGCACGATGATCTTCGTCAACCCCGAGTCCGATCAGTTCAAGATCCTGCTCAAGGATCACGCCGACAACATCCAGCAGGCCGCCGAGCGCTGGCAGAAGTTCAAGGCGGTCAACCGCCTGTCCGCCGAGGCCGGCCCCATCATGGCCGACTACGAGAAGAAGATCGCCGAATGGCAGTCCACCACCGAGCGCATCCGTGAGGCCCGCCGCGCCAACACCCCTGAGGGCCGCCGCGAGGCGATCGACCTGACCAACACGGTCGCTTTCGGCCGCTTCAACGCCGCGCGCGAGTGCATCAACCAACTCACCGAGATGCTCGACGCCAATGCCGATGCCGACCAGGTGCTGGCCGCCGCCACCCACCGGCGCGCCACCTGGAGCAGCATCGGCGTCACCGGGCTCAGCCTCGTCGTCGGCGCAACGCTGACGTGGTTTGTCGGCATCCGCCTGTCGCGCACGCTCAAGACCATCGTCCACAGCCTGTCGCTCAACGCCGGTGAAACCTCGTCCGCCGCCGGCCAGATCAGCCACTCCAGCCAGCAGCTCGCGCAGGGCGCCAGCACGCAGGCCGCCTCACTCGAGGAGATCAGCGCCTCGCTCGAGGAGGTTTCCGGCATGGTTCGCCTCAACGCCGAGCACGCCGGCAAGGCCCGCACCATTGCCAGCCAGACCCGCCAGGCTTCCGACCACGGCAGCGAGGAGATGAAGCGCATGACCGAGGCCGTGAACGCCATCGCGAACGCCTCAACCAACATCAGCGCGATCATCAAGACGATCGACCAGATCGCCTTCCAGACGAACATCCTCGCCCTCAATGCCGCCGTCGAGGCCGCGCGCGCGGGCGAGGCGGGCGCCGGGTTCAGCGTCGTGGCCGAGGAAGTCCGCGCGCTCGCCCAACGCAGTGCTGCCGCCGCCAAGGAGACCGCCGAGAAAATCGAGGATTCGCTCACCAAGAGCCGCCACGGCGTCGAGCTCAGCAGCCGCGTCGCCGCCTCGCTCGAGGAAATTAACCAGCGCGCCCGCGAGGTGGACGGAGTCGTCCAGGAAATCGCCACCGCTTCCGAACAGCAGTCGCAGGGCATCACGCAGATCAGCACCGCGGTCACCAACATGGACCGCATCACCCAGACCAACGCCGCCACCGCCGAGGAATCCGCCAGCGCCGCTCAGGAATTGAACGCCCAGACCATGTGCCTGCACGACGCCATCAACCAGCTCAACCTGCTGGTCGGCGCGGAGGTCACCCGGGAGTCCGGCGTCGCCCACCGCAGCCCGCCCACCGCGCGGCCGCAGTCGATGCCGGAGCCCGTGACGGCGTAAACGCCCGGCCCGGCCATTTCTTCTGTAGGGGCGTCCCTTGGGACGACCCCGCTCACGAGGTCGGCGCAAGCGCCGACCCTACAAATGCTCAGCACCGCTGCGTCCGGCGCGGAATCTTCCAAACACCCGCTCTCACCCGCCAAAGAAATCCCCGTTTCGTATCTCGAAACTCTGCGGACCTTTTTGGCGTTTGGACTTTTGGCGTTTGTGATTTGCGCGCCGTCCGGCGCGCCGCACTAGCACAGCAGCGATCCGAAATCCATGAAGTCGGCGTTGAAGCCGCCCTTCACGCCCTTGCAGATCACGCTCACGGCGTCGTGCGAGTGCAGCGACTCCAGGTGCGAGCAGGCGATGCGGAAATCCTTGATGCGCTTGTCGGCGTCGAAGGCCAGGTAGAGAAGCCGAGCGGCGTCCTCGACAAACTTCAGGTAGGCGCCGTTGAGCTCGGCGAAGGCCTGCTCATCCTCGCGTTTCACCATGACCTGCGTCTCGGTCTGCAGCGCCTTGAGACAGAGCGCATGCACATCCTCGATCCAGATCTTCTTCCCCTCGGCTTCCTCGAGCGTGATACGCGCCTTGCTGCGCTGGGAGTGCGGCACGCCATAGGCCCCGCGCTGGTCGCGCGCGTGCTCGGTGAGTTCCGCGGAGCACGGGCAGGCCGACGAATACACGAAGTCGAAATGGATGAAGCGGCGGTAGCGTCCGTCGCGCGTCATCACGCCCTCGAAGGCCACGTCGTAGAACTGGAAGCCCTCGAGATCCGTGCGCAGGCTTTTCCGGAGCATCGGGTAGGAAAAGGAGATCTTCAGGCGCGCATCCTTGGTCTCCACCTTGCGCAGGTAGGCCTTGAGGATCTTGCCCATCCATTCGCCGGTCGTGACGCCGTCGCGGTGCTCGTAGAAGGTCCGCATGATGCGGCTCATGTTGATGCCCTTGAGGTCAGCCTCGAGCGACACGGTGCCGGTGACGCTCGTCTCGAGCGTCAGGATCTTTCCGCCTTTCGTGCGGTATTTGAGCGGCAGTTTGAAATTGTGAATGCCGACCTGCTGGATCGGCACGTTCGCGCCCTGGATCGCATCGTGCGCGGCGTCCATCATGTCGGGCAGCGTCGCGCGGTAGGCGGCGTCGGCCTTGAACTTCTGGTCGTAACCCCGCTTCATCCGCGCCGGCAGGCCGCGGTTGGAACGGTGGAGATACATCGGATTCATGGGATTCGTTTTTGGTTGGAGCAGGCGGGTGACGTAACCGCCCGGAAAATCAATGGTGGGCCGGGCCGAAGAACTCGGCGTAGTTGCGCGGGGTCTCGTAGAGCCGCACGCAGTGCAGCCGGGCCGGCAGCGGGATATGGGTCACGATCTCGTGCCAGAACGCGATCACGAGGTTCTCGGTTGAGGGGATGATGCCGCGCAGGAAATCCACCTCGTCGTTGAGATTGCGGTGGTCGCACTTGTCCACGACCGCGCGGTGCAGGATTTTCTTCAGGCGCGCCAAGTCGATGATGTAGCCGGTGACCGGATCGGGCTGCCCCTTGACGGTGACTTCCAGCACGTAGTTGTGGCCATGCCAGTGCGGGTTGGTGCAGAGCCCGTATTGCTTCTGGTTCCACGCGAGGCTCTTGGTCGGGTTGTAGAGCCGGTGCGCGGCGTTGAAGTGCACCTGCCGGGTGATGAACACCGTGCCGGCGAGCGCGCGCACGGACGGCTCCCGGCTTTTGCGAGTGGTGGATTTTTTCGGCATGGAGGGTTCAGCGAAACGAGATTGTGGCCTGCGTCAACCCCCGGGCGGGCGCACGGCTGGTCCTTTCCTGTTGAACCGGGGGTGGCGAAACCTAGACATTCCCGCACCCCATGAACATCCGCAAAGCCCTCATCACGGCGGCCAACCCGCGTCAGCGCACGCTCCCGCTCCAGACTCTGGTTGACCGCGACGGTGAACCCAAGGCCGCGCTCCAGATCGTGCTGGCCGAGGCGGCCGAGGCCGGGATCGAGGAGTTCGGCGTCATCGTGTGTCCGGGTGACGAGGAAGCCTACGCGGCCGCCTGCGGGCCGTTTCGCCCCAAGGTGCGCTTCATTCCGCAATCCGAGGCGCGCGGCTACGGACACGCCATCCTGCTGGGCAAGGAATTCTGCGACCCCGGGCCCTTTCTCCACCTCGTGGGCGACCACCTGCACGTGTCGCAGCGCGCCGTGGGCTGCGCCAAGCAGCTGCTGGAAGTCGCCTCCACGGAAAACGCCCCCGTTTCCGCCGTGCAACCGACCCACGAGAGCCTGCTCACCTCCTACGGCACCGTCGGCGGCAAGCTGGTGGGCGGCGACCGCCCGCTCTACCAGGTTGAGGCGGTGATTGAGAAACCCACGCCCACCCTCGCCGAGCAGCAGCTCATCGTGCCGGGGCTGCGCGCCGGCTACTACCTCTGCTTCTTCGGCCTGCACGTGTTCGATGCGGAGATCTTTGACCTCCTCGAAGCCCAGCGCGCCGCCCACCCCGGCCAGAACCTCGGCCTCTCGCCCGCGTTGCACGCCATGGCTGCGCGCCGCCGCTACCTCGCGCTCTCGATCGCCGGCCGCCGCTACGACATCGGGTCACGCTACGGCCTCCTCTTCGCCCAGCTCGCCCTCTCCCTCGCCGGCCGCGACCGCGATCCCGTGCTTCTCCAGCTCGTGGAAATGCTCACGCACTCGACCCACCGCCAGTCATGATCCCGCGCGTGACCGACATCATCGCGTCGGCCGACCCGGCCGTGCGCGACCACGCGCTCGAACGCTGGTGCGCCGGCCGCGAGGCCGCCGCCCTGCTCGCCGACTGCGCCGAGCTCGACGCCTACCGGCGCGGCGAGGCAAATCTCTACCATCGGGTCCGCGCGCTGTTTTTTCTCAGTGCCATCCACCGCTACCACCTGCCGGCGCTGCCGGACTACGCCCGCCGCGGCCGCGTGCCCTACGCCGGCTTCCAGTTCCTCCTCGAACGCCGTTTCGAGGAAGCCATCAGCCTGTTCCAGCGCACGCAGGCGGAAGGCGGCCCCAACGAAACCCTCTCCAGCGCGCTCGCGTCCGCCTACTACGCGCTGGCCTTCCAGACCCTCGCCGACCAGGTCCGCCGCACCGTCCGCTCGACGCGGGGCAACGCCTGGATGTTCCGCCTCGGCCACCCGCTCGACCAGCCTTTGCGCGTGCGGCCCGAGCTGCTCGCACGCGACAACGCCGACGCCCCCTACCCGATCCTCCGCGAACTCACCGCCGTGCGCATGGATCTCACGCACTGCGGCTGGAGCGACATTTTCTTCCTCGGCATGGACTACCCCGAGGGCGCCCGCGTGCTGAACATCTCGGTTGACCTCGGCGTGCACGGCCGGGACGACGCCCCGCGCCCGCCGGTCCAGGCCTGGTTCCGCGTCATTGACGAACCCGTCATCCACCTGACCAGCGTGGACCTCGGCGCCAGCGCGAAGCTCGAGCACCTCGACGACGTCTTCGACTTCGCCCGCGACTACCTCGGCCTGCTCAAGGCTGCCATCATCGCCGCCGGCATCGTGCCGCCCGGCATCGAGCGCTCGGGCACCTCGCTGGCCGACCTGCTCGCCCGCATCTTCGGCCCCGGTCGCGGCTTCGAGCTCGTCAGCAACGTCAACGGCATCCCCAAGGGCTCGCGCCTCGCGGTCTCGACCAACCTCCTCGGCGCGCTCATCGGCGCCTGCATGCGCGCCACCGGCCAGATCGCCGGCCTCGACGGCCCGATGCAGGAGGGCGAACGCCGCATCGTCGCCGCCCGCGCCATCCTCGGCGAATGGATCGGCGGTTCCGGCGGCGGCTGGCAGGACTCCGGCGGCCTCTGGCCCGGCATCAAGCTCATCGAGGGCGCCGTCGCCGGGGAACTCGACCCCGAGTTCGGCGTCAGCCGCGGCCGCCTGCTCCCGCGCCACACCCTGCTCGGGCCCGACCGCATCTCGCCCGCCGCGCGCGCGAAGCTCCAGGATTCGCTCGTGCTCGTGCACGGCGGCATGGCCCAGAACGTCGGCCCCATCCTCGAGATGGCCACCGAGAAATACCTCCTGCGCGGCGCGGCCGAGTGGGCCGCCCGTAAACAGGCCGTCGCCACGCTCGACGAGATTCTCGGCCTGCTCGCCGCCGGCGACATCCGCGGCCTGGGCCAGGCCCTCACCGCCAACTTCACCGGCCCGCTGCAGACGATGATCCCGTGGGTCAGCAACCTCTACACCGAGCGCCTCATCGCCCGGGCCCGCGAAACCTTTGGCGAGGATTTCTGGGGCTTCTGGATGCTCGGCGGCATGGCGGGCGGCGGCATGGGTTTCATCTTCGCGCCGGAACGCAAGCGCGAGGCCCAGGCCCGCCTGCACGAGATCATGCTCGCCACCAAGCGCGAGCTGCAGGCCGCGCTGCCCTTCGCGATGGACCCGGTGGTCTACGATTTCACGATCAACGAAAACGGCTCCTCCGGCGCGCTCCTGCGCGGGGGCGAGGCGCTGCTCCCGCCCGGCTTCTACCGCGCCGTGCTGCCCGCCAGCCTCCGCCGGCCCGACCACGAGCAGAGCTCGCGCGAACGCCGCGACGTGAGGCAGTTCAAGACCCACGCCGCGCGCCATCCCGCCTATGCCGGGGTGATGGCCGCCCTGCTCGACCGGCCCGGCAGCATCGCGCCGATCCCCACCGGTCAGGATTCACGCCTGCAACAGCTCCTTGCCGAAAACGGTTTCGACGCCGAGCAGCACGACCAGATCCGCGCCGACCTCCGCGCCGGCCACATCGGCCTCGCGCACAACCGCCTCCCCGTCGCCACGCGCATCGAGGACGTCGCGGCCGGCGAGATCGCCGATGCCGCCGCCATCGACGCCGCCACCCGAGCCGCCGGCGAGGCCGCGCTGCAGCGCGGCGAGGTCGCGATCGTCACCTACGCCGCCGGCGTCGGCAGCCGCTGGACGCAGGGCGCGGGCGTCGTGA
>CBINOW010000047.1:0-29921 GCA_966252395.1 uncultured Oleiharenicola sp. | reverse complement strand
CAGGCCCAAACCAAGTGGCCTGACGACGTTATCCAGGTTCTCGATGTGGACCCGATGAGCCTAGCTTGATGCAGGCGAGTTATTTAGCTGGGTGGTTTTTCGGCTGGAACGTCGTAAATGCTTACAGTTTCTGCAATTGCTTGAAAATAAGGTTACGGGTATAAATATTTTAAATACCAGAAAGACAGTGTCTTGTGATTTAATACACAAGAAAGGCATGACCTTTGCATTAGGACGCCAGTTCCCATAAACAGCACAACTAATCACACCCTATGAACCTTCGCTCCCGATTCTTTAGTCTCCTAGTGGCACTTGTGTCACTGGCCATGCCGCAACTGGCCAAGGCCACCGTCATCGATTTCGAGGACCTTTCCGGTTCCGGTTCACTGTCCAGCAACTATGCCGGCTTGGGCTGGACGAATTGGGCTTACTACGACTCATCCCAGTCGCCCTACAACCCGAGTTCCGGTGTCGAGCGGGCGTATATCCCTGGTGAGAGCAACGCCTACATCAACTTCGGTGGCCAAGTGACCCTCAACAGCCTCTGGATGGCTGGCTACAACTTGGGGCAAACCATTGCCGGCTATAACAACGGTTCGCTGGTCAACTCGTTCACCCTGGGCAATGACTCGAGCACGTTCGGATCTACCTTCAGCCTGAACTGGTCCATTGACGAGCTTCAGTTCATCGGCGGTTACAACAATCGCTTCCTCATCATTGATGATCTGAGCTACAATGGCAACGCGCAGGGCGTGCCGGACACCGGCGCCACCGTCGCTTTCCTGGGCATGGCGCTCGTCGGTTTTGCTGCGCTCCGCCGCCGGACGCAGGGCTGAGTTTACTTCAGCTACACGCATCTCCCAAGCCTCGCTCGAAAGAGCGGGGCTTTTTTATGGGGCGGGCAGGCTGATAGCGGTTCGGCTAACTTCTTGGTTTATTCGTGTCCGAGGCTAGCCATTAGTGCTTTCTGAATTTAACGATGAAAATCTACTTCATGGGCATTTGCGGGACGGCGATGGGAAATGCGGCGTTGCTGGCGCGGGCGGCGGGGCACGAGGTCCTTGGGGCCGACGCGGGTGTCTATCCGCCGATGAGCACGGTGCTGGCTTCGGCCGGCATCACGCTGCACGAGGGCTACGATCCGGCCCGGCTCGCGAAGCTCGCGCCCGACCTCGTCGTCATCGGCAACGCCATGTCGCGTGGCAATCCGGAGGTCGAGTGGCTGCTCGACAACCGGGCGCTGGCCTTCACTTCGCTCCCGGCGCTGCTGGCGGATTTCGTGCTGAAGGGCCGCAAGAACATCGTCATTGCCGGGACGCACGGCAAGACGACCACGACGGCGCTGACCGCCTTTCTCCTCCGCGAGAACGGCCGCGACCCCGGCTTCCTGATCGGCGGCGTGCCGCAGGACCCGCCGGTGGGCAACCACCTCGGCACGGCGGCCGATCCCTTCGTGATCGAGGGCGACGAATACGACAGCGCCTTCTTCGACAAGCGCAGCAAGTTCATCCACTACGCGCCGCACATCGCGGTGATGAACAACCTTGAGTTCGACCACGCCGACATCTTTCGCGACCTGGCCGATGTGCAGCGCACTTTTCTGCACCTCGCGCGCATCGTGCCACGCAACGGCTGGATCGTGCTCAACGGCGACGACGACAACCTGCGCGCGCTCGGAGCCTTCTCCTGGACGCGGACCGTCAAGGTCGGCACGGGCGCGGGGACCGATGTTCGGATTACGACCTTTGCCGAATCACCGGCTGGCGTCGAAGTTACCCTGATCTGGCGCGGAGAGGACCCGCAGGTCGTGCGCTGGAGCCAGCCCGGCATCTTCAACGCCCGCAACGCCGCCATGGCCGCGGTCGCGGCGGCGCTGGCCCTGTTTCCCGACGACCCGACGCAGCTCAAGCTCGACGCGCTCGCCCGCTTCCGCGGCGTGAAACGCCGGCAGGAACTGCTGGTGGACACGCCGGAACTAAAAGTGATCGAAGATTTTGGCCATCATCCGACTGCGCTCGCCGAGACGCTCCAGTCGTTGCGCGCGCGTCACCCGGGTCTGACGGTCAACGCGGTCTTCGAACCGCGCAGCAACACCGCGCGCACGAAGGTGCTGCAGGCCGGTTTCACGCGTGCGCTCGGTTTGGCCGACGAGGTTTACATCGGGGCGGTCAACCGGGCCGACAAACTGAAAGACGGCGAGCGTTTCGACGTCGAGGCTGTCATCCAGCACCTCGACGTGCAGGGTGTCCACGCCTACACGGCCGACACCAACGCCGCGCTGCTCGAAAAGCTCCTGACCAACACCCGTGCCGCCAAGGAGCCGCAGCTCGTGGTGTTCTTCACCAATGGCTCCTTCGACGGGATTATCGGGAAGTATGTGGCGGTGACGAAAAGCTGATCACTGCGCCTGTTTGGCGACCTTGAATTCCTTCGGCTTTTGGCCCTTGGGCAGGGCGAGGAGGT
This sequence comes from uncultured Oleiharenicola sp., assembly GCA_966252395.1. Classification (GTDB taxonomy): domain Bacteria; phylum Verrucomicrobiota; class Verrucomicrobiia; order Opitutales; family Opitutaceae; genus Lacunisphaera. The sequence goes on along the minus strand of CBINOW010000047.1, from coordinate 27,458 downwards.
CGTAGTCCTGATAGCCGGTGATCGCGACATTCACGAATTCACCGACGGAAAGTTCGCGCGGCACATAGACACGTCCGTCGATATCGGGAGCATCGGCTTCGCCGCGGGCGACGCCGGGTTCCTCGACGAGGACCTTGAGTGTTTTGCCAACGTAGGACTTCGAGACTTCGCTCGCGATGCGCTGCTGCAGCGCCATGAGCTTGTGCCAGCGGGCTTCCTTCACCTTGGGCGGAATCTGGTCGGGCATCTTGGCGCCGCGGGTGCCTTCCTCCTGCGAGTAACGAAACACGCCGAGACGTTCGAACTTCGTCTCCTCGATGAACGCGCAGAGCTCGGCCACGTCGGCGTCGGTTTCGCCGGGAAAGCCCACGATGAACGTCGTGCGGACCGCGATGCCTGGGATGCCGGCGCGGATGCGCTTGATGAGGTCACGGATGTAGTCACCGCTCGTCTCGCGCTGCATCTTGCCGAGCATGTTGTCGGAGATGTGTTGGAGTGGGATGTCGATGTAGCGCGCGACCTTGGGGCACTCGGCGATGGTCTTGTTGAGTTCGTCGCTCCAGTGGGCCGGGTGCGTGTAGAGCAGGCGGATCCAAAAATCGCCCTCAATGGCGTTTAACTCGCGGAGAAGGGTGGTGAGCGCCGTGCCGCGGGAGGAATCCACGGGCGTGCGCGGATTCGGGCGCTGTTCCCATGTGTCCATGCCGAAGAAGGTCGTGTCCTGGGAGATCAGGTTGATTTCCTTCACGCCTTCCTTCACGAGGCGGCGGGCTTCCTGGACAACGCTGTCCACGGTGCGGCTGCGGTGGCGGCCGCGGATCTGGGGGATGATGCAGAAGGTGCAGGGGTGGTTGCAGCCCTCGGCGATCTTGATGTAGGCGAAATGGGCGGGCGTGAGCCGGAAGCGGGGCGTGTCGTAGTCCGGAATGTAGGTGGACTTGCCCTCGAAGAGGACGGCGGGAGCGGCCTTGGCGTCGCCGGTGCCGCGGTCCTTGGCGTAGATCTCCTCGATGATCGGGGCGACCTTCGTCACTTGGTCGAGGCCGATGAAGGCGTCCACCTCGTGGTGCAGCTCGGTCTTGAGGTCCTTGGAGAAGCGCTGGCTCATGCAGCCGGCGACGATCAGCTTCTGTTCCTTGCGGCGCTTCTTCATCCCCTTGTTCTGGTGGACCTCGAGGATGTGGCCGATGGACTCCTCTTTGGACGAGTCGATGAACGAGCAGGTGTTGACGATGACGACGTCGGCCTTCTCGGCTTCGGGGATGACGGCCATGCCCGCCTGATGCAGGTGGCCGACCATGATCTCGCTGTCCACGAGATTCTTGGCGCAACCGAGGGAGATGAGGCTGACTTTGATCATGCTATAAAAACAAAGGCGCGCCGGGAAGGGCGCGCTCTTGAAACGTTCCGCGGTGGAACGCGCTTACTTCTTCTTGGCGGCCTTGATGGCAGCCTTGATCTTGGCGTTGCGGCGCTTGTGGTAAGCGGTGCGGCGTTTCTTTTTGATGTGCTTGTTGGTCTGTTGTCCCATGGGAGTTGAAGGTATGAGGGGTAACTTGTGCCCGAAAAATTGCGTGGGAGTCAAGCGCCTCAATAGCGGGGCAGGGAAGTATCGATCTCCGCCGCCCAGGCATCGATTCCACCCGCCACGTTGCTCACCTGGTCGAAACCGTTGGCCCGGAGGAACTGCGTGACCCTCAGGCTGCGGCCGCCATAGTGGCACTGGACGAGGATCAGCCGGTTCCGGGGCAGGTCGCCGAGTGCTTCGGGGATCTGGCGCATGGGGATCGGCATGCTCCCCGCGATGGCGCAGGTGGCGACTTCAAAGGGCTCGCGCACATCAAGGAGCAAGGCGCCTTCCTGATGCAGCCGGGCGGCTGTGACGACATCGACTTCGAGCGGTATTTCCATACCACCCAGCCAAAGCGCCCGGACGGCCTTGGCAATCAGTTAGCCATTGACCACTCCGCCCGGCACCAAGTGCAATGGCGCCACACAAGCCCTATGTCTGACCGATATGTTGTCATCATGGCCGGCGGCCGCGGAGAGCGGTTCTGGCCCCAAAGCTGCGCCGCCACCCCCAAGCACCTGCTCCCGATCGTCGGGGACAAGACCATGCTCGCCCAGACCGTTGACCGGGTGGCGGGTATCGTGCCCCGGGAAAATATCTTCGTTCTCACCACGCAGGCCCAGCAGGTCGGTTGCCGGAATGCCTGTCCGGATCTGCCTTCCGCGAACATCGTCGCCGAGCCCATGGGGCGCGATACCGCGGCGGCGACTGGCCTCGCCATGCTTTTGGTGAAGCAGCGCAGTCCTGGCGCGGCGCTCGCCATGCTGCCCGCCGACCATGTCATCCACGATGTGAAGGAATATGGCGCGCTTTTGCGCGTGGCCTTCGAGTCGGCCGAGTCGGCCGACGTGCTCGTGACTCTCGGCATCAAGCCGACCGCGCCCGAAACAGGTTTCGGATACATCCAGCAGTCCGGTCCGTGGAAAATGGTAGGCGGGCGCGATGTCATGTCGGTGAAGCGCTTCGTCGAGAAACCGAATCTCGAGACCGCGCAGGGTTACCTGGCCTCGGGCGAATACTTCTGGAATGCCGGCATGTTTGTCTGGCGGGTGCCGGTGGTCGAGGCGGCCTTTCGGGCGCATGCCGCGGAACTTTACGCCGGGCTGGCCAAGCTTGAAGCCGCGGCCAATTCGGCCGGAGGCTGGGCGGCGGCGCTCCCGCAGGTTTATCCGACCCTGCCGCGTATTTCCGTGGACTACGCGTTGATGGAGAAATCCACCAACGTGGTCGTCGTGCCTGCGACCTTCGACTGGGACGATGTCGGCTCATGGCCGGCTATCGCCAAGCACTTCACGCCTGACACGGCCGGCAACGTCCTGCGCGGCCTCGCGATGGTCGAGGGTGGGGCGAACAACATCGTCGTGAGCGCCGACGGTCATCTCACGGCCGTGGTCGGCGCGAGCGATCTCGTGGTCGTGCACACGGCCCAGGCCACGCTCGTTTGCCCCAAGGAAAAGGCGCAGGAAATCAAGGCTCTGCTCAAGCGTCTCGGCGAGAACCCGGAGACGAAGAAGTTTTTGTGAGCAGCCTATCACGGGAGAAACCATTCTTCTGCAGGTCGGGGGCTCCGAACCCCGCCTCTTCGGGTGCCGGCAACCAGTCGAAGTGGGTTTCAGAGACCCCGCCCTACAACCATGCGCTGCCTCGGCATTGACTACGGCACGAAGCGCGTCGGCCTGGCCCAGGGCGATGAGATTGGCGTCGCCACGCCGTTGCCGGCGCTGACCGAAGCCGATGAGGCGGCGCGCTGGAAAAAGCTCGGCGAACTCATCCGTCTGCGCCGGTTCACCGACCTTGTCCTCGGCTATCCCTACAACATGGATGGCACGGTCGGCTTCAAGGCGAAGGAGGTGGATGGTTTCGCGGCGCGCCTGAAGAAGGAGTTCGGCCTGCCCGTGCACCTCGTGGACGAAACCCTCACGAGCGCAGAAGCGGAAGCGACCATCGCAAAGAAAAACCGCCGCGCCGTCCGCGACAGTGGCCTGGTGGACTCCCGCGCCGCCTGTCTGATCCTCCAAGACTGGCTCGATCAACAGCTCCCGCCGCCGATTTCCGGGCCGGAATAACCACGGATTACGTGGATGGACACGGATGAATAAGGAATCTATCCGTGCTCATCCGTGAAATCAGTGGTCCAAGAAAAGCCCCAGCGCTGGAAGTGCGTCGTCGCCTACGATGGCACTTCGTTCCATGGCTGGCAGAGCCAGGAGAGCCGCAACACGGTGCAGGACCTCATCGAGGCGAGGCTGAAGGGTATCTTTGGTGAACTCCTTCGGATCGAGGGCAGCGGACGCACGGATTCGGGAGTGCATGCGCATGCTCAGGTTTTCCATTTCGACGCACCCTGGCGTCACGGTCCCGAGAAATTGCGCAAGGCAATCCAAACGGGCCTGCCGCGCAGCATCCTGCTCAAGTCGGTGCGCCCGGCCCCGTCGGATTTTCACGCCCGTTTCGACGCCACGGGGAAGATCTACCGCTACCACGTTCACCTGGGCGACGCCGATCCGTTTGAAGTAAACTTCTGCTGGTCGCTCGGCCGGTCGCTTGACTGGCGAGCGGTGCAGGCGACCGCTAAACTGCTGCGCGGCAAGCACGACTTTTGGGCTTTTTCCGGGGAGAACGACCGCACCTACGAGACGACCGTGCGTCATCTGCGCCGGATCGAGGTGCGGAAGCGGGGCCGGCGCGTGACCTTCACCTTCGAGGCCGACGGCTTCCTCTACAAGATGGCGCGCAGCCTGGCCGGGGCGCTGGTCAACGTCGGTCTCGGCAAAATGAAACCGGCGGACGTCGCCGCGCTCCTGAAGACCCGGAAGCGCATCGCCGAGGTGGTCACCGCTCCGCCGCAAGGTTTGTTCATGGTTAAGGTGATTTACTGATGCGGCTCCGATTGAGTCATTGCGAGAAGCGCGGCGACAAAGCAATCCAGCTGGATCGCCGTGCCTGGCTTTGCCGCGCTGACAAATGATGAAATCCGTGGCCCAACAGCTCTGTCGCGATGGTCTCGACGTGCTGTTCCCGCGCAGCTGCGTTCATTGCGGCCGGGCAGTGGAAGCGGGAGACTACCGGCATCTGTGTCCGCTTTGCTCCCCCCTGTTGCACATCGTCCGATCCCCGCACTGCACGACCTGCGGGCATCCGTTCTTCGGCGAGATGACCGAGGACCGGCTGTGCGAGCACTGCGAAACGCTCCACCCGGTGTTTGGCGAAGGACGCACCGCCATCCTGCTGCAAGGGGCGGGGCGCTCGCTCATCCACGCCCTGAAATACCACGCGGCGCTGCATGTGCTGGAGGATGTCGTGACCGCGATGCGCCGCGCACCGGGCTACGCCGACTATGCGCGGGGCGCCGTGCTCGTGCCGGTGCCGCTGCATCCGGCCAAGGAGCGCAAACGCGGCTACAACCAGAGCCGTTTGCTGGCGCAATGTCTCGCGCAAGCCACGGAAGGCGAGGTGGAAGTGCAGGAATTGCTTCGCCGCGTGGTGGATACCCGCACGCAGACGCATTTCGACCGTGAGACCCGCCGGGGGAACCTGAAAAATGCCTTTGCTTTGGCCCCGGGCGCCACCCTTAATCCGGCGCAACGTTACCTCCTCATTGATGACGTCTTCACCACGGGCTCCACACTCAATTCCTGCGCGGCGGTGCTTCGCCGCGGCGGTGCGCTGAGGCTCGACGTCGCCACTTTCGGTCACGGCTGAAACCTCCCTTTATCGTCATGTCGCATTTCGCCAAACCCAAGCTGCCCTCGGCGGCCAAGCCCACCGGCGCCAAAACCACCAAGAAGAAGGTCAACACCGAGGGCCTCTGGACCAAATGTCCCGTTTCGGGCGAGATCGTGTTCAACAAGGATCTCGAGGCCAACCTCATGGTGGTGCCGAAGAGCGGCTATCATTTTCCCATCGGTTGCCGCGCGCGCATCGCGAGCATGATCGACGATGGCACCTTCGAGGAGCATGACGCCGGGGTGAAGTCCGCCGACCCGCTCAAGTTCGTGGATTCCGCCGCTTATCCCGACCGCATCAAGCGATACGAGAAGGACAGCGGCCTGCCCGAGGCCGTGGTCTGCGGCACCGGCAAGCTCAACGGCATCCCCGTGTCGATTGCTGTGATGGATTTCCGCTTCTGCGGCGGCGCGATGGGCGCGGCGGTGGGCGAAAAAATCACCCGTGCCATTGAGCGCGCCACGAAGAAGAAGATTCCCTGCATCATCGTCAGCGCCTCCGGCGGCGCCCGCATGCAGGAAGGCATCTTCAGTCTCATGCAGATGGCCAAGACCAGCGCCGCCCTCGGCCGGCATGCTGAGGCTAAGCTGCCATTCGTCTCCATCCTGACTTACCCGACCACCGGTGGCGTCACCGCCAGCTTCGCCACGCTGGGCGACGTCATCCTCGCCGAGCCGGGCGCGATGATCGGCTTTGCCGGTGCGCGCGTGATCAAGGAAACGACCAAGCAGACCCTGCCGCCCGGTTTCCAGACCTCGGAGTTTCTGCTCAAGCACGGCCTCGTGGACCAGATCGTCAGCCGTCTCGAGATGAAGGACCGGCTCACCAGCCTCCTGCAGGCGCTGCACACGCACAAATACATCGCGCACAAGGTTCCGACCGCCTCGCCGTTTCCGTCGGTCAGCGCGGCCGCGAGTGCCTGAAGGCAGCGGCGGAGTGGCGCATTAGCCTGAGAAGTCCTATACGACCTATAGGCCCCCTATGACGCCATCAACGTCTGTTCCAGCGGTGTCGCTCTCCGATTACGCCTCGGTCACAGAATACCTCTACAGCCTGAAGGCCGGGGGCATGAAGTTCGGCATCGACCGCATGCAGCGGCTGGCCGCGACCATCGGTCATCCCGAGCGCTGCTACCCGGTGATCCATGTGGCCGGGACCAACGGCAAGGGGTCGGTCTCGGCGATGATTGAGTCCGTGCTGCGAGCCGCCGGCCGCCGCACCGGGCTCTACACCTCGCCGCACCTCGTGAAGCTGGGCGAGCGGGTGCAGGTGGATCGTCGGCTGCTGAGCGAGGCCGAGATCGTCGCCTATACCAACGAACTCCGCCCGCTGGCGGAAAAGGCCGCCGCCTACGCGGCCGACGAGCATGCCACGTTTTTCGAGTTCATGACCGCGATGGCTTTCATTCAGTTCGAACGGAAGCGGGTGGATGTCGCCATTGTCGAAACCGGCATGGGCGGGCGGCTGGACGCCACCAACGTGGTGCAGCCAGAGGTAAGCGTCATCTCCTCCATCGGCCTCGACCACTGCGCCGAGTTGGGAGACACGGTCGAGAAGATCGCCCGCGAGAAGGCCGGCATCATCAAGCCCGGCCGCCCGGTCGTGATCGGACGCATGCCGGCGGGAGCGGAGCGGGTCATTCGCGAGGTCGCCGCCGTGCAGGGCGCGCCCGTGCATTCCGTGCGCGAGATTTTCGGTGAGGAAACCGCCGGTTACCCGGCGACCAACCTCGAGGGCGATTACCAGCGTTGGAACGCCGCCACGGCGACCCTCGCGGTGCGGCTGTTGCCGACGGCCCTGCGGCCGGATGAAGCCGCCATCACCCGCGGACTGGCCCAGGTGGACTGGCCCGGGCGCTGGCAGCGGCTGGAGATCGGTGACCGTCACCTCATCCTCGACGCCTCGCACAACCCGGAAGGGGCGCGGGAACTGGACAAGAATCTCACGCGGTTGACTGCCGCGACCGGCCGGAAGCCGGTCATCGTGGCCGGCGTGCTCGGCGAGTTTCGCGCGCGCGCCCTGTTGGAGGTGCTGCTGCGGCACGCGGCCGAGATCCAGGTGGTCGTGCCGCATCAGGCCCGGGCCACGCCGTTTGAGGAAATGTTCGCGCTCGTGCCGGCGGACGCCCGGCACCTCGTGCGCCGCGGCGAACTGCCGGCGATCCTGCCTGCGCCGCAGACCTGCACGCTCGGCCGCCCGGGCGACACCATCGTGGTCACCGGCTCGATCTACCTGCTGGGCGAGGTGCTCGAGCGGATTGACCCGGGCCGCGGCGCGCGCGAGGACCGGCTCCAGGATTTCTAATCACGCACTGCGCGCTTGTTTCGCGCCGGTTCCGCTGCAAACGTGACGGCAACCGATGCAACCCCGCCCCTCATTCGCGAAGGCCTACCGCGGAAAGCGCGTGCTCATCACCGGCGGACTCGGTTTCATCGGTTCGAACCTCGCCCACACGCTCGTGAAGCTCGGCGCGAAGGTCACGCTCATCGACAGCCTGATTCCCGAATACGGCGGCAACCGCCGCAACGTCCGTGGCCTCGAGCGCAAAGTGAGCATCAACCTCTCCGACGTGCGCGACCGGCACAGCCTGCCGGAGTTTCTGCGCGGGCAGCACTTTCTTTTCAACCTCGCCGGGCAGACGAGTCACATGGACTCGATGACCGATCCGGAGACGGACCTGGAAATCAACTGTCGCGCGCAACTCACGCTGCTGGAGGCGTGCCGGAAGCACAATCCGCGGCTGCGCGTCGTGTTTGCCAGCACGCGCCAGATCTACGGCCGGCCGGATTACCTGCCGGTGGACGAAAAGCATCCGCTGCGTCCGGTGGACGTGAACGGCATCAACAAGCTCGCCGGCGAGGAATACCACCTGCTCTACAGCGAGGTCCACGGCGTGCCCAGCACCGTGCTGCGGCTCACCAACACCATCGGCCCGCGCATGCGCGTGAAGGATGCGCGGCAGACCTTTGTCGGCGTGTGGATCCGGCAGATTCTGGAAAACAAACCCATCGAGGTGTGGGGCGGCACGCAGCTGCGCGACTTCACCTACGTGGACGATGCGGTCGGGGCCTTCCTGCTGGCCGCCGTTCATCCGCAGGCCGTCGGCCGCGTGTTCAACCTCGGTGGCGTCGGCCGCATCAGCCTGCGAGAACTCGCCGCGCTGCTCGTGGAGGTCGCGGGGCGGGGCAGCTACCGGGTGCGCGAGTTTCCCGCCGATCGTCGCAAGATCGACATCGGGGACTACTACTCGGACTGCGGCCTGATCGAGCGCGAACTGGGCTGGCGTCCGCGCACGACCATCCGACAGGCTTTGTCCAAGACCGTGGCCTATTACCGCAAGGAGTTGCGGCATTACCTGTGAAAAAAATTCTCCCGGCGGACCCCAAGACGGCTTACCTCGCGGCGCAGGCCGAGATCGATGCGGCGGTGCAGCGCGTGTTGCACAGCGGACATTACATCCTCGGCCCCGAGGGTGAGGCGTTTGAGAAGGAGTTTTCCCAGTGGCTGGGCGTGGCGGGCACCGTGGCCGTGGCCAACGGCACGGACGCCATCGAGCTTGCCCTGCGCGCGGCGGGCATCGGCCCCGGCGACAAGGTCGTCACCGTCGCCAACACGGTCACCGCCACCGTCGCCGCCATCGCGGCCACCGGCGCGCGACCGGTGTTCGCCGAGATCGAGCCCGACACGATGCTGATGGATGTGGCCGCGCTGGAAACCGTGCTGACCACGCTGCGCGATCCCAAGATCAAGGCCGTCGTGCCCGTGCATCTCTACGGCCAGGCGGTGGACATGCCGCGCCTCATGGAGGTTGCCGCCGCACACAACCTGACGGTGATCGAGGACTGCGCACAGGCGCATGGGGCGAATATCGGCGGTCGCAAGGCCGGCACCTGGGGCCGGCTGGCGGCGTTCAGTTTTTATCCCACCAAAAACCTTGGCGCGCTCGGCGATGCTGGCGCGGTCTGCGGCAACGACGCCGGGCTGCTGGAACAGGTGCGGCTCCTGCGCCAATACGGCTGGCGCAAGCGCTACGTGAGCGAGATGCCCGGTCGCAACAGCCGGCTCGACGAAATGCAGGCGGCCATCCTCCGGGTGCAATTGGGCCGGCTCGATGCCGCCAACGCCCGGCGCATGGAGCTGGCGCAGCGCTACCTGAGCGGCTTGAAAGGAACGCCGATCGGCCTGCCCAAAACCGCCGAAGGGCGCGGGCATTGCTGGCACCAGTTTGTGGTGCGCACGCCGCGGCGCGAGGAACTGCGGGTGCACCTGGAGAAGCGCGGCGTGCTCTGCGGCGTGCTCTATCCGGTGCCCGTGCACCGGCAGCCGGCCTACCATGATGCCTCGCTGAGTTTTTCCCACACGGAGCAGGCCTGCGCCGAAGTGCTCTCGCTGCCCCTGCATCCGGGCCTCAGTGACGAGGATGCCGACCGCGTCATCCGTGAGGTGGCGGAATTTTTCGGATAGCAGTTCGCGGTTGGGTCGGCGTCAGCTCTGGCCGCCCGGAGCGGTCGCGACGGGCATGACGGATTGAACGGCGCGGATCAGCTGATGTGCGGTCATGGGTTTCGGCAGCAGCGTAAGCCGGCCGGGTCGCTTGGGCAGGGCCGCGAGTTCGGCGGCGATGCCGCTCATGGCCACCACGCGGACGTCGGGATTGAGATGCAGCAGTTGGGTGATGACCTCGCTGCCTTGGATGCCGGGCATCATCATGTCGGTAACGACCACCTTCACCAAATCGCGGTGCTTCATGTAATGGAGCAGTCCTTCCTGCCCGTCGGCGGCGACGGCGGCGGTGAAGCCGTGCGCCACAAGCACGGCGCGGGCTATCTCCCGGACGCCTTCGGCGTCGTCGATGACGAGGATCATTTCACCATGACCGCGCGCGGGTGGCGTGACACTGGTGGTCGATTCCACCTGCGAGGTGGCGGGCAGGGCGGGAATGTAGAGAGTGAACGCGGTGCCTTCGCCGACCTCGCTGTGAACCTGCATGATGCCACCATGGCCCTTGATGATGCTGGCGACCATGGAGAGCCCCAGGCCGGTGCCCTTGCCGGCAGCCTTGGTGGTGAAAAACGGATCGAAGATGCGGCTCAGCAACTCGGGGGGAATGCCGGTGCCGGTGTCGGACACGGAAATCTTGATATGGGGACCCGATTTTGCACCCGGATTGGAGCGGAGGATGCTTTCATCGAGCACGACGTTCTCCGCGCCAAAGATCAGGCGACCGCCCTTGGGCATGGCATCGCGGGCGTTGATGCCGAGGTTCATGAGAACTTGAACCAGCTGGGTGGAATTGGCGCGCACCATCCGCAGGTCGCGCGCGATGTTGGTCTCGATGGAGATCGTGCGCGGGAGGGTGTCACCCAGCAGGGCGACCACGTCCTTGATGATCACGTGGGGGGCGAGGTCGGTGCGCTCGCCCTCGGTCCCGCGGGCAAAAGCGAGCAGTTGGCGGATGAGTGAGGAGCCATGCAGGGCGCTCTTTTCAAGCACGGCAACGAGATGCAGCAGGTTCTCCTCATGCACGCTCAGCCGCAGCAGGCTAACCGCCATGAGGATGGGGGAAAGGGCGTTGTTCAGGTCGTGGGCGACGCCGCCGGCGAGGGTGCCGATGCCTTCCATGCGCTGGGAGCGCAACAACTGGGCCTCAAGATGCTTCTGTTCGGTCACATCCGTGTTGATCAACAGGATGGATTTCGGCCGTCCGGCATCATCCTGCACCAAGGTCCAGCGGCTTTCGATGAAGTGCAGATGGCCGTCCGCGCCCGTCATGCGGACCTCGCCATTCCATGAACCGGTGAGATGAAGCTGCAGCACCGCCTCGTCGAGCCTTCCTGGCTGGGAGTGTCTGAACAGTTCGTGCAGGAGCCGCTCGCCGGCCCCCGGGCCGCTCAACCCCAGAAACTGGGTGGCGGCCCGGTTCCGGTAGGTGATGCAGCCTTCCAGGTCGGTGACGAAGATGGCGTCGCGCGCCTTGTCGAGGAGTTCGGCCTGTTCGCGCAGGCGGCGCTCGGCCTCCTGCCGGAGCTGCTGCTCGCGGCGCAACGCGAGGGCGCGCTGGATGGCGGGAATGAGCCGCGCCGGCCGGTCTTTGATGACATAATCCACGGCACCGCGCTGCAGGGCCAGCACGGCGTTGTCCTCACCAATGGTGCCCGAAATGATGATGAACGGCGCTGATGCATCCCGGCTGTGCGCGAGCTTGAGGGCATCGAGTCCGTTGAAGGCCGGCAGGGTGAAATCGGACAGAATCAGGTCGAACCGGTCGCGGCCGATCAAGGAAAGGAAATCCTCGCGGTTATCCACCCGGGTGATGATTGAGCCTGGCCATTCCTGCTCGATCAGGGAGTGGATCAAAATGGCATCGGCCAGGCAGTCCTCAAGATGGATGATATGAAGGGGCGAATTGATGGATTTCATGGCGGAAATATCGATCAGAAGGGATGTGTGCCGGGCTCCGGAGGCGCCTCGTTGAGCACGGCCCAGAAGGCGCCGACCTGTTTGACGGCGTCAACGAACTGGGTGAAGTCGACTGGCTTCACGACGTAGGCGTTGACCCCGAGATCGTAGCAGGCGGCGAGATCGGGTTCCTCCTTGGAGGAGGTGAGCATGACAACGGGCACACGCTTCAGAACCGGATCGGACTTCATCTGGCGGAGCACCTCGATGCCGTTCAGCTTGGGCATCTTGATATCAAGGAGCACGACCACGGGCAGGTTGTCCTCGCGGTTGGCGTAAGCCCCCCGGCGGTGCAGATAATCGAGCGCCTCGGCTCCGTCGCGGGTGACGACAACCTCGTTGGCGAGATTGTGCTCCGCCAGCGCGGCGAGCGTGAGATCGACATCCTTGAGACTGTCCTCGACCAGCATGATGCGTTTGAGCGGTTTCATAAGGTGGGGTTCCCCGGCGACTCGGGTAAGGAAAAGCCAAAGGTCGCGCCTGCTCCCGTCTCGCTTTCGGCCCAGGTGCGTCCGCCATGCCGGAGAATGATGCGCCGGACATTCGCCAGGCCTATGCCGGTGCCTTCAAACTCCTCCGACCGGTGCAGGCGCTGGAAGACGCCGAAGAGCTTGTCGGAGTATTTCATGTCGAAGCCCACACCGTTGTCGCGGACGAACACCGCCGACTCGCCGGGCCGGTCCGTGCGGCAGCCGATCTCGATGATCGCCGGGTCGCGCGGCCGGGTGTATTTGAGGGCGTTGGTCAGCAGGTTGACGAGAACCTGACGGAGCATGGAACGGTCGCCGTGCACGACCGGCAGCGGCGCCTTGTGCCAAACAATGTTTCGGGCCTGATATTCCGACCGGAGGGAAGGGAGGACCTCCTCAAGCAGTTCGTTGAGATCCACGGGTGCCAGATGCATTTCGGAGCGGCCCATGCGGGAAAAAGCGAGCAGGTCGTCGATCAGCTGTCCCATCTGCTTGGCCGAGCCGGAAATGGTCTCGAGATAGCTGCGCCCTCTCTCCGAAACGGTCTGCCCGTCCGATTTGACGAGGAGCCCAACGAATCCGTCGATGTGGCGCAGCGGCGCGCGCAGATCGTGGGACACCGAATAGCTGAAAGCCTCCAGTTCCTTGTTGGCGGCCTCCAGTTGCGCAGTGCGGTCCCTGACGCGCGCCTCCAGCTCATGGTTGAGCCGGCGGATTTCCTGCTCGACCAGTTTCCGTGCGGTGATGTCGGCCCGGATGGCGACATACTGGTAGGGTTTGCCGTCGGGTTTGAGGAAGGGAACGATGGTGGTGTCCACCCAGTAAATCGAACCGTCCTTCGCGCGATTTTTTATCTCACCCTTCCACACGCGCCCTTGGGAGATGGTGGTCCAGAGGCCGCGGATGAATTCCTTGGGATGATGGCCGGAGTTGATGATCCGGTGATCCTGACCGAGCAGTTCGTCACGAGCGTATTTGGAGATGTCGCAAAACTTGTCGTTGACGTAGATGATCCGACCCCGCGGGTCGGTGATCGCCACGATTGCGTGTTCGTCCAGCGCGGCCTTGTAGGCGTGGATCTGAGTGAGCAGCTGGTTGAAGGCGTCGGTGAGCAGACCCAGCTCGTCGTCACCCCGTTTGACCGCCCGGACCGAGAAGTCGTAATGATCAGAAATGGCCCGGGCCGTCCCGGTCAACGCGAGGATCGGCTGGGATATCTGCCGCTGCAGCATGCGTGACAGAAGGTAGGCGATGAGCAGCACGACGGCCATGACGGCCACGGCGATCTGGACGGAGCCCCAGAGAAACTCCCGCATGACCGTGCGGGTATCGAACTGCAGGTAGAGCGTGCCCCAGCGCCGGTCCCGTTCGCTCACCGCGTGGTAGCTGACGAGGCCCGATTCGTTGAACCGGTGGCCCAGCGGACCGGGTGAGGCCGGCAGCGTTTCCGTAGCCAGATGATCGGGATAGTGGGCAAACAGGTGCCCGTGACCGTCATAGAGGGCGGCCACTGCTACATTCCGCTCGGCCCGCGCGGCGGACAGGATCTCGCGGGCGTCATCCGGGTTGTCGAACGCAAGGGCTGCCGTGCAGTTGGCCGCCAGGATGTCGCCCAGCGACGTGATCTGCCGGACGAGCAACTGGCGGAAGGTAACGTATTCGTAGATAAAGAACGAGCCCCGCATCAGCAGCATCACCGCCCCGCTGGTCAGCAGGGTGATGAGCATCAACTTCTGGCGGATGGGCATGTCGCGGAGGTTCATGGCGCTGCCTCCTTGTCTCCCACGATCTCGGCCGGGCGCAGCAGCTTGGAACTCAGCTCCAGATTAACGGTGCGGGCGGCCTCCAGGTTGATGCGGAGGCGGATCCGCTTGTTCTCCGCAAAGAACCGGATCATGACTCCTGAGCGGGCCGCCCCTTCAATATCGCTAACCGTAAGCACCGGCCGCTCCCGCAGACCGGCGACAATCTGCCCAAGACGGGCCGTCTCGGATCTGGCGATGTAGAGGATGTGACAGATCCCGATCTCCTCCAGCCGCCGATATCGGCGAACGTTCAGGGGCCGTTTGCCGACAGACTCGCCGCCCACCACTTCATCGAGGAGCGGTCCGAAGGGATCGTTGCCGAGCACGCCGATTACCAGCGGGCTGTTTTCCTCGGCGAAGGCTGCAGCGGGCCATTCGACGAACTGCGCGAAGTTGAAAAGAAACACCGCCTTGACCTGATATTCGCGCGCAACCGCCGGCTGGGCCGGCGAATGGAGCGGAGCGGCGAGCATCAAGGCTCCCAAGACGCATCGCGGAAACAACGCGGGGAGCAAGGCGCGTAGGCGGGAAGCGCATGCAGATGGGATCAGAACCGCCATGTGAGTTTTCCGTGGATGCTACGCTCGATCTCCACGTCCGGAAAATTGGACCGCACGTATTCCCGATGCCGCCGGTGCAGAAGGTTCTGTCCGACCAGCGAGAGCTCGAGGTTGTCGCGCGGGCGCCAGGCGAGGCGGAGGTCCAGCTCGGCATAGTCGGAAACGACGGCGACCACGCCCACATTGTTGGCCCGCAGGCTGTCGACCCAGCGCAGGCCGGCATCCAGCTCGATCCTGCCCGGCAGGTCCATCGAGGAACGCAGCGAAACCTGCTGCTCGGGGTCGGCGGTCTCGTTGAGGGCGTTGTTGAAATCCGTGCGCCCCGGTTTGATGGACAGATCCTGTTTCAGCAGATTGTAGCTGCCGCGGAGGAGCCACCAGTCGAACACCTGGCAGCTCGCGCTGAGCTCGACGCCGTAGGTCCGGCCCTCGAGGTTGTTTTCATAGAAGAAGGGAAAAGGGAGGCCGAAGACAGGATCCGGCGGGCCTATCGTCGTGCTGCGCAGGTCGGTGTAGTCATGAAGGAACGTCGAGACGGAGAGCGTGGCGGCTGCGCCAAGCTGGCTCCGCCAGCCGAGTTCGTAGGCCGTCAGATTCTCGGACTGGAAACGGGAGCCTCCCTGAAGGATGACGATGAGGTAGCCGGGCGCCGGCAGGGAAATATCGCGATCCACGCGCGAGGGAGCCCGGACCGCCCGTGACACGGCGCCCCAAAGCATCTGGCGCTCCGAAAGATGCCACTGGAGGCGGGCACCTGGTTGAATTTCGAAACCGGTATAGTCATTGTGCTCCAACTTGCTCCCGAGCGTGAGCACGAGATCCTTCGGCAAGCTGATTTCGTCCTGCAGGAACCCGCTGAACAGCTCCTGATCCAGTGTGGGCGGGAGAAAAGCGAGGCTGGGGGCATTGGTGACCACATCGTGGGTGAAGCGATACCCGAGGCCCCAGATGAAGCGATGTTTGGCGGCCAATTGGAAGCGGTGCTGGAAATCAAGATCGTAGGTGTCAAGTGCATCCCCGAAGGTGCCGGCGGGCGCGAAAACTTGGGCTTGAGTCGGTAAGGTGAGTTGGGTCCGGTCGTAATAAACCTGCAGCCTCATGTCGGCCTCGTCGGAAAATACGCGTGTCCATCGTCCGAGCAGGTTGCCGCCATTCACCTCGGATCTGCCGCCGGTGGTGATGTCCTGGCCTTGCGCGTAAAGATCGCCCTGCAGGGTGAAGGTGTCTTCGGTGGTGTTTTCAGCGTCGATGCGGAATCCCCCCTGGCGGGTGTTCCAGCTGTCGTGCGCCTCGCTGCCGTCGGTGAGGGTGGCGTTGTCGCGCTCGGCGTGCTTGCCGTAGACCCGGTAATGGACCTTGTCGGCCAGTTTTCCGCCGTAGCGAACGGCCGCGAGGCTGGTCAGCTCGTTGCCGGCACCGGCTTCAAGAAATCCTCCCTGAGTGTCCTTGGCTTTTTTGGTGGTGATGTTGATCACGCCGTTCACGGCATTGGCGCCCCAAAGCGTGCCGCCGGGACCGCTGATGACCTCGATGCGGTCGATGTCTTCGAGCAGGGTGTCCTGCCGGTCCCAGAACACGCCGGAGAACAGTGGCGTGTAAACTGCGCGACCATCCATCAGGACGAGCAGCTTGTTGGCGGAGTCGGTGTTGAAACCACGGGCGCTGATACCCCAGCTGTGCGCGTCCTTTTGGGCGACATGAAGATTGCCCGCCAACCGCAGGGCCTCGGGAATGCTGGATGCACCGGAGCGGCGAATGTCGTCCCCGGTTACAACCTGGATGGCGGAAGGCGCCTCCAGCAGCCGCTCCGGCCGTTTCGAGACCGAGGTGACCTCGAGGTCCATCAGCTCCTCAATGCTCAGTTTTTTGAGTGTTTCGATGGCGGTGGCCGGAGGTTTGGTCTGGGCGATTCCCCAAGGGGCCGAGGCCATCATCAGGCCAGCGAAAAGCCATGGGCTGAGGCTCAGCAGAGCACTCTCAACCGGCCCGATACCGACCTGCGTGGGGGTAGGCATGGCGCTGACCGCTTGGCCGTGGCGGTCATGTCATGATGTGCGCCCCTATGGCTTCCTCAAGTGGTTTCTCCGGACCTGACTGTAAACCCGGCGCAAGAAGTTAGAGTGAGAATTTCGACTTGGTCTAATTCTGCGGCTGCCGACGTGAAGATTTTTTCAGTGCTTTATTTGTATCGCAGCCCGATGCGAAGCTTCTACGGCGCTACAAATTTGATCCAGGCGATAGGGTCAAATGAGCTGAGTCGTGCCGGTGGAACGATGGGCTCCGCCCTCACAAATTCCGGTTCGGCGGCGTGAAGAAGTAGCGGTCGCCCGGCTTGTAGGGCATGTTGCCGTCGAACCGCCCCGGGGCTTCCTCGTAGATCAGCACCTGCGCGGCGCCGATCTCGGAGGTGAAGTAGCCGAGGATGGTGAGCTGCTTCATCATCTTGAAGAAATGAGGAGGCGTGCCGGTGTGCCGGCGCTGCTCGGCATCGAGCGCGTTCAAACGTTCGGTGCGCACGGCGGGGGGTGCGGCCAGGAAGCCCTCGGCGCGCAGTTTCTCCAGGCCGGCGCGGAAAGCCGTGTGCTGGGCGTCGTCGTAGCAGTCGGTGACCATCATGGCCATGAACGCGCCGACGCCAGCGGCCTTCGCCCCCGGGGTGGCGGTGGCAGGGATGATCGTCTCGGCGATTTCATCGAGCAGGGCGAGATCGGCCGCCGTGAAGTCGTTGCCGTTGGCCTTGCCAACGAGCGTGGCGCCGCGGAGCCAGGTGTCGCCGCCGATGAGCGCGCCGCCGAGCAAGATGCTGAGGCGGGCGAGGGCTTCGCGCCGGGTGAGGGTGGTGGGAGAGTTCATCACAGGTTCCCCTTCTTGAGTTCGCCGACCGCGTGCTCCGCGGCGCGCGCGGTGAGGGCCATGTAGGTGAGTGAGGGATTCACGCAGTTGCCGGAGGTCATGCCGGCGCCGTCGGTCACATAGACGTTGGGCGCGTCCCAGACCTGGCTGTGGGCGTTGAGCACGGAGCTCTTGGGATCGCGGCCCATGCGGGCCGTGCCCATCTCGTGGATCCCACGGCCGAAGTTGTAGCCGGCGCTGGTCTTGATGACGTTCTTCAGGCCGGCGGCTTCGAGCATCTCGGCGGCGTCGTCTTGCATGTCGCGGCGCATCTTGAGTTCATTCTCCTTGATCTCGCAGTCCATCGCGAGAATGGGGAGGCCCCATTTGTCCTTCCGGGAGCGGTCGAGATAGATTCGGTTTTCGTGGTAGGGCAGGATTTCGCCGAAGCCGGTCATGCCCATGACCCAAGGGCCGGGCTGGCTGAGCGCCTCCTTGAGCGGGGCGCCGATGCCGAGTTCGGGCACCTCGCGTTCCCAACCGAGACGCGAGGCGGCGCCCTGGTAGCCGAAGCCGCGGAGGTAGTCGCGCTTGTCGCCAAAAAGATTCCGGTAGCGCGGAATGTAGAATCCGCCCGGGCGGCGTCCGGCCACGATGCGGTCGAGGTAACCCTCGACGACGCCGAAGGCTCCGACGCGGAAGTGGTGATCCATGGCGTTGTGACCGAGTTCGCCGCTGCTGCTGCCGAGCCCCTCGGGCCACACGTCGGTGGCCGAGTTCATCAGCAGCCAGGTCGAGTTGAAGGACGAGGCGCAGAGGAAGACGACCTTCGCCCGATACTCGTAGGTCTGGTGTGTCTCGGCATCAATGACCTCGACGCCGGTGGCGCGCTTGGCGTCCTTGTTGTAGAGCACGCGGGTGACGATCGAGCCGGGGCGCAGGGTGAGATTTCCCGTAGCGACGGCCGCGGGCAACGTGGCCGACTGCGTGCTGAAGTAGGCGCCGAAGGGACAGCCGAGCCAGCACTTGTCGCGGAACTGACAGTTGACGCGCCCCGCGTGTGGCTGGCTGAGGTTGGCGAGCCGGCCCATGATGAGGCGGCGGTGTCCGCCGAATTTGCCGCGGAGACGGGCGGCAACGTCTTTCTCGACGCAGTTCAGTTCAAAGGGCGGCAGGAATTTGCCGTCGGGCAACTGGGGCAGTCCCTCGATCGAACCGCTGATGCCCGCGAAGGTTTCGACGTGGTCATACCACGGTGCGAGGTCGGCGTAGCGAATGGGCCAGTCCACGCCGTGTCCGTCCTTGGCGTTGGCCTCGAAGTCGAAATCGCTCCAGCGGTAGCTGTGTCGGCCCCAGAGCAGGGAGCGGCCGCCAACCTGGTAACCGCGGAACCAGTCGAAGGGCTTTACCTCGGTGTAAGGACAGTCCTGCTCGTCCGCCCACCACTCGGCGTTCGCTTCGTGCAGCAGGTCGCGGTTCGAGATCGGGCGCTCGGCGATGAGCTCGCGCGATTTCTTGCCCCGGTGGGGCAACTCCCACGGCGCCTTGAGGGCGCTGGGATAGTCCTTGATGTGCTCGACGTTCGGGCCGCGCTCGAGGAGCAGGACCTTCAGGCCTTTTTCGGTGAGTTCCTTCGCCGCCCAGCCGCCGGAAATACCGGAGCCGACGACGATGGCGTCATACGAGTGCGTGGAAACGGACATGGGGTGGGGTGCCCACAATGGAGGTCAGGAATTGCCGGGAAGCAACCGGACAATTCCACAGCCCCACGATTCCGCCGGGTTGATCAGCGTTTCTCAGGACGAGCATTCGGCAACGAGTCCGAGTAGCGAAGCCGCGCCTCCTCGAACAGTCGGTCCACCGCCACGGGATCGAGCTTCAGGTCCACATGGGCAACTTGGTCGGAATCACTGGCGGACCCTGGGTTCTTTGGCTCTCGCAAAGGCTCCATGATTCCCAAGGTGACCACTTCGCGTTCTTCGTAGAGCTCTTCAGGCCACGCGCAGCCTGTGGTCCAAGCTCCGTTCGGCCCGCTGCTCGCGCGATAGTAAGGGCAGCGGCTGCTCTGCTCGTGCATCTCCCATAGCACCAGCAGCACGGAGCCGGATAGCGCCACCCCCGCGCCATATTTCAGCATGTGGCGCACGTAGGACTCTTCCTTGCCTTTGGCGGGGCGACGGATGGCAACGCGATAGCGGGCGCAGATCGAACCGGCTGGCGATGTCAGCAGGGCCAGTCGTTCCTGCGCGGATAGCGCGGCCAGGTTATGGACGTGTTTCTTGCAGTAGGAACAGAAGCGGCTCGTTTCATTGCCGATCATGTCCTCCCAAGACTTGGGACAGAAGAAAGTGGGCAGAAGCAGCCGGTCGTTCATCACCTGATCGACGAACATGGCGCGGAAGTCTTAGGCCCAAAACAGAAAAGCCCGCCGTGAAGCGGGCCTTTCGAAACCGGAACAGATAACGTCCTGACTACGCGATCTTCTTCGCCGCGGCCTGGGCTTTGAGGCAGAGTTCGGCGGCCTTGAAGGCGTGGGCCTGGGTCATGGCTTTCTCGGTGCGGTGGATGCAGTCGAGGATCAGTTCGCCGAAGTAGCGGAAGCCGACCTGGCCATCCACGTTGAAGTAGTGCTCGCCCTTCTCGTCCACGAGGAAGACGTGGTCGCCTTTCTTGTCGCGGGCAACGTCGAGGTATTTGCGCAGCTCGATGTAGCCCTTCTCGCCGAGGATGATCATGCGGCCGTCGCCCCAGGTGCTGAGGCCCTTGGGCGTGAACCAGTCCACGCGGATGTAGTTCGTCGCGCCGTTGTTGCCGACGAGGTTGGCCTCGCCGAAATCCTCGAAGCCGGGGTGCTGCGGGTGGGCGTAGTTGGCGACGGCGGCGTGCATGACGGTGGCGTCGGTCGCTCCGGAGTAGGTGAGGAACTGCTCGAACTGGTGCGATCCGATGTCGCAGATGATGCCGCCGTAGCTGTCGTGGTCGTAGAACCACGCCGGCCGGCCCGCACCCTCGCGATGCGGCCCGAGGCCGATCACCTGCAATACGCGGCCGATCGCGCCCTGTTGCACGAGGTCGGTGGCGAACATCGCCGACTCCACATGCAGTCGCTCGCTGTAGTAAACCATGAACTTCTTGCCGGTCTCGGCGGACACCTTCTTCGCGTCGTCGAGCTGGGCGAGCGTGGTGAACGGCGGCTTGTCGGTGAAGTAGTCCTTGCCGGCCTTCATCACCTGGCAGCCGATCGGGCCGCGTCGGTTGGGCACGGCGGCGGTCGCGACCAGTTTCACCTCGGGATCGGCGAGAATTTCGTCGAAGCTGGCGGCAACCTTGGTCGCGGGGAACTGCTTGAGGAAGGCCTCGACCTTCTTCGGGTCGGGGTCGTGCACCCACTTGAGGGTGGCGCCGGCCTCGGTGAGGCCGTTGCACTGGCCGTAAATGTGGCCGTGGTCGAGGAAGGCGGCGGCGAAGACGAACTCGCCGGCTTTGACGACGGGGTTGGGCTTGCCCTTCGGCGCGTAGGTGGCGCCGTCGGCTTTCTGGGTCTGGGACATGGGCGGGGGAGTTTGGGCGGAGGAGGAAACGGCGACGGTGGCGGCACCGGCGGCGAGGGTTTTCAGGAAATGACGTCGGGGTAGGTCTTTCACAGGAGGATGGGGTTGAATGGGGCTAACGCCAATCAGAGACTGGTCGAACCGTTCGCGCGAGCTGCCCGTCGGTGGACAGTTAAACAGCTGCGTTCATTCAGGACCCACGGTGGCAACCGCCGGCCGGGCGTAACCCTGCCAGCAGGCCTCCAGCAGCGCCCGGTCCGGCGCGCCGTCGGTTACGATGAAACGGTAGCGCATGACGTAGGGTTTGCCGGGTTCGATGCGGAATTCGCCCAGTTGGGACGGGGCGAAGCACACGAAGGGCTCCTTGGGGTTCAGCCGCAGCGGCTCGGGCGCGCGGAAATTATCCGGGTGGCCGAGAATACCGATGCCAGCGAGCGCGCCCTGGATCCTCCCGCTGACGTGCAGCCAGCGGGCGCGCGAGGTGTCGCCCTTCACGCGATCTGTGATGCCCTCAGAGGTCAGAAAGAATGTGTTCGCGACGCCGTCCCACTCATCATGCCCGCGGAACCCGAGGCCGCCGTAGCGATATTCCTCCAGAATCAGCGGATCAGCCGTGGCGCAGGTCTGCGTAACCACGAGGTCAAATACCCGCATCGGCGTGGTCGCACCGGGCACATCGTATACCGTGACCTCCCAGGTCTCGTTCAGCGCCGTGACGGGCGAGGCGGCGGAGAGGTCGATCTGGCGTTGCTTCGCGACGAAGCCGCCGTGCACAGGGCCGCTCCACGTGCGGACGAGCTCGGCGAACTCCACCTTGCCGGTGCCTTGACCCATGTTCCAGAAGTCGGGATGCCGGCCTTGGAACTGCGTCTTGGTCCACGGCGCCCAAATGCCGTGGTGATGGAGATGGTTGGACGGGTAGCTGCCGGTGATAACGGTGCCCGACGGCGTGCGCACGGGATGGATGTGTCCGCTGCGGAGAAATTTCTTGTCCACCTTGTCGTTGGGCAGCGGCTCCTCCTTGGTCCAGTAATCGAGCACGGGCTGGTTGCGCACCTGCAGATGCACTTGGCCGTCGGCGACGGTGCTCGTCACGCCGGGCGGTTGATCTTCCACCGGCCGCAGCGTGAGCGCGAGGGATTCCCCGGCCTTGAGGAAAGGAATCACGGCGCGGGCGGTGCCATCTGCATCCACTTGGAGCGGGTAAGTGCCCGTGCTGCCGTGCAAGGACGAACTCGGCGACGCCTCTGCGGGCAAAGGGAAGGATAACACGAGCGCCGCGCGATCCGTGTCCGCGGCCGGCACGGTTACGCGCCAGGACAGCACTGCGAACGCGAGACTGGGGAGAAGGGCGAGGGCACTCAGCAGGCAGGCAAGGCGTCGCATGAGGATCAGGGTGTGGTGGGTTATTCGGGCAGGGGCTTGCCGCGGGTTTCGGGAGCGAACCAGATGATAACCAATCCGAGCACATAGACCAGCGAGATGACGGCGCCGGCCTGCGCGTAGCTGCCGTGGAACGTCTGCATCAGCGCGCCCATTTGGAGCGCGCCGATGGCGGCCAGGATGCGGCCGGCATTGAACGAGAGGCCTTGTGCCGTGGCCCGCACGCGGGTGGGGAAAATCTCCGGCAAGTAGAGCGGCAGCCAGCCGAAGTAGGCGGCGGTGATCGCGCCGACGATGAAGGTGAGCGTCAGGAAGGTGGCGCCATAGGTGTCGACCCCGCGGAAAAGCAGCGCGCAGCTGATCAATGAACCCAGGCTGAGCAGGAAGTAGGCAGGACGCCGGCCCAGCAAGCCGCCGAGCCAGGCGCCGAGGAGACAGCCGAAAACGGAACCGAGCGCCGAGAGCGCCTGCGTGTAGGCCTTGGCCTTCGGGAGTTCCGGACCGGCCATCTTGTCGGCCCAGAGCGGAAGCCATTGCACGGAACCCCAGGTGCCAATCAACGCGACCGATGAGATCAGCATGCCGAGCACGAGCGGCTTTATCAGCGCGCGATTGGAGAAAATCTCCTTCATCGGCTGCGTGGGCTTGGCCGCGGCGGCGTGCTGCCATTTCTCCGACTCCGGCACGAAGAGTCGCACGAAGAAGGTCAGCGCGGCCGGCAGGGCCCCGATGACGACGACCATGCGCCAGGTTTCCTGGGTGACGGCGAAGAAGATACCCACGCAGGCGATGAGCGCGAAGCCGACGTTGGCGGCAGCGCCGATGATACCGGCCAGCATCGGGCGGTGTTTCTCCGGCCAGACTTCCATCACGAGCGCCACGCCGAGCGCCCATTCTCCGCCCATGCCGAGCGCGGCGATGAACCGCAGCGCAGCGAGGTGCCAGGGTTCGGCGGCGAAATAGACCAGGCCGGTGAAGATGGAATAGCACAGGATCGCCATGCTCATGGCGCGCACGCGTCCGACCTTGTCGCCCAGCCAGCCGAAGATGAGACCGCCACCCGCTGCGCCGAGAAGGAACGCGGCGGTGACCCAGCCCATCCAGAAGCCGACAAACTTGTCGTCCACAATGCCGTAGGCCGCCTGCATCTGCTGGAGCGCCGGCCGGGCGATGAGCGGGAAGATGCCCATCTCAAGGCCGTCGAACATCCAGCCGAGAAACGCGGCCAGGAGAACCATGCCGCGGGCTTTGCCGCTCATGCTGGAGGAAGTGGGGGCGTGGGGTGACGTCATTGTTTTCTTGGGGTGCGTGAGTGACCGTGCGTGGAGATTGAACGGTGCAGTGTGTGCCAGCGGTTTTTCGGCTAAGTGCGGACTGCTGTAGGGCGGGATCTCCGAATCCCGCCTCGGCTAAGGGACGGCGGGGTTCGGAGACCCCGCCCTACAAGCATGAATGCTGCGCTCATACCCGCACCGCCTTGCCGCTCTTGGCGGACTCGTAGATGGCGTGGACGAGTGCGACCGCCTTGCGACCCTCGCGCGCGCCGATGGCGGGAGGACGATTGTCGCGCACGGCCTCGACGAGGTCGCCGATCTGCCGCAGGTGACCGGCGAGCGAAATGCCTCCGGGGAGGGACGAACCGGAGCCGAGCGCGTCGTCGCGCTTGGCGTGGCGGATGGCGTCGTCACCGGGTTCGGCCCGGGCGAAATCCCAGCGGGCGATGAAGTCGTCCTCCAGGCAGATGGAGCCGGTTTCGCCGCACAGTTCGATGCGTCGCGACCAGCCGGGCCAGAGCGCCGTGCTGGCTTCGATTGTGCCCAGGGCTCCGTCGGCAAACTGCAGGGCCGCGACGGTGGTGTCGTCCGCCTGAATGCCGGTGTGGACGCGGCGCGCGAAACGCCCGGACACCTCAACCGGCAAACCGGCAAACCACTGCAGCAGGTCCACACCGTGGATGGCTTGGTTCATCAGGGCGCCGCCGCCGTCGAGATCCCAGGTGCCCTTCCAGGCGGTCTTGTAGTATTCGACGGTGCGGTGCCACTTCACGTAGGCGCTGGCGAGAACCATGCGACCGAGGCGGCCGGCTTCGACGGCGGCCTTCACCTTCTGCGCCCCGGCGCCGAAACGGCCTTGGAAAATGGCGGCGACTTTCACGCCGTTCTTTTCCGCGGCCTCGATGATCTGGTCGCATCGGGCCGGCGTGATTTCGATGGGTTTCTCGACAACCACGTGCTTGCCCGCATGGATGGCCGTGAGCGCGGGATCGAGATGCGCGCCGCTCGGGGTGGTGACGTTGAGCACCTGGACATCGTCGCGGGCGACCATCTCCTCGACCGTCGCCGTGATGACCGGTATGCCGTGCTTGGTCGCGAAGGCGACGCCGCGATCCGCGGAGCGGCTGACCACACCGACAAGTTTGGCGCCGGGTGTCTGGGCGATGGCCTGGGCGTGGTAACCGGCAATCATACCCGTGCCGACGACAGCGAAACCAAGCGGGGAGGACATCAGAAGGAGGAAGGAAGAGTTAAGAAGGAAGAAGGCCAGGGACGGGCTCAGGTGGCGGTCCGCCATTTGCCGTCCTTCTCGACGCTTTCCGTGACGCGATGTTTCACGAGGCGGCGAATCAGCGCGGCGGGCACGGGCTGGTCGAGCGGGAAGCGGATGGTCGAGCCGGAGGCCTGGTGTTTCGTCAGTTCCTGCTTGAAAGCGCGGAGGGTGGGCGTGCCCGGGAAGAGGCTGACGTGGTTTTTGAAGGAGGCATACATCACCAGAATACGCTTATAGGAGTGCGCCGGCATGCCCCATTTGAGGGATTCGACGGCCCCAGGCGCGGCGGCCCGGACGATTTTCCGCAGTTCGCGCAGACGCGGCTGGGCGCGTTTGTCGGCGGCAGCGAGGTATTCGGTCACAGTCTTGGGGCGGGCGGAGGCTTTCGGGGGAGCCATGGGGTGTCGTGGGTATAGTCGCGCAAGGGTCAGCGTCAAACGTGGCGTTTGGGCTGTGCAGTTCAATCGGACTGGGTATGCATAAAACGAAATGAGCACGCCGCTTGGCCGATCACTCCTGTTCAGTCTGCCGATACTGACGATCTTGCTCTGTCTTACCGCTTGGAATCCTACGGGAGATTTCTGGAAAACAGTCGAACCACCGAAGGCCCAATGTGAGGCGTATCAAAGCGACCGCGTTCGGATGCCAGCAGTGCTATCCTTTGACGTTTACGATCCGCTGAAGCTTAACCGGCTGATTCGCGAGCCGCAGAATACGGTCTCCAATTTGCCCTACGCACTTGCAGGCTTGGCCATTCTGATCGCGGGGCGAAAACCGGCTTCAATCGGGCTCGGAGTGGCAGCCGTCTTTCTTGGATTTGGGAGTGGCATGTATCACGCGTCGCTGCTTCCCGAGTGGCGTATGATCGATATTCTCGGCGTTTATGCCGTTCTATATCTGCTCCTCGTCGTGGGTAGCTCGACCATCGCGAGCCGTGTTTCCACCGGGCCTGCCGGCTGGGCGCTCGTTGTGGGGGCTTGGCTGGCGGCGATCTACACGGGAGTTCACCGCAACGATGTCAGAATCTATGGCCTGAAAGTTTTTGACTCGACCTATGTCTTCATCACCGCCGTCGCCATCGGCTGTTTACTGGCAGTGATCGCGTTTTTTCGCACCCAAGACCGTCGGCGTTATCTGCAGGCCATGATTGTTTTCGTCATTTCGACGACTATCTCGTTTTCAGGGGGTATCGGCGACAGGTTCGGCGGTTTCTGGGCCAATCCCAATTTCATCATACAAGGACATGCCGTCTGGCACACCTTCGGTGCGATTTCCCTGCTGGCTGTTTATGAAGCGTTCTCGGCCGCCGGCTTTGATCATTCGTTGCTACGAAGGTGGCACGAAGCCTGATGTTCGCTACCGCGAGCGCTTGCGGACGGGTTTGGGCGCATAGCCCTTCACCATCAACCAGATGCTGCCGATGATCAGCAGAAGGCCGGCGCCGTAGTGCCAGTGGTGGGTCATGACGCGTGTCTTCCCGTCGATGCCGGTCTTGAGATAGGTGAGCCCGGTCTCGGTCTTGCCGGCCAGCGACACCTCGCGGCCATAGCCGGCGTAGAGCAGCCAGAGGCCGGTGCCGAGCGCTGCGAGGGCGAGGAGGAGTTGGAAGAAGCGATGCATGGGGCGGCGCGACCGCGGGACTGATAGTCCCGCCTCCATCAAACGGCGTCAGAACGGCATGCCGCCGCGGCCGCGCATCTGCTCCATCTGGCGCATGAGCTTCTTCTGGTTTCCGCCCTTCATCATTTTCATCATCTTCTGCATCTGGTCGAACTGCTTCATGAGCTGGTTGACCTCGACGACCTGCACGCCGGCGCCCTTGGCGATGCGGATGCGGCGGTTGCCGTTGAGCAGGGAGGGCTTCCGGCGCTCCTGGATCGTCATGGACTGGATGATGGCCTCGGTGCGCTTCATCTGGCGGTCGGCGTCGCCGGGCAGCTGAACGCCGCTCATGCCGGGCATCATGCCGAGGATGGACTGCATTGAACCCATCTTCTTCACCTGCTGCATCTGCGCGAGGAAGTCCTCCAGGTTGAAGTCCGCCTTGCGCATCTTCTCGGCCATGCGCTCGGCCTCCTTCTGATCGATTGTCTCCTGCGCCTTCTCGACGAGCGACACGACGTCGCCCATGCCGAGGATGCGAGACGCGAGGCGGTCGGGATGGAAGATTTCGAAGTTCTCCGCTTTCTCGCCGGTGCCGATGAACTTGATGGGCACGCCGGTGACGGACTTGATCGAGAGCGCCGCGCCACCACGGGTGTCGCCGTCGAGCTTGGTGAGGATGAGGCCGGTGAGCGTGAGGGCGTCGTGGAAGGCTTTGGCGACGTTGACGGCCTCCTGGCCGAGCGCGCCGTCGGCCACGAGGATGACTTCGTCGGGCTGCACGGCGGCCTTGAGCTTCTTCACCTCCTCGATGAGGTCGTGGTCGATCTGCAGGCGGCCGGCGGTGTCGAAGAGGATGACGTCGGCGTTCTGCGCGAGCGCGGATTCCAAGGCCTTCGCGCCGATGCCAGGCACGTCCTTGGAGGCGCGGTCGCAGTAGAAACCCAGTTCCT
>CBINOW010000046.1:0-30057 GCA_966252395.1 uncultured Oleiharenicola sp. | reverse complement strand
TCCGAACAGGTGTATACCATGTCTCCGGTCCATACACGGAGCGCCGGCTCCACCTGTCCGGTTTTATTTTGTGCGGTTTCCCGGCGGGCGGGTGCTATAGGTCGAACCGCCATGAAGGACGACGCCACCCTGCTCCGCGCCTATGCCGCGACCCGCTCTGAAGCGGATTTCGCCGAGCTCGTGCGCCGGCATCTCAACCTCGTCTATTCCGCGGCGCTCCGGCAGGTGAATGGCGACGCCCATCTCGCGGAGGACGTCACGCAGCTTGTGTTCACCGACCTCGCCCGCAAAGCCGCGGCACTCGCCGACCGGCCCGTGCTCGCCGGGTGGCTCTTCACCAGCACGCGCTTCGCCGCCGCCAAGCTCGTGCGCGGCGAGTCGCGCCGCCGCATCCGCGAACAGGAGGCTGAACTCATGCAACCATCCGACCCGACCGACTCCCTCGACTGGGAGCGCGTGCGCCCCGTGCTCGACGAAGCCCTCGCCGAGCTGAATGACTCCGACCGCGAGGCGATCCTGCTCCGGTATTTCGAGGGCCGCGACTACGCCGGCGTCGGCGCGCGCCTCGCCCTCTCGGATCACGCCGCGCGCATGCGCACCGACCGTGCCCTCGACAAACTCCGTGGCCTGCTCGCCCGCCGCGGCGTCCGCTCCACCGCCGCCGCCCTTTCGCTCGCCCTCGCCAACCAAGCCGTGATCGCGGCGCCCGCCAGCCTCGCCGCGACGGTCACCGGCACCGCGCTCGCCGGCAGCACTGCCTCCGCCCTCGTCTTTATGGGACTCACCAAACTCCAACTCACCCTGGCCGGGGCCGTCGTGGCCACCGGCGCCGGCATCTACGCCGTGCAGGAGCACAACAACGCCAACCTGCGCGCCGAACTCGCGATCCTCCAAACTGCAACCCACACCGCTCGCTCCGCCGCCTCGGCCGTCGTCGCCCCGGCATCATCCGAGCAGCCCTCCGCGGCAATCGACGTCTCCGACGAGGAACTCGTGCGCCTGCGCAACGAGGCCGTCGCGTTGCAGCAGCAACTCCAGTCCGCGGCCCTGCCCAAGGTCCGGGCCGCTTCCCCAAAAACCGGCGCCGATTCGTTTTCCATGAAGGAACTCGACAGCCCGCCCAAGGCGCTCACGCGGAAATCGCCCGCGTATCCCGCGGAGCTGCGCGCCGCCGGCATCGAGGGCAGCGTGGTCGTGTCCCTGGTGATTGATTCGACCGGTGTGGTGCGCGAGGCCAAGGTCGAGAAATCCACCCACCACGATTTCGAATTGGCCGCGCTCGAAGCCGTGACGCAGTGGAAATTTGAGCCCGGTCGCAAGGGCGGCCGCCAGGTCAACACCCGGGTGAGCCAGGTGCTTCAATTCAGCGTTGGCGGCGACGCGCCCACGGCGAGCGACTGGTTCTGAGACCATGCGCGCGAACCTCCGCTTCGTCGTCATCCTCGGGGTCCTGATTGCAGGGATCCTGGCGCTCCTTGGCTGGCACCGGCGGACGACCGATGCCCTTCGCGCCGAGCTCGACCGGCAACGCGCGAGCGTAGCCCGCCTGCAGGCGGCGCGAGCCGCCGAGCAACAGGAGCAGCAATTGGCGGCGGTGCGCGCACGCACCGAGGAACTCGATCGCCTGCTCGCAGAGCGCACTGCCGTGGCCCGCTTGCGCGAGGAACTGACCGCACTCCGCCAACGGGCCAACGAAACCACCTCGCCACCCGCAGACCGCGCGCGGACGGAACGGCCGAGCATCGTCCGGAACGTGCTGGCGTTCCCGCTCTGGCAGAACGCCGGTCGCGCCACCCCCGAGGCGGCGTTCGAGACGGGGTTGTGGGCGTCGGTCAACGGCGACATCGACACCCTCACCAGCCTGCTCGTCTTGGATTCGGAGGCCCGGAACGAGGCGGCCGCGCTCTACGCCCGCCTGCCCGAATCACTGCGGCAGGAATTCGTTTCTCCCGAGCGGCTGATCGCCGTGCTCGCCGCGAAGGATGTGCCGCTCGGCAGCGCCACCATTCTCGACCTGTATCCGGCGACCAACGAGACCAAGGTCTCGGCCCAGATCTTCGACGCCGAAGGCAAGCACAAGCTGGCGCTGCTTTCCCTCCGGCCCGACGACGCCGGCTGGAAATTCGTGGTCCCGACGAATGCCGTGAAACGCTACGCCGCCTGGCTGCGCGCGCCAGCGGTGACGCCGCCGCCCGCCGGAGCGCGCTGAGACACGGTTGACGGTGAAGCAGGTTCGCCGCGACGGGATTTGCGTGGGCGGCGCGAACACGCTTGGCTGGGCGCACCCCATGATCCGCTTCCCCCGTCCCTTCCTGCTGGCGGCCCTCGCCGCCGGCGTGACCATCGCTACCGTAGGTGCCGCGCAGCCGGCTCCCGGTTTTCTATCCTGGGCGCCTACCCCGCCGATGGGCTGGAACAGCTGGGACTGTTTCGCCACCACCGTCACCGAACAACAGGTGAAGGAGCAGGCTGGCTACATGGCGGAGCATCTCAAATCCCACGGCTGGCAATACATCGTCGTGGACATCCAGTGGTATGAGCCCGGCGCGAAGAGCCACGCCTACCGCGCCGACGCCAAGCTCACGCTGGACGCCCACGGCCGCCTCCTCCCCGCGACCAACCGCTTCCCGTCGTCCACCGACGGCCGCGGCTTCAAGCCGCTCGCCGACCAGGTGCACGCGCTCGGCCTGAAGTTCGGCGTTCACCTCATGCGCGGCATCCCGCGTCAGGCCGTGGAGCAGAACCTCCCCATCCTCGGCACGCCCTACCGCGCTCAGGACATCGCCGACCGCAGCAACACCTGTCCGTGGAATCCCGACATGTTCGGCGTGGACATGACCAAGCCCGGCGCGCAGGCCTACTACGATTCCGTCTTCGCGCTGTTCGCGGAGTGGGGCGTGGACTACGTGAAGGTGGACGACATCAGCCGCCCCTACCTGAAGCATCAGGACGAAATCGAGGCCGTGCGCCGCGCCATCGACCGCACCGGCCGCCCGATCGTGCTCAGCCTCTCGCCCGGCGAAACCGTTCTCACCGCCGCCGGCCACGTCGCGCAACACGCCAACCTCTGGCGCATCAGCGACGATTTCTGGGACCGTTGGCTGGCGTTGCGCGACCAGTTCGCCCGGCTCGCCGCGTGGAATCCCCACCGTCGGCCCGGCGCGTGGCCCGACGCCGACATGCTCCCGCTCGGCACGCTCGTCATGGGCGAACGCACGACGCGCTTCACCGCCGACGAGCAGCGCACGCTGATGACGCTGTGGTCCATCGCGCGCTCGCCGCTCATGCACGGCGGCGACCTGACCAAAACCGATCCCGCCACGCTCGCGCTGCTCACGAATGCCGAGGTCCTCGCCGTGAACCAGCACAGCACGAACAACCGTCCGCTCTTCGAACGCGACGGCCTCGTCGCCTGGGTCGCCGACGTGCCCGGTTCGCCCGATCGCTACCTCGCCGTCTTCAACACGCGGGACCGCGTGCGTCTCACGCCGGAGAACGCCCGCCAGGCCAGCCCGCCCGTGACCGCTGAAGCCGCCACGGCTGCCGCCCTCGACACGGACCTGCTCGGCGGCGACCGGTTCTTCCTCGTGGCCAACCCGCTCGCGGTCACCGGCGAGTGGAACCGCGTGCTCTGGCGCGACGCACGCCTCGTCTTCGCCGACGGCACCGAGCGGCCGCTCGCCGATTTCAAGTGGACGCACGCCGACGCCACCTGGGACAGCACCGCCGTGAAGAAAGACAAGGAAGGCCGAGTGCTCGGCGTGGGCGCCGAGATCCCGGCGGTCATCGAATATGCGCTGCCGGCCGGTGCCGTGCGCTTCCGCGCCACCGGCGTCGTGCTCGACAACGGCCGCGGCCAGGTGCCCGGACCGGTGCAATTCCTCGTCGTCGTCGCCACGCCGGAAAACACCGCGACCGCCCCCGGGCTGCCGGTGACGGTGGATCTCGCCGCCCTCGGCTTCCCGGACGGAGCCCGCGTGCGCGACCTGTGGGCCCACACCGATCTCGATCCGGCGCAGGGCGTCTTTTCCCCGGTCATCCCGTTTCACGGCGCCGGGCTCTACCGCCTGTCGCCGCTCCGCCCTTCGCGCTGACACTCCTGACAGCATGCTGTCAGCGCCGCGTGTTAGAGTGTGAGGCATGGAAAAATTCGTCCTCCTCTTCCGGCAGGGTCCCGCAACCTTCACCGAGGCCGACCAAGCCCGCCGCCAGGCCGCCATCCGCGCGTGGGCCCGCGCGGCCAATGCGGCCGGTTGCCGGCTCGAACCCCGCAGCCTCGCGCCTGAGTCCGCCCGGCCCGGTCTGGCCGCTCCGACCGAAGCCACCGGTCGCTGGCCGTTGATCGCGCTGCTGTTTCTCGAGGCCCGCGATTTTGCCGAGGCCACCGCGCTCGCCGCCTCGCACCCGGCGAAGGACTTCCACACCAGCGTCGAGGTGCGGGCCTGGTCGGCACCGACGGCTTCCCTGCTGGCGGCCGCATCCTGAATCCAGCGATCTGCATGTCCGCCGATTTTTCCAAACTCAAACGTGACCGCCACCCCATGCCGGCCGCCGTGCGCCGGACCCTGAGCGCCGAAGGCCTGCTCGATGCCTACCACGCGCGTCCCGCTTACCAACAAAATGACTATCTCGGCTGGATCAGCCGCGCCAAACGACCGGAAACCCGGGAACGGCGACTCCGCCAGATGCTGGACGAACTCGCCAGGGGCGGAGTTTACATGCGGATGAAATGGCACGTTCAGGCTGAGCCGCTTACCGGACTCCGGCCCCCGGAACTCGAGCCCTGACGCAGAACGGGTAACTCAGTTCGATGGGGAATCGGGCAATTTTTACCTCAACCCGACGCTATCGCCAGCCGATGTCAGGAGTGACGCAGTGGCGCATCCCCCGCGCTCACCTCGCGCGCACCGCCGCGTCAGCCCCGTCTTATGGCCCGCATCCTACTGATCGATCCCAGCGAGACGGCGAGGCGGGCCATGCATGGCATCCTCGCCCGGGGCGACCATAGGCTGGCCTCGGTGGACAACGGGGCCCAGGCGTGGAAGTTCCTGCACGAGAACCCCGGCGTGGACCTCGTTTTTACGGAGCTCAAGCTCAGTGACGGCAGCGCGCTCGACCTGATCAAGCAGCTCAAGGCCGACCCCCTGCTCCGCCTCCTGCCGGTGGTGGTCTATACCGAACACGGCGACCGCGAGGCCGTGCGACAGGCCATCGCGCTGCGCGTCCAGAATTTCCTCATCAAGCCCTACCACGACGACGACATCTTCGCCGAGGTGGACAAGGCCATGGCCGATCCCTGGCGCGACCGTCACTTCGAGGCGGAGAAATCCTTCTGCCAGCTCATGGGCTACACGCCCGCCGACCTGCGCCGGATGTTCGGCGAACTGGAGAGCGGCATCGCCGGCGCACGCGAACCGCTTCGCAAGTGCGCGGAGACCGCCGACACCCGCAAGGTGACGGAACTGACCAATCCGCTGAAAGAGGACGCCGAGACCGCCGGGGCCTGGTGTCTTGTCGAAACCCTTCAACATGCGGCCACCATCGCCACGGAGGGCCGCTGGGCGGCGTGGCCCGCCGCCCTTGAGACCTTGGAATTCTGCTCGCTGCTCCTCGCCGGCCGCCGCGATCCGGAACGCGACCTAGCCCCCGGATTCGGGGCCGACGCACCCCAGGAAAGCGGCGCCAACTTCGCCGCCACCGAACAGGCCTCATGGCTCGCCGCTCCGGCCGAGGGCCGCTGCCCCGTGCAAACCTTCGAGCGCCTGCAGCGGGCCATCGAGGCGCTGCCCGGCTGCCCGGTCATCGGCTCCGCCGCCGCGTCGTTCCAGATGATCGCCAACGGCCATCCGTCCTGCATCAACCCGCTCATGGACCTGGTCGCCCGCGACCCCGGTCTCTCGGCGCAGATGCTGATCGCCGCCAACAAGGCGCACGCGCCGGCCGACGAATTCGACCGCATCGAAGACGCCCGCCTCGCCGTCGGCCAGCTCGGCGAGCAACGGTTGGAACAGCAGGCCCGCAACCTCGTGGTCATCGAGGAGCACGTCATGGACCTGCCGCCCACCTTCAACTGGACGCGTTACTGGACCTACCAGCGCGGCGTGGCGCGCATCGCGCAGAAGATCTGCCGCGACCTGGAGTTCAACAGCCTCGAACCCGCCGCCCGCGCGGCCAGCCAGCTCTACGACATCGGCAAGCTGATCCTCGCCCACCTCCACCCGGGCGGCTTCCGCGCGATCATGGAACATGCCCGGCAGCACCGGATGCCGCTGCGCGAGGCCGAGAAACTTTTCCTCGGCTGCACGACCAAGCAGCTCGGCCTGCATTTCGCCGAGCGCTTCGGACTCTCGCACCGCTTCGCCAACGTCATGCGCTGGATTGACGACCCCGTCGCCGCCGCCGTGGACGCCAACCTCGTGGCCATCATCTCGCTCGCCCGCGACCTGTGCCGGCACAACCAGGTGGGTGCCTCCGGCGATCCCGCGGCGGACAACCTCAAGCCGATCGCGGAGACCGCGGAATGGACCATTCTTCGCGAGAGCGTCTATCCGAGCTTCAACCTGCAGAAGTTCGAGCAGGAGATCCACGCCCAGTGCGGCCGGTTGCGCACCGAGTTCAGCGGCCAGCAGGCCGGCACCGTCGGCCAGATCATGGCCGGCGCGGCGAACTGAGACGCGTCTGAATCGCTGAAGCCGGGGCGCCCTCGCCCCGGGATCGGCAACATGTAGCTGCGTGAATCCCGCGGACGCGGGACTCAAGCGTGGATAAAAAGGCTCCCTTTACTTCACTTCCAGCAGCTCCACCTCGAACACGAGGACGGAGTTGCCGGGGATCTTGCCCGTGCTGCGGGGGCCGTAGGCGAGATTGGACGGGATGGTGAGCTTCCATTTGTCGCCGACCGACATCAGCTGCAGGGCCTCGACCCAGCCGGGGATGACACCGGTGACCGGAAACTCGATGGGCTCGTTGCGCTCGACGGAGCTGTCGAAGACGGTGCCGTCAATGAGCGTGCCGTGGTAGTGCACCTTCACGGTGTTGGTCGGGGTCGGCTTGGCGCCGCCGCTGCCGCTCTTCAGCACTTCATACTGGAGGCCCGATGCCGTGACGGTGACGCCCGGCTTGGCCTTGTTCTTATCGAGGTAGGCCTTGCCCTCGGCCAGCTGCTTCTCGGCCGCCGCGGCGGCCTGCGTCTGCGCGCGCTCCTGCAGGGCGCCGAACGCGGCATCGAGATCGGCCTCCGACACGCGCGAGGCGGTCTGGGCCAGACCGTCGGCGAGGCCGGCCTTGAGCGCCTCCTTGTCGAGCTGGAGCACCTTGTCCTGGCCCAGCTTGCTGCCGAGGTTGTGGCCGATGCCGTAGCTGGCGCGCTGGTCCACGGTTTCGAGCTTCGTCGCGGCGCCGGAGGCGGATTCCGCAGACTTGGCTTTTTCGGGCTGCTTGCCGCAGGCGGCGAGCAGGACAATCAGGGGAAGGGACAGAAGGAGACGAAGGGAACGCGACATGGGTGGAATGAAACGCGCACTGAAAGCCCGACCGCGTGGCAAGACAAGCGCGGGTTTTGCCCGCCGCTGCCGTTAACCGGCCCGCTCCATCGCCACGAGACACACGTCGTCGGGCAACGGCCCGGCCGCGGATGGACGCGTGGCCTGCACGTCCGCCAGCAGCCCGTCAAGCAACCGGGCCGTCGGCTGGCCCAGGCGCGCGGTCACGGCCGCGGCGAGCCGCTTTTGGCCAAACTGCTCGCCGTCGGCCCCTTCGGCCTCGTAAAGCCCGTCGGTGAACAGCAGCACGGCGTCGCCGCCCGCACAGGCCCGGCGGGCCGAGTCATAGGCAAAATCAGACATCAGCCCGAGCGCCGGCCCGGGGCCGTCGGGCAGCGTGCAGGCCGCGACGCGACCGGCGCTGCGCTCGAGGTGCAGCGGCGCGGGATGACCTGCGTTGGCGAAACGCAGCTCGCCCGCCGCGGCGTCCATCACGACGTAGGCCGCGGTCACGAACACCGTCTCTCCCACCCGTTCCAGCAGGGCCTGAAGGTTGCGGTTGAGTGAGGTCAGGAAGGCGCCGGGGTCGCCGGCCAGGGCCTCCTGCTCGCGCAGCAGGCCGCGCAGATGGGTCGTGATCAGCGCGGCCCGGACGCCGTGGCCCATCACGTCGCAGAGAAACACGCCCGCCGCCGTGGCCGACACCGGCAGCACCGCGAAAAAATCCCCCGCCACCTGGTGCGTGGGAATCCACCGGTGCGCGAAGCGGAGCCGGCTTTCGTTGGCCGTCACACCGGGCGGAAACGTCGGATAATCCTGCGGCAGCAACGCCTGCTGCACCACGCGCGCCATGGCCAGGTCGGTTTCCATCTGCGCGTGTTGCCGGCGCAGGAGATCGGCGGACTCGGCCAGCTGTTGTTCCAAGCGGCGGCGCTCCAAGGCCGCGGAGATGGCGCGCCGCAACGTGGCGTGGTTCAGCGCGGTCTTGATCAGGTAGTCGCTGGCGCCGAGTTTCATCGCCTCGACGGCGACCTGCTCGCTGCCGGCACCCGTCAGCATGATCACCGGAGGCCGTCTTTGCTCCGGCAACGCGTTCAGCGCCGCCAGCAGCGTGAGACCGTCCTCATCCGGCAGCTGGTAGTCGAGCAGCACGAGCGCATGGCCGCGGCCGAATTCCCGCCGCGCGGCCGCGCCGCTGCTGACACACGTCGGCGCGCAAACCAGGCCGTCGCCGAGGTGGCGCACCAGACCCCGCAGCATCGCCGCCGTCGTGGGATCGTCGTCAACGATCAGGATCGGGATGGCGGAGTTGTCCATGGTCTGGCCCGGGCTCAGGTCGAAACTCCGAGCAAGCCGCGCGTGAGCTGGAAGTCAACGAAGCCTCCGGCGTTGGCCTTGGGCTGGCGGGTGCCGTTCGCCGTCGCCACGACCAGATCCAGGATCGCCCGGGCATCCGGGCCGGCTCCGGACAAAATCAGGTCCACGTCCTCCGCCGCGCCCGGCAACAGTGCGCCCGCTCCGGCGATCTGCCACACGGGCAGCAGCGGATGGCCCTGCTGCGGGGTGTCGCCGACGAGACCGAGGAAAACCTGCGCGCCGCAGGCGCCGAGACCCGCGAGGTTCTCGGTCCAGTGGTCGGAGTCGGTCTGCACGATGTGCAGGCCCGGCACCGTGAGCGGCTGGCCGTAGGCGAGCGTGGCGTGGAGGGCGGTGCGCCCGCCCAGCGCCGCGACCAAGCGCGCATCCGCCAGTAGGCGGTCACCTTCGGGCATCAGCACCGATCCGCCGGCGGCCAAGATTTCCCCGAGCGCCGCGACGAGCGCGGCCGTGGCGTTGTTGTCCAGCGGGCCGGCGGAAAGAACGCCCACGGCGAGCGCGCCGAGCCCGGCCGGCACCCGGGTGGTGGCGGGACGCTCAGCAAGGGCGCTTTCAAACCACGCGCCCACGCGGCCGAGGGCCTTCTCAATGCCGCCGTCGAGCTGGACGCTCGCCCAGCCGAAACGATCCAGCGGCAGGTTCGCCGACTCGAACTGACGCTTCATGACATCGTTCGGCACCTTCTCGCAACCGTGCTCGAGCAACAGCGCCGCGGCGACGTTCGGATGCGTGGCGTAGCCGCGATACGTGCGATGGAGCAGGTGATACATCGTCTCACCGCCGAAGCCGCAACCTTCGGAGTGCGTCAGGGCCACGAAGCGATCGAGGCCGAGCCGGCCCGCGAGGCCTGTGGCGTTCATGCGGTCGGCCGCCAGGCGCGCAATTTGCGCCGAGCACATGCTCGTCGGCATCACGAGACCGACGCGTTCCGCGCCGAACCGGTCGCCGTTGGGGAAAAGATGGAGCGTGCGTTGCTCGTCGCTTCGTTGCTTCGTGTCAGGGTGCGCCACCAAGGGCTTTCCATCCGGCGCGGGCCGCGCGCGGATCTCGGCGAGGCGCGAGGTGTCGGTCTGCCGCCAGTTGCGCCAGAGCGAGGCCTGCGAGTGGCCGGCGAGTTCGCCCTTTGTCTTCTGGCCGGAGGCCGACGCGATCATGAGCTCGAACGACTCCGCGGCGAGCGCCTCGAAGCTCTCGCCGTCGAGGTAGCGGCCCGCGTTGATGTCCATCTCGTGCACAAGCAACTCGTGCCGCCGCGTGGTCGTGGTGAGCTTGAGCGTGGGCACGAACGGGAAGTTCGTGATCGAGCCGTTGCCCGTGACGAAGAGGAACAGGTTGCAGCCGGCGCCGACCTGGCCGGCGATGCCCTCGAGGTCGTTGCCCGGGCTGTCCATGAAGTAGAAACCCGGCGCGCCGAGCGGCTCGGCGTAGTCGATCACGTGGTCAATGCGCGTGCGCGGGTCCTTCTTGTGCACGGCGCCGAGCGACTTGAGCGTGATATTGTAGAGGCCGCGGAGCTTGTTGCCGGCGGAGGGATTGCTCTCGGGTGTGACGCCGTGCCACGCAAGGCGGGCCTTGAAGCGGGCGATGCGGTCGAGCAACGCGCGCGCGGTGGCGGCGTCGCGCACGTTTTTCATCAGGTAGGACTCGGCGCCGGCAAGTTCGTCGGTCTCGCAGAGCACGCCGATGCCGCCGTGGCGGACCAGCTCGTGCACCATCGCGCCGGCGAGCGGATTGCCCGAGACGCCGGAGAAGGCATCGGAGCCGCCGCACTGCAACGCCACGCGCAGATGCGCCAGCGGCTCGGCCGTGCGGCGCTGGGCGGCGACGGACGGCAACCAGCCGCGCACGAGGGCCTCGCCCTCAGCGAGCGCG
The DNA here is from genome assembly GCA_966252395.1 of uncultured Oleiharenicola sp. GTDB lineage: Bacteria > Verrucomicrobiota > Verrucomicrobiia > Opitutales > Opitutaceae > Lacunisphaera. The sequence goes on along the minus strand of CBINOW010000046.1, from coordinate 19,327 downwards.
GCGGAGAGACCACGCGTGATGCTGAGGAAAGCGTGCGGCACATCGGCCAGCGGGTAGCCGCGCTCGCGCATGAAGGCCTGGAGCCGCGCGTTGTTCACGGGCTCGACGCCGTAGTCCACCGCGAGCACCGCACCGACGTTCGGATGGACCATGAAGCCCGCGAGCGCGCGCAGGATCTCGGCGCTGTTGTTGGGTTCGCCCGGACCGCCGCCCTCGGTGTGCGCTACTGCCACGATGCCGTCGAGCGTGGGATGGACCCGCGCCAGCGCCTGCAGGCGGGCGGCCAGCTGCCGCGCGAAACTGGCCGTGCGCGAGGTCGTGCCGAGGATGACGATGACATTGCGTGTGCCCACGCCGCGTTTCCCCGGCCGGCGGTAGCCGGCAAAGGTGCGCGGTTGCGGCACGAGTTCCACCGGCGGCGCCGGACGCAGGGCCGCCTCGTCGAGCGCGAACGGCACGAGGTGGTCCGCGAAATTCGGCTGCGTCGGAATCGTCAGCTCCACGCGGCGCAGCACCAGCCAGTCGAGGATGGACTGGTTGCAGACGTAGGTGCCCGCCGGGATCGCGGTGAGCGCGTGCCCGAACGGCAGACCCCACGAGAGCAGCGCCTCGCCGGCCGCGACCGGGCGCACCGTGAAGCGGTGTCCCTCGAGCACCGTGTGCGCAAGCGTGTGCGCCCCGGAGTCGAGCGCGACCACTGTGCCGGCCTCGAGCCGCCGGATGGCGATGGCCACATTGTCGCCCGGGGCGGGCAAACGGCCGACGGCAGTGAAGGGCAACGGGGTGCTCATGGGCCTGCAACCTAGTCCGGCGTCCGCGCGAGTCATGGCGAAAATGTGTGTCCTAGTTCACCGATGAACCGTCGCGCCCGCTCAGATCTTGCGTCGGTCCTTCGGCGCGGCACGTTCGGCGGCAACCCCTCGCGCGCCATGACTCCTGAAGTGCTGAAGCGAACCATGTCCTCCGGGCTGCTGTCCTTCCCGGTCACCGATTTCGACGCCGCCGGCGATTTTCGCGCCGACACCTACCGCAAGCGCCTCGAATGGCTGATGCCCTACGGCGCCACCGTGCTCTTCGCCGCAGGCGGCACGGGCGAATTTTTCTCGCTCACGCCGGCTGACTACGGCGCGGTCGTGAAGACGGCAGTGGACACCTGCCGGGGCGGCGTGCCGATCGTCGCCGGGGCCGGCGGCCCGACGCGCCAGGCCATCGCCTACGCGCAGGAAGCCGAGAAACTCGGCGCGCAGGGCGTGCTGCTGCTGCCGCATTACCTGACCGAGGCCGGCCAGGAAGGTCTTGCCGCCCACGTCGAGGCCGTGTGCCGCAGCGTGAAGTTCGGCGTGATCATCTACAATCGCGGCGCCTGCCGGCTGCAGGCCGACACGCTGGCGAAGCTCGCGGAACGCTGCCCGAACCTCGTCGGCTTCAAGGACGGCATCGGCGAGATCGAGCTGATGGTGTCCATCCGCCGCAAGCTCGGCGACCGTTTCGCCTACCTCGGTGGCCTGCCGACGGCGGAGGTCTATGCCGCGGCCTACAAGGCGCTGGGCGTGCCGGTGTATTCGTCGGCCGTGTTCAACTTCATCCCGAAGACGGCAATGGATTTCTACCACGCAGTGGCGGCGGACGACCACGCGACGATGGGCCGGCTGATCGACACTTTTTTCCTGCCCTACCTCGAGATCCGCAACCGCAAGCCCGGCTACGCCGTGAGCATCATCAAGGCCGGCGCGAAAATCGTCGGCCACGATGCCGGCCCCGTGCGCCCGCCGCTGGTGGATTTGAGCGCCGAGGAATCGGCGAAATTGGCGGCGTTGATCGCGAAGCTCGGCCCGCAGTAGCGCTACCGCAGCCGCATGAGCGCTTCCGCCCCCGGTGCCATGCCCCCACCCACCCGGGTTCGCTATGGCATCGTGGCGTTTCTGTTCATCGTCACGACGGTCAACTACGCCGACCGGGCGACGCTTTCGATTGTCGGCCCGACCTTGAGCAAGGACCTGCAGCTCGACTCCGTCGCGCTGGGCTGGCTGCTGTCGGCGTTTTCGTGGACCTACGTGGCGCTGCAGATTCCCGGCGGGTGGCTGCTCGACCGGCTCGGCACGAAACGCGTCTACCAGTGGAGCATTCTCACGTGGTCTTTCTTCACTTTTCTGCAGGGCTTCGTCGGCGCGGTCGGGGCCGGCATGGCGGCGGCGGTGACGCTCTTCACGCTGCGCATCCTGCTGGGTGCGGCGGAGTCGCCTTCGTTCCCGGCGAACAGCCGGATCGTAGCCTGCTGGTTTCCGGCCGCAGAGCGCGGGCTCGCCTCGGCGATCTTCAATTCTGCGCAGTATTTCTCCACGGTCCTGTTCTACCCCCTGATGGGCGCGCTGACGCACCACCTCGGGTGGCCGTGGGTTTTCTGGAGCATGGGCGGGCTCGGGCTGCTGATCGGGCTGCTCTGGCCGCGAATCATCCACAGCCCGCGCGCCCATCCGCGGGTCAATGCGGCCGAGGTGGAACACATTCAAAAGGGCGGCGGCCTCGTGGATCTCGACGGCGCGAAGAGCGCCGGAGCCAAGACCCGGCCCGGCCTCATCTGGGAACTGCTCGGCAACCGCATGCTCGTGGGCATTTTTATCGGCCAATACTGCATCAACGTCCTCACGTGGTTCTTCCTGACGTGGTTCCCCATCTACCTCGTGAAGGAGCGCGGCCTGACGATCCTCAAGGTGGGGTTCATCGCCGTGCTGCCGGCCTTGTGCGGCTTCGTCGGCGGCATCCTCGGCGGGTGGATCTCCGACCGGCTGCTGAAGCGCGGCTGCTCACTGAGTTTCGCGCGCAAGCTCCCGATCGTCACCGGCCTGCTGCTTTCGGTGAGCATGGTGGCCTGCAATTACGTGAATTCCACGGCAGCGGTGATCTTCTTCATGAGCCTGGCCTTCTTCGGCAAAGGCGTGGGTGCGCTCGGCTGGGCGGTGATGTCCGACGTCGCCCCGCGCGAGGCCATCGGCCTGAGCGGCGGCTTGTTCAACACCTTCGGCAACCTCGCCGGCGCCATCACGCCCATCGTGATCGGCTACATCCTGGCCGGGACCGGCTCGTTCCAGTGGGCGCTCGTGTATGTGAGCGCGCATGCGGCGCTCGCCGTGGCCAGCTACCTCGTGATCGTCGGTGAGATCCGCCGCGTGGAGTTGAAGGCGTTGTAGGGCGGGGTTCAGAAACCCCTCCCTACAACAAAAGAGCCGGCCCTTCCGGGACCGGCTCTGGGAAATCTCACGCTGGTCAGCTCGCTCAGCCTTCGTAGCCCGGGAGCGTCTTGTCCACGCTGTCCTTGCCGAGCTTGGCGTAGGCGGGCAGACCGTTCTCGAAGGGCACGGCGATCTCGCCCTGGATGAGCGGGGTGGCGTAGCGGAAGAACTGGAAGTTCAGGCTCACGCCGTCCTCGTTGATCCACTCCTTGGGCAGGCGCTTCAGGTTGCCGACCACATCGGCGAGGGAGGTGAGGCCGGTCTCGCAGGTGTAGGCGTCGCCGTCGCCGCGCAGGAGCGTGACGAGCTTGCCGGTCTCGCCGTTGACGGCGGCCTTGACCGCGGCCTGGCCGGCGAGGAAGGCCTCGTCGGCATCGGCCTTGGAGGCGAGGTGGGCGGCGGCGCGCTGGGCGACGCCGAGGCGGGCCACGCGGGCCTTCGCACCGAGCTGGCCTTCGACGAGATCCTTCAGGGTCTCACCGACGCCGCCGAGCTGGGCATGGCCGGCATCGCTGGCGCTGGTCTCGACGGAGACGTAGTTGCCGTCCTTGTCCACGAGGCCTTCGCCGACGACGACCACGCAGTGTTTCTCGCGCTTGAGCACGCGGCGGACGTCGTCGAGGAACTTGTCGTTGGCGAAAGGAACCTCGGGGAGATAGACGAGGTGCGGGGGATCGTTCGGGTGGTCGCGGCGCTTGGCCAGCGAGGCGCCGGCGGCGAGCCAGCCGGTGTTGCGGCCCATGACCTCGATGATCGTCACGAGGTCGCCCTGGCCGATGGCGTCGGCGTCGAGGGACAGTTCCTTGACGGTGGCGCCGATGAACTTGATGGCGCTGCCGTAGCCCGGGCAGTGGTCGGTGGCGGCGAGGTCGTTCTCGACGGCCTTCGGGATGCCGATGACGCGGAGCTCGTAGCCGGCGGCGGCGGCGGTCTCGGCGAGCTTGGCGGCGGTCTCCTGGGACTCGCCGTCGCCGATGTGGAAATAGTAGCGGATGTTGTGCGCCTTGAAGACGGCGAGCACGCGCTCGAAGTCGGCGGGTTTCTTCAGCTTGCCGCGGCAGGAACCGAGGGCGGCGCCGGGGGTGTAGCGGAGGCCGCGCATGGCCTGCTGCGACTCGGCGGCCAGGTCCACGAGATCTTCGCCCAGAAGACCATGCACGCCGTTCAGCGCGCCATAGACTTCCTCGATGCATTCATGATTGAGGGCCTCGGCGACAACGCCGGCGACGCTGGCGTTGATGACGGCGGTCGGGCCGCCGGTCTGGCCGATAAGACAGTTACCTGTGAGTTCTTCTGCCATGGTATGGTGTGGTTTAAAGCTGGGCTCGGATAAAAATGAACGCGAATGGTCAAAAAAGGCCTGCCCAAGGGGGGTGGCAAACCAAATCTCCCGGCGCGGGGAAAATCGCTGACAGACAGGAGCCCTGAACCGCCCGCAGACACTGCGCGCCAGCCCAAGCCGTCAGGCGGCCGGCGAAAAATATTTTCGTCCGAATGCGCGAACTCCGAGCACCTTGCCCGGAAGAACCGCCCGGCGCGGCGCCACCAGGGTCGCCAACTATTCCGACGTGCGGCCGCCATGTGCCCGCAGCAACCGGGCGATGCCGTCGAATTTTCTCTCCACCGCCGCATCCAGCGGCGTTTTGCCGAAAAAGTTCTTCGTGCTCAGGTCCGTGGCCCCGTTCTTGATCAGCCATTCCACGAGGGCCTCGTGGTTGGACAACGTGGCCGTGTGGAGCCCGCGGTTGCACTGGGCCGCGCGGTCATGGAGCAGCGGCGCCACCGCCTCCGCCATGGCCACGCTGCCGCCGTGCCCGACATAGAACATCATGGGCAACCCGTGCGGCCCCGCGGTGTTGGCGATGGCCGGCTCAAGTTTCACGAGGGCCGCGACCGTCGCGGCATCGCCCAGCATGGCCGCCGTCAGGATGTCCACCCGCGCGCCGCTCACCAGCAGATGCCGCACAATGTCCGCCCGGCCCATGTGCGAGGCGCCCTCCAGCGCGGTCTCCCAGTCTCCGTCGCCCCAGTCCCAGCGGGCGTGAACCAAGGCAGGGTCCGCGGCCAGCATGGTTTTGACCTTCGCCAGATCGCGGTGCCCGGCCTGCACAAACTCCAGCACGCGCCGCAACGGCTGACGGGGACCGCGCCCCGGACCCCGGCCGGTTTCCGGCGTGACCTCCTCGGCCGCCACTTCGGCTGCGGTCAAAACGGGCGCGGCCAGCACCCCGGGGACAATGAACGACGTGGCCAGAAATTCCTTGCGGGTCATGAACGCGAAAATGGGGCCCCGGACGAAACCGGGAAACGGAATTGTGGCGAGCGGTGGTATTTCCTGACCGGAAGGCTCAATCTGCGCGGCGATGCATCAGGAATGGGCCTGCTTCCTGACGAGTTGTGGGCAGCGCGCTTGCGCGCGCTCCACCGGACTGAAGGCGTGCGCAAGCGCACTGCCCGCCCGGGGCCAACTCACAGTAGCTTGCCCGGCTGGTAGTCGGCGGCGCCCTTGTGCTTCTTCACGAGCGGCCCGACCGTGGCGACGAAGGCGTCCACCTGGTGCGGGGCGGCGCCGACGAAGCGCTCGTTCTCGCGCAGGATCTCGGTGAGCTTCTTCTTGCCGAGGCCGACGCGCTTGTCGCCGGCGAGGCGGCCGAGCAGATCGGCGTCGCCGCCGGTGCGCAGGGCCTTGGCGGCGGCGAGCGCGTGCTCCTTGATGGCCTCGTGCGCGGTCTCGCGGCCGGCGCCGTTCTTCACGGCTTCCATCAGGATGGTGGTCGTGGCAAGGAAGGGCAGGTTGCGCTCGTTCTCGGCGGCGATGGCGGCGGGGAACGCCTCCATCTGGCGCAAAATCGTGAGGTAGGTCTCGAACAGGCCGTCGATCGCGAAGCAGGCGTCGGCCAGCGCCACGCGGCGCACGACCGAGCAGGAAACGTCGCCCTCGTTCCACTGGTGGCCGGCGAGGCTCGCGGTCATTGTGACGTAGCCCGAAAGAATCGTGGAGAAACCGCAGACGCGCTCGCAGTTGCGGGCGTTGACCTTGTGCGGCATCGCAGAGGAGCCGACCTGACCCTGCTGGAAACCCTCGGTGAGCAGGCCTGCGCCGGCCATCAGGCGCAGCGTGGTGGCGCAGCTTGCGGCGGCGGCGCCGACCTGGTGCAACGCGCTGACCGTGTCGAAATCGAGCGAGCGCGGATAGACCTGACCGACGGCGTTGAACTTGGCCTTGAAACCGAGGTGTTTGATGATGCGGCCCTCGAGCTGGTCCACCTTGTCGGTGTCGCCGCCGAGGAGCGTGAGCTGGTCGAGCTGCGTGCCGACCGCGCCCTTGAGGCCGCGCACCGGATAGCGGGCGATGAGATCCTCGAGGCGGGCCTGCGCGAGCAGCATTTCCTGGCCGAACATGGCGAGGCGCTTGCCGAGCGTGGTGGGCTGCGCGGGCACGTTGTGCGTGCGGCCCGTGATCATGACGTCGCGGAACTCCGCGGCACGGCGCGCGAGGAGGTTCAGCGCGGCGACGGCCTTGAAGTTGACGAGCTTCAGCGCGCGGGCGACCTGGAGCTGCTCGACGTTTTCCGTGAGGTCGCGGCTGGTGAGGCCGAGGTGGATGAACTGGCGCTGGGCGAGGTCGGAAAATTCCTCGAGGCGGGCCTTCACGTCGTGGAGGGTGACGCGCTCGCGCTCCTTGATGCGGTCGAGGCTCACGTCGTCGCGCACGCGCTCGTAGTCCTTGATCGCCTCGGCCGGGATGGCGACGCCGAGGTCGCGCTGGGCCTTCATCACCGCGATCCAGAAATCGCGCTCCAGGAGGATGCGCCCGTGGGCCGACCAGATCTCGCGCATGGCCGGCGAGGCATAGCGCTCGGCGAGCACGTTGGGGATGGGATCGGCGGAGGCGGTGGACGTCGGATTGTTCACAGGCGCCCGAGCGTTAGGCCGCAGCGCCGGGGTTGCCAATGGAAAAGCGTGTCAGGGCCGGGAACTACTTGCGGGTCTTGAGTCCCAGTTTTTTCGCGAGGGCCTGGGCCTCCACATACTGTTTCTCGTCCTTCGAGTATTGCAGGTAAACGGTCAGGGCTTCGCGCGCTTCATCCTTCCGCCCCAATTCCGCCGCCGCCTTAGCGCGGTGCCAGTAAAAGTGATAATGGGTTGGAAAGTCGCGGTTCAGGATAGTGGCAGCGGCCAAGGTCGCAGGCCAGTCACGCAGCAGACTCGCACGGGTCACGGCCACCGTCTCCCGTTCAAAGGACCCGGGAAGGTTCTTCTGGAGGTGTTCGGCCCATGCGGGCGGCAACAGGTCGGGTTCTGCCAGAACTTCGGCCAGCAGCAGGGCGAGCGAGCGGCTGTCGGGGTCGTGAGCCGCCCAAGATTGGGCAACATGCTTTCTTACTTCGACCCGCGCCTGACTGCGGGCTGCCTGCAATTCCTCCTTCATGCCGAGCTTGGTGTAGGCTTCGATGGAGATCGGCAATGTGCGTGGCGATAGCAGCACCTGCGCGGGAAGGCTTTCCACGCTGCGCCTCAAAGCCGGAAGGTCGCCGCGGCGGTTTTGCATTTCTAGGCCGATCAACTGCCGCAAACCGACGGCCATCGGATCGGTGAAACCCAGCAGCACTCCCTCGGCCTTGGCGGTGTCGCCAAGCCGGTCGGCGATCTTGGACTCGAAGAACGCCGCGGTCAGCGCGGCAGCGGGATTCTGCGTCGGATTGATCTCGCGCGCAATGGTCCTGCGCAGGGCCTCGCGCACCCCGGGGTTGTCGGTGTCGACGTGGCCGATGAAAAGCTGGATGATCTCCTGCCTTAGCGCATCCGAATCGGCGGCCGCGATGGCCGCAGCAAAGAGCTCGTCGATCTGTTTCACCGCATCGGGCTCGCGAACCAGACTGCTGAGATACGCGCCGAAAACATCCAAGCTTGCCCGGCTTGCGCGACGTTCCTTGAGGAGGTGGAGGCACATCTGACGGGTCTCCTCGGGGGAAGCCTTCGCCAGAACCGGTCGCACCCGCAGGTCGCGATAGACCGCGGGCATGCCATCGGCCGGTGTCGGATAGCGCGCCAGTGCCATCTCGGACAGACGATCGAAGACCCTTCCGAAGGCCTTGGCCTGGCGCACGCGTCGGGCAAATTCCAGCTTGATGGCTGCCGACGTGAATCGTGAATCGGCCGGCAGTCTCCAGCGGCCGCTTTGCTCGACGAAGGCGTCGAGCGCAGCGTAGTCACCGGTCTGGACCAAGGCGGCGAACAGATCGCCCATCAGCTGGCCCGTGAACTCATCCAGTCCATCCGCCGTCAACTCCTCGGCAAGCTTAAGGATGGCCGGGGCGGAACGCCGGTCGATCGCCATCCAGCGATCGACTCGCGCGAGGTTTTTCTTCGTGCCGGCGTTGAACCGCTCGCAATAGGGGTGTGCCCGCCACCGTTGGTAGTCCTCCGCTCGACCCTCGTCAGACAGCACGAGCAGCGCCACCCACACGGCGGTGATGCGGGTGTTGTCGTCGAGCCCGGGATGATCCGCGGTCCGGGTGACGACCAGATTCAGTCGGGTGTAAGTTGGACTGAGCTGGAGCAGTTGGTTGAAAAGCAAGCGCACGGACTTCTCGCGATCTTCCCGCGCCCGGCGCAGGTCTGTCGCGGCCAGCCAGTGTAGCTTGGCCTGCTCCACCGGGGCAAAATGCTGCGCCGCCGATGCGATGGCCTCGTCGAGGTTATGCAGCCGCGGGTCGTCGAGCCCGGCCGGGTCGACATGATCCAGCCAGGGGACATCGAGCGATTTCAGCCACGTGTTGATTTCCCGGGCGTAATCGCGCTCGCCCACCAGCTGCGAAAGCCGGGCGGCCAGCAGATCGTGCCGGGCCTTGTCGGCTAGCACCGCCGGATGCGCCACCTCGCGCCGCAACATCTCCTCCTCGTCCTTCTCGCGGCCCAGTTGAATCAAAATGTCCGACAGTATCCGCGCCGCCGGCGCCCGTTGGACGGTGTAGGTGGTGTCGGCAAGGTCGGCAGCAAGGGCCGCGGCCGTTGCCTCAAGGTCCTGTTTCACGGCCAAAGCCGCCAAGCCCCGCAGCCGGTTCATAGCCTGTGCATAGGCGTGGGGGGCGGGATGGTCGGCCCGATATTCCGCGATGACCCGGAGCGCCTCCGCGGGTTGCCCCCCGTCGATGCAGTGGATGGCCTGCTGCAACTGGCGCTCCGCGTGATTCTCAATCGCCCGCGGATGCGGCATCATCAACTGGCGAATCAGGAGTGCCCGCAGCCGGGTCGCCTGGGTCGTATCCACTTCCGCCGAAGTCGAGAAGAGCGACCCCAGCTCAGAGCCGAGGGAAGGCATCCAGCGGGCCGCGCTCGTGAGCGTCGTCAGCTGGCGGTAATAGGCGGTTCGATCCTTGGCCCGTTTGGCCTCGCCCAAGCGCGCGCCCAGTTGTTCCAGATCCTCGATCACGGGAATCACCGTGGCGAGATCCGTGGCGGATCCCCCCAACGGAGCGGCGAAAGCGAGCCAGTCGGACCACCAGGCACGGCCGGCCGCCCAAACATCGGCGGCATGGCCGGTTTCCAGCAGGGTCCGCAACTCGCGAATCTGCGCCGGCGCCGTGGTGCGCGCCAACACGGCATCGGGAACGGTCTTCAGAATAGCGAGGATGCGGAGAGCTTCCTCATCGTTGCCTTGATGCAGGTGCAGCAGCACCGCGCGCAGGAGTCCGCTGGCGGCGCGATCCTCGGCCGTGGCATGGATTTCGATCCTGCGATAGTGCTCGACGGCGCCTGCGTAGTCACCGGCCGCCTCGCAGGAGGCCGCGATTCGCAGGTCGAGATGCAGGTGAAATCCGGTGGACACGTCCGGGTTGTTTCGCAGTCCCTGCAGCACCTTGCGTTCGCCCGTCGCATCCCCGGTCCGGGCCAGACGGGTTGCCCGCAACAGTTGTCCCTCGACAAAATAATCGTTGTCCGGAGGCAGCTCGGCACACCAATCGAGAATTTTCCCGGGAACCGTCGGGTCGATTTTGGAGGCGTCCTGCCGCTGGAGCCAGTCCGCATAGTTGGCCGCCTGCCACAAACGCCGGAAAAAATTCTCGCCCAAGTCCTGCTGGCGAAGGCTTCCAAGCGTGAGCTGCAGCGCCGACACGGCTTCCTTCTGACTTACCGCGCGGTCGATTTCCCGGCTGGTGGCGGCCACGTCCGTGCCGAGGGGCTCCGTCGGCAGCAGGGCGGCGAAGGGCGCTTCGCCGAGAGCGGTCTTCACGCGATCATGGAGCAATGCCGCCGCAGCCTGGGTCCGGAGCGCGTGCAACGCCTCCTGCAAACCGGCGGCGGGTTGCGGCCGCACCGCGGCAACCGCCGCCACCAGGCGATTCCAGCCATCGGCAGCCCCTGCATGGCGCCAGTTGCGTGCCTGTTCCAGCAAGTCGGCAAGTTCCTGTTCGCAGGAGTCCGGACGTTCCTCCACCAGCTTTCGCAAATGGGCTGTAAGCTCGGCGTCCAGTCCGGCATCCAGATGCAACCGGGCCAACCGGCCTTGCACCGGTGCTTCCGCGCCGCCAGGCAACATGCAGATTTCGAGCAGCAGGGCACGCGCCGCCGCTCCATCCTTTTCCGCGAGAATGTCGGCCGCGTAAGGCGCGGCGTCGGCCCGGCGACCTGGCGTAAGCTTCTCATCGCGCGCCACCCGTTCAAACCGGGTGAGGGCTTCCGCCCGCTGCTTCATGTCACGCAGGGCAAGTCCATCGTAGATTTCCGCCCAAGCCCGGGTATCGGGTGATATCTGCTCGCCATGTTTCTGCAGCAGGTCGGCAAGCCGGGCATGCGCGGCTTCGTTTTGGTCCGCTTTCCAATCGAGGATGGCCAGCCGCCCCCCCGCACGCACGAGGGCGTTTGGATCCCGGGGGAAATACTGCATCACACGCTCTAAGGCCCGGCGGCGCAGGTCGGTGTTGCCGGTTTCCGGGTAGCGCTTGTCGAGGAGATCTATTTGCCCGTCCACCGTGGGCATCAGGGGGAAGTCCAACTCGCTTGCGGCGTCCTCCGTCTTTGCCACCGTGGCGCCCTGTTCCAGGGACAACGGGCGTTCCAGCCAAGCCTGCACCGACTGGACGCCTTGGTATAGTCTGCCGAATTCATCCCGGCTGACCAAGGACGCCCGCTGATCCAGCAACAGCTCCCCCACCGGCTGATCGCTCCCGGTGCGCCATTCGGCCCGGATTGCGAACGCCGGCGTATCCAGCTGAAGCGGGGTGGGTGCCTGTTCGATCCGCCAGCCCGGGGGCAGGGCCAGTTTCAGCTGCACGCGCAGCTTTTCTCGGTCCATGAAAAAACTGCCGCGGCGTTCCGCCGAATGGCCCACCCGCGGCAGCAGTCCCTCGTGTGATGGAAATCTCAGCACGGGTGCCTTGCCCGCCTCCAAGACCTCGCCCGGCACGGCAAAGTAGGCCCGGCAACGGAATGGATCTCCTCGCGTCGAGGTCACCACCTCCGCATCGATGACATCGGCACCGGGAAAGAAGTCCCGCACCTGCGCGCTCAAGGCGCTTCGCAGATCGTGTGGTTCCATCCGACCGTAATAATCCCGCAGGGATGCGCCGTTGAGTCCTTCCGCCGTGAGGGCATACCAGCCCGTCAGTTCGCCTGCTTCGGACAACTTGAGGTCAAACTCATGCTGTGTCTGCCCGCTGTCTGCGGAAGGAGTCCGCACCCAGGCCGACTTATCAGCGGTTACGACCAACACGTCGCGACCGCTGTCGCCGGACGAAATCTGGCCCGGCAGCGACTGCCCGATAGTCGGATCGCAAAACAGGTAGCCGCCCTTCTCGGGTATGGCCACGATCACGTGGTCGAAAACACGGTAGTCCGGGGCCCGGGGGTCGATCAGGCCTTGATGCCGGGTGTTGAGCAAGGCGAGCCCGGCTTCGATGCCACATTGCCGCAGGGCTGCTATCATGAGCGTGGCCTTGTCCTTGCAGTCTCCGTAACGGTTGGCCCAAACCTGATTGCAATCATGCGGTTGGTAGTCGGCGGAGCCCAGTTCAAGCCCAACGTAGCGCACATCATCCGCCACGCCTGCGTGGATTCGGGCTATTTTTTCCTCCCGTGTCGCCGCCCCTTCCGTCCAGCGGGCTATTTGGGCGGCCAGTTCGGGACCGGGCTGATCGCGGCCAACCACGAGTCCCGCAAACCACCGGCCGACATCCTCCCAGGAGGAAAGGGTCGTCAGCTTCACCATCGGACCAACCTGGCTGGTCGGGGGCGCATTCACCTCGTAGGGGGTGCCCTTGACGAGGTCTTGCGACCATGCGTGCCGGATACGGCCCTCGGACAACGGGGTGGTCACCAATGGCGGCACGCCCCCGCCCAGATTCACGATCTTTGTTCGCTTGGCCAGCGCCGCGGGCAGTTCGATCCGGAAGCGCATTCGGTCCACGCCCCAACTCGAGCCCCAGGCGAAACTCTGCCGCATCTGACCCGGAATCTTGGTCTTCAGATCCTCGATCACCACGACCCCATGCGTGATGCTGCCGGGTCGAACGTTGGGAAAGATGACCTTTAGCTCCGCCTGATCGTCGTAAAGCGAATATTCCGCCTGCCGTTGAGGAGACTGGATCAACACCGCGTTGGGCTGCACCGGTTGCCGGGTGCCGTCAGGCTGGATGGTTTCCGCCAGCATAAGCGCGATCTTCTGTTCGCCCTTGCGAAACCCAAAGGTCTCCTCGCCGTTGGTCTTGATCGCTCCCTCCGTGATTGTCTTGTAGGCAAAATGCCACACGAGAACGCTGCGGCCCTCCTCATCGACGCTGACCAGCCGCTCGTCGAGCAGGATCACCCCGGAATCTCCTTCGGCCGATGACGTGCCCTTGAGGGCCAGGATTTCCGTCAACGGGGTGAGCTGGGCCTCGAGATTTTCACGATAGACTACCGGCGCCTCCCCCAGCATCGGCTCCGCCGCCGACACTGTCGCCACCCCCAAAAGAAACAACAGAAGCCGCCAGAAAATACCTCGGCCTCCCTTCTTCGATCGCACGAAGGCGCATTTCAATTGGGCAAACGGAACCGATGGGGCGCACAAGGGGAGAGGCATGGCGATGCGGAGCAAGGGGTTTGGGCGAACGTTCGCCGACTCTGACCCATCGAAGTGGACAGGCGAAGAAAATCTCTGCCTTAAAACAGGTCCGCAGAATATTTGCTCACGTCAGGCACCGCACCGCCATCTCGCGCAAGACGGTTTCCTGGTCGTTGGGGCGCTCGATGATGGCCTCGAAGGCGGCGAGGAACTCCTGCTGGTTATCGATCAGGCGGCGTAGGGTCGGGAGCTTGCCGGTGCTCACGAGCTTGCCGGCATACCACTGGTTCTGCGTGAAAAGGTTGTAGGCGCTCTTCTCGGTATCGCCGCCGAAGTGCTTGGCGTAGGTGGATTGCGCGCGCGCCCAAGCGGCCTTGTCGAAGCCGTAGGGTCCGGGCGCGCGGATGTCGCCCGCGTCGATCAGCACGCGCGCCTGGATGAGGATGCGGTTGCGGTTCTGGAGCGACGAGATGACCGGGCGGGCGTCGCCGCCGGTGAAGAAGTGCTGCTGGAGCGCGCGCAGCGTGCCGGGCAGGTCGCCGGCGAAAAACCGCTCCGCGGCCTCGAAGAAGTCACCCTCGGCCATGTTGGGCGTGAGTTCGACGACGTGCGCCGCCTCGATGGTGCCGCCGTCTTGGCCTACATAGTTCGCGAGCTTGTGGATCTCCTCGGTGAGCAGGCGCGTGTTGCTGCCGACCTTGGTGAGCAAAATCTCCAGCGCGCCGTCGCCGAAGCCCACGCCGCAGGCCCGCGCCTCGGCCAGGGCCACGCCCGCCAGGGCCTCGGCGGCACCCTCGCCGTCGCCACCCGTGAGCGTGAAGTCACCGTTGGCCTCGCACCACTTCGGGAAGCTGCGGCGGCGGTCCACCGGCGCGGCGGTCACCACGACCGCCACCTCGTCGGGGTTCACCTTCTCCAAGATTTCCTGCAGCGCTTCGACCTGTTTGAGCGTGCCCTCGGCGCGGCCGGTGACGTTGTCGGCGAGGAAGCTCACGTCCTTGAGCCAGACCACGCGCTTGCCGCCGAACATCGGCACCGTCTGCACAGCGTCGCGGAAGCGGTTCACGGCGGCCTCGACCTCGTCCACGTTGCCCGCGAAGCCGTTGATGACCTCGCGGGAGAAGTCGTCGGCCTGCGCCTCCGCCACCAGCGCGTCGAAGCGCTCCTTGCCGACGCGGTTGACGAGAAAGTCGTCGGGACCGCACACGAAGGTGAACGCTTTGGTCGTGGCCTTGGGCATGGGCGCGCATTTGCCCACGAAACCGGCCCGAGCGCACGAAAAATTTATTCCCAACCCGGAGGGCCACCACGAAACACACCAAATACACGAAAAGGATGACGACCGTCAGTCGCCACAACCACCACACCCGCCGCCACCACAGCCATCGCCCCCGCAGCCGCTCCCGCAACTTGTGCCGCAGCCCCCGCCGGAGTCCGGCATGTTCTTCTTCAGGCTGCCCGCCAGCTCACCGTATCCGTAGGCAGACAACACGACGGGGCCAAACAAAGCCGCCGCCATACCAAGGGGTATCAACGCCGGGTTTATCTTGCCCTTGTTGAAGCTCAGCGCCCGGTGCCGGCTCCTAACCTCCTTGAGCGCGGCATTGCCCCGCCGACTGCGCTTCGATTGGCGCCACCGGGCAAAGCAGAACCACGCCAGGAACAATCCGAGCAGCACCATGAAGATCAAGAAGGCCACCGGGCGACCATGCGCCAAACCCGTGCCGATCCGGATGAGCCCGATGAGGGGGGCCAGAAGCAGGACGGCCAGTCCAACTCGCGCAGCCTTCGCTGCATTCGGAGACAGCATTCCTCTTTGCAAGAGAACGCCCTCCGTTTTCTCGAACCAAGCCCGAAGCCCGCGCTGGATATCGCTCAGCCCGACACTCACACCGTTCTCAGGCAGGAGGCCCCACACCAGCACTTCGACATCATGGAGCGCCCGTTCCGGGGTTTGCGCGCGCTTCACCCAAATTTCCCGGCCCGATCCTGCATCCACTTTCACTGCCTTCGCCGCATACAAACTCGCAAGAGCCGCCTCCAGCACCCGTTGGCCACCACCGGCCAAGTAAGCCAACTCGTAGGGATCGGTGGGCGCCTCCGCTTTGCCACCCGGACCAATCAGAAAATGCCGGATAACAACGGCGACAAGTGGCCCGCCAAGAAGCAGGATGAGGAACGCTCCCAAGAAGTGCGGTCCGGTCATGGCCAGTGCCGCGGTTGGCGCGCTGCACCCGGATACCACCACCACAGCAACCAGTGCCCCTGCCGCCCCCGCACCGGCCCAAATGACCCACTTCGGCAGCAGCCAATAACGTTTCGTGTCCACCCAGCGGTGTTTACCACCTTTGGCGTGTCGCCTCGCACCGGCCGGAATCCAGATGTCCGACGGAGGCTCCTCGCCAAACAGCCTGCGGTAGCTGTCCAAGGTGCGCTGGTATTGCCCATCGAACTTCGCCGCTTCATCCGACCCTCCCTTGGTCGGATGGTGGTGCAGACGCCGGCCACCGAGCACCTCGCCACACAGGTCCTGCCAGTAAGATTTCGTGTAGGTCAGATGGAGGTGCCACGCTTGATCCACCTCTTCCGAGGGCGAGACAGGATGCCCGGCCTCCATTGCGAGAAAGACGAACCGCATGTATTCGCGGATCACCCTTTGGGTAAATTCGGCGGTCCAGTCGTTCTCCCGCGCGAGACGGCGGGCGAAAGTCAGCATCGTGCCGGGTTCGTCAAAAGCGAATGCGTCCAGCCGGGTCCACAATTCACGTTGCGCAGAAGTCATAGGTAATGGCCCGCGTCAAAACTGGTTCATGCCCGGGCGGAGCGCACGAAAAATCAGCGAATACGCCAAGTCTCCCGCGGAGCGCTCATTCCACGGTAACTTTCGTGTATTCCGTGTATTTCGTGGTGACCCAACCCGCTCAATTCACCGACGGGGCGGCGATGCGGCGGGATTCCTTGAGGACTTCGCGGCGGAGCCAGTCGATGGCGTCGTTGATGGCGCGCTTCTTCACCGCGGCGCGCGGGCCGGGGTAGCTCAGCTGCTTGGCCCAGACGCCGGCCGGCGAATGCAGGCCGATGTAGATGCCGCCGACGGGATTCTCACCCTCGCCGGAACACGGCCCGGAGAAGCCGGTGACCGCGAGACCGTAGTCGGCGCCGAGTTTCTCGGCCACGCCGCTGGCCATGGCCACGGCGCACTCGGCGCTGACCGCACCGTGCTGCTTCAGCAGGCATTCGGGACACTCGAGCATCAGCATCTTCGCCTCGTTGCTCGTGCTGACGATGCCGCCCTGGAAAAACTTGCACGCACCGCAGAGGTCGGCGAACGCATTCGAGAGCAGGCCGCCGGTGCTGGACTCGGCCACGGCGAGCGTGCGGCCCTGGAGCTTGAGCTGGTCGGCCACGACCTGCGCGAGGCTGTCGTGCCCGAAACAAAGCAGGTTGTCGCCGAGCAGCGCGGCGCACTCGCTGGCGATCGCGCGGAGCTTTTCCATGCCATAGCGGCCGTCGGGCGAGCTGATGCGGCAGTCCACCTGCCCCTGGTGCGCGCAGAACGCGATGCCGAGGCCCGGGTGGCGGCTGAACGTGCACTCGAACATCGTCTCGAGCGCCGACTCGCCCACGCCGATGGAGCGGATCTGGATGTAAGCCTCGCGGTCGGCCAGCTTGCCCAGGGCGGCGAGGCGCGGAATGACCTGCTCGGTGAACAGCGGCTGCAGCTCGTTGGGCGGACCGGGCAGCATGATGAGGATCTTGCCGTCCTGCTCGACCCAGAGGCCGGGTGCCGTGCCGTTGGCGTTGGGCAGCACCTCGCCGCGCTCGAAGCGCCAGGCCTGCTTCAGGTTGTTGGCCGTGGGCACGCGTTGGAACCGGGCGAAGCGCGCGCGGATGGCCTGCTCGATCTGCGGATCAAAAACCAGTTTCTGCCCGAGCACCTCGGCCACCGCCTCGCGCGTGCGGTCGTCGCAGGTCGGGCCGAGGCCGCCCGTCGTGATGACGACGTCGGCCCGCGCCCAACTCTCGCGCAGCAGCGCCACGATGGCGTCGGCGTCATCGGTCACGGTCGTGTTGCGCTGGAGCTGCACCCCGCGCCGGCCGAGCTGCGCCCCGATCCACGTGAGGTGGGCATTGGCGGTCAGCCCAAGCAGCAGCTCGTCACCGAGGGTGAGGAGTTCGTAGCGGAGGGAGGTTGTGGTGGGCGCGCCGTCGCGCGCAGGATCCAAGTGTGCCGAGGAATGTGCCATTTCTTAACCGACAGGGGCACCGTAGCCCCTTTCCGGGAAATTACCAGCCCCCCGGCGGCAGTCTCTGACATATCGTTTGCCAAAACCCCAAAGCTGACATTTCCGGGGTTTCGTGCTCCCTGTCGGGCGATGCCCGTTGACCTCAAGGAGAAAGTCCGCGCCCTGCCCGAGACCCCGGGGGTTTACCTCATGAAGGACCGTCTCGGCCGCATCATCTACGTGGGCAAGGCCAAGAGCCTCAAGAAGCGCGTCTCCTCCTACTTCCAGCCCGGCCGCACCCGCGCCCTCCGCCACCAGCCCAAGATCCGCACGCTCATCGAGATGATCGCCGACTTCGAGACCATCGAGGTCAAGTCCGAGCCCGAGGCCCTGCTGCTTGAGGGCAAGCTGATCAAGCAGTGGCGCCCGAAATACAACACCGACTTCACCGACGACAAGCGCTTCCTCCTCGTCCGCCTCAACGCCGACGCCGAGCTCCCGCGCTTCGTGCTCACGCGCTTCCGCAAGGACGACCGCTCGCGCTACTTCGGGCCCTTCGCCCACTCCGGCCTGCTCCGCCGCACGCTCGCGTCCATGCGCAAGCAGTTCGGCGTGCTCCTCGGCGACACCCAGCCTGCGAAGCTCCCCGATGGACGCTGGCGCCTCTACGACGACGTGCGCGCCGAGCTCTACGGCTGGCCCAACGAGGTCGCCGCCGAGGAATACCGTGCGCGCGTGGACCAGGCCTGCGCCTTCCTCGAAGGCAAGTCGCGCGAATGGCTCAAGGAACTGCGCGAGGAGATGACCGCCCGCGCCGCGAAACAGGAATTTGAAAAGGCCGCCGAGCTGCGCGACGTCGTGCTCGCGCTTGAACGCACGCTGGCCAAGACCCGCAAGTTCACCCGCGATCTGACGAAGCTGCGGCCCGACGCCGAGGCGCTGCGCTCGCTCCAAGAGGCGCTCGCCCTCGAGTCACCGCCCGCGCACATGGAGTGCTTCGACATCTCGCACATCAGCGGCACCTTCGTCGTCGCCTCGATGGTGCACTTCACCGAAGGCCAGCCCGACAAGGACGAATACCGGCGCTTCTCGATCAAGAGCTTCATCGGCAACGACGACTTCCGGGCGATGGAGGAGGTCGTGGGCCGCCGCTACCGCCGCCTCATCGAGGAAAAGAAGATGTTCCCCGACCTCGTCGTGATCGATGGTGGCCGCGGCCAGATCGCTGCCGCGCTCAAGGCCTTTGTCGCGCTCGACTGCCCGCCGCCCGCCATGATCGGCCTCGCGAAGAAACACGAGACGATCATCTTCCCCGACGCCCGCGCCCCGCTGAACCTGCCCCTCTCCCACCCCGGCCTCAACCTGCTCCAGCGCCTGCGCGACGAAGCCCACCGCTTCGCCAACACTTACAACGCCGACCTGCGCTCGCGGAAAATCAAGGAGAGCATTCTCGACGATTTCGCCGGCCTCGGCGAAAAGCGGAAGACGACCCTGCTCGAGCACTTCGGCACCATCGACAAACTCCGCGCCGCCAGCGTGGAGAAAATCGCCGAAGTCGAAGGCTTCGGCCCGAAGCTCGCCGCCGAGCTCCGCGCCTTCCTCGACCAAGCGAAACCGACCGGTGTTTCACCGGATTGATGTAGGGCGGGGTCTCCGAACCCGGCCGAGCCCCCGATTCCGTTTTTAGCCACGGATCGCACTGATGAACACGGATCGCTGGAGGGTCTGTCTCCGCACCGTCCGCAACCAGGCAACGAGCCGGTTTTAACACAGAGATCACAGAGGACTCTGAGGAGAGCTAACCACTAATCCACTCTCATGACTCA
>CBINOW010000045.1:0-30343 GCA_966252395.1 uncultured Oleiharenicola sp. | reverse complement strand
ACCTGCTCGGCCAGGGAGTCCGCAACCTCTTCGAGTGCCTCGCCCTGGGCCGCGAGGGCGCCACCATCTCCCTCCGCGCCGGTGAAAACCCCGACTCGATGCAGCGCCCGCGATAGCGGATTGCGTCCCGGAGGGCCGCGCTCCTGCGAGGCCACGACCGTGATGCCACCAGCAATGCCCCGGCCTCGCAGGAACTCGGCCCTCCGCCAGACCGTCCCGCATCCCTCCCGCCTTCGCTCTTGTCTCCCCGCGCGCGGCCCGGCATCTCCTCCCCTGCATGTCGCCCAATTTCGCGCGGATCGTCTTCGCCCTCACGCTCGTCTTCTTCGGTGCGTTCTTCCTTTGGCCGATCTTGCAGATCCTCAAGGGCGGCTTCATCGACGCCGACGGCCGGCTGACCTTCGCCTACCTCTGGTCCCTGCTCGGTGACCCCATCTATCTCGGCGGCCTGGCCAATTCCTTCCTGCTCGCGCTCACAACCACGACCTTCGCCCTGTTCATCGCGCTGCCCCTGGCCTTCGTCACCGACCGGTATCTGTTTCCGCTGAAGGGCTTCCTCGGCTCCCTCATCCTCGTGCCGATGATCCTGCCGCCCTTCGTCGGCGCCATCGGCATCAAGCAGATCCTCGGACAATACGGCGCGCTCAATGCCCTGCTCATCAAGATCGGGATTTGCGATCCCGGCTGGACCTTCGACTGGCTCGGTGCCAACCAGTTTCTCGGCATCGCCGTCGTCACCGCCTTCAGCCTCTACCCGATCATCTACCTCAACGCCGTTGCCGCGCTCGCCAACGTGGACCCCGCCATGGAGGAGGCCGCGGAAAACCTCGGCTGCACCGGCCTGCGGAAGTTTTTCAAGATCACCCTGCCGCTCATCAAGTCCGGCCTCTTCGCCGGCGGCACCATCGTGTTCATCTGGTCGTTCACCGACCTCGGCGTGCCGCTCATCTTCGACTACGCCCGCGTAACCTCGGTGCAGATTTTCTACGGTCTGAAGGACATCGGCGGCAACCCGTTCCCCTACGCGCTCGTCGCCGTGATGCTGTTCAGCTCCGTCGCCTTCTACGCCATCGGCAAGGGCCTGTTCGGACGCGATGCCTACGCGATGATGGCCAAGGCCACCTCGTCCGGCGGCCCCAAGGAAGTAACCGGCCTGCGCGCCTGGGGCCTCACCGCGCTCTTCGCCGGCGTGACCTTCGTCGCCATCCTCCCGCACCTCGGTGTCGTGATGGTGGCCTTCTCCAACGACTGGTATGCCTCCGTGCTGCCGAAGAATTTCAACCTGGATAACTTCCGCATCGCGCTCGGCCACGACCTCACCGTGCCGGCCATCGCCAACAGCCTCAAATACGCGAGCATCTCCACGCTCATCGACCTCGTGCTCGGCATCATCCTCGCCTACGTGATCGTCCGCTCGAAGATCCGCGGCCGCCAGATCCTCGACTTCCTCGCCATGATGCCGCTCGCCGTGCCCGGACTCGTGCTGGCGTTCGGCTACCTCGCCATGAGCCAGGACGGAAAATTCTTCTCCTTCATCAACCCGGTCGCCGATCCGACCATCCTGCTCATCATCGCCTACTCCATCCGCCGCCTGCCCTACGTCGTGCGCTCCGCCGCCGCCGGTTTTCAGCAGACCAGCGAGACGCTCGAGGAAGCCGCGCAAAACCTCGGCTGCCCGCCGCTCAAGGCCGTCTTCAAGATCACGCTTCCGCTCATCATCGCCAACCTCATCGCCGGTGGCCTGCTCGCCTTCTCGTTCGCCATGCTCGAGGTGTCCGACTCGCTCATTCTCGCGCAGAAGCAGGTGTATTACCCGATCACGAAGGCCATCTACGAGCTCTTCCAGCTCCTCGGCGACGGCAAGTTCATCGCCTCCGCCCTCGGCGTCTGGGCCATGACCTTCCTCGGCATCACCATCGCCGGCATGACCATCCTCCTCGGCAAAAAGCTGGGCGCGATATTCAGGGTGTAGTTGCCCACAGAACACACGGAATACACGGAAAACTCTCCAGCCCGGCGTCCTGTATTCCTCGTTTCGATCAGATGACTGCCTCTTATTTCCGAGTGTTCCGTGTATTCCGTGGGCCACCCTCCGTCTTCTGCCCTCGGAGCTCTGACGTCTGACAGCTGACCTCCAATCCCCTGCCTCCAGCCTCCCGTCTCCGGTCTCCCGCTTCCGCCCATGCTTTACCTCGTCCTCGTCTCCCTGCTCTGGGCCTTCTCTCCGGGCCTGACCAAGGGGCTGACCACGGGGCTCGACAGCAGTTTCGTCGCCGCCGCGCGGCTGGGGTTGGCGTTGCTCGTCTTCCTGCCCTTCCTGCGTTTCAAGGGCCTGACGCCCCGGCTGATAGCCTCGCTGGTCGTCCTTGGCGCCGTGCAGTTCGGCGTGATGTATCTGGGCTACATCGAGAGCTTCCGCCACCTGCAGGCCCACGAGGTTGCCCTGTTCACGCTGACGACGCCGGTCTTTGTCACGTTGCTGGCCGACGCCTTGGACCGCACCTTCCACGTCCGCGCGCTCGCCGCCGCCCTGCTCGCCGTGGGCGGCACCGTCGTCGTCGCCTTCAAGGGTCAGGCCGTGCAACCCACGCTCTGGGGCCTCGCGCTCGTGCAGATTTCCAACCTCGCCTTCGCCGCCGGCCAGGTCGGCTACAAGCGCCTGCGCGCCCAGCACCCGACCCTGCGTGACCGCGAGGTCTTCGGCCTGCTCTACGCCGGCGCCGTCCTGCTCACCGTGCCCTTCGCGCTCGCCCGGATGGACTTCGCCACCTTCAGCCTCACGGCCAAACAAGCCTACACCCTGCTCTATCTCGGCACGCTGGCCTCGGGTGCGGGTTTCTTCCTCTGGAACATCGGCGCCACCCGTGTCGGCACCGGCACGCTCGCCGTGATGAACAACGCCAAGATCCCGCTCATGGTCGCCGTCTCGCTCCTCTTCTTCGGCGAATATGCCGACATCCCCCGCCTCTTCATGAGTCTCGTCCTTCTCACCACCGCCGTCTGGTTCGCCGAGAAACGCTGAGGAGATACGGACCCATTCACATTTTTAACACGGAGCACGCGGAGAACACAGACTTCAGCCAGGCGTGAGTCACTGTTCAGTTTCCACCGGGTCGCCCTCTGTGCTCTCTGCGCCCTCTGTGTTAAATTGCCCTTCACGAATGAATTTATCCCTGACTCCCGACCACCTGACCGTCTGCCAGCTGCCCGCCGACGCCGCTCTGCCCTTGTGGGCTGCCACCGCCCCCGGCTTCGTCTCGCTCACGCGCACTCCCGAAGAGCTCTCCCTCGTCTGCCGCGAGGGTCACGCCCCCGCTGACGTGAAGCAGGAACCCGGCTGGCGCGCCTTCAAGGTCGAGGGCCCGCTCGACTTCGGCCTCACGGGCATCCTCGCCGCTGCTCTCGCCCCGCTCGCCTCCGCCGGCATCAGCATCTTCGCCCTCTCGACCTACAACACCGACTACATCCTCGTGAAAGCCGACAAAGTCGAAGCCGCCACCGCCGCCCTCCGCGTCGCCGGGCACAACGTGCGAATTGATTAACCACTAATAGGGATTCGCCAACAGCGAATCCTACAAAGTGCCCTCCGGTTAATCGCCTGCGGGATTCATTTTGGGGTCTGCTAATCGCAGACCTTTTCCCAGCCCGCGATTAGCGGGCTCCCCGAATTTTCTCCGCAGGCGATAAGCCGGAGGGGACTCCCAAGATTCCGCCGTTGGCGGAATCCATTAGTGGGTTCCACCCGGATTGGTCTCGCCCAACGCCGGACTTGCGCAGCCGCCCCGGCGTGATTCGCTGACGGGATGCCACGCATTCCCCTGGAGGACAATTTCAACGACGTCATCGGCAAGGCCCAGCGCGGCCATCAGCTCACCGACGACGCCCTCGCCGAAAAGGCCAAGATCACGCCCGCCGAGCTGAAGGCCGTCAAAGCCGGCGAGATCCGCGAACAGCCCCTGCGCGCCATCGCCACCGCCCTCGGCCTCGGCCGCAACAGCCTCCTGGCCCACGCCCGCAAGGAGTGGTATCCCGAGCAGCCCGTCTTCCCGCGCGGCTTCGCCATGTTCAACACCGTCCACGAGGACATGACCGTCAACGCCTACCTCATCTGGGACAAGAAGACCAAGCTCGCCGCCGCCTTCGACACCGGCGCCGACGCCTCCGGCATCCTCGACACCGTCGCCGCCGAGGGCCTCACGCTGCGCTACGTCTTCCTCACCCACACCCACGACGACCACGTCGCCGACCTGCCGAAACTCGCCGCCACCGGCGCCGAGGTCTGGGCCAGCGAACTCGAGCCCGCCCCGCTCGCTGGCGCGAAGACCTTCCAAGAAAACGCCCACTTCCACCTCGGCGAGGTCTCGATCAAGACCCTCTTCACCTGGGGCCACTCCCCGGGCCAGACGACCTTCTACGTCACCGGCCTCGCCTGGCCGCTCGCCATCGTCGGCGACTCCCTCTTCGCCAGTTCGATGGGCGGTGGCGTCGTCTCCTACGAGGCCCAGTTGCGCAACAACAAGACCAAGCTCTTCAAGCTCCCGCAGGACACCGTCTTCGCCTGCGGCCACGGCCCGCTCACCACCCTCAAGCAGGAGCGCCAGCACAACCCCTTCTTCGCGGGATGAGCGATTCCCCAGAAGTTTTGCCACGAAAAGGCACAATAAATCATCCGGCCGACGCCACTCGCAAGGCGCCTATAGGCGCACGGAACATCAACCGCTGCGTGCCAAGGCCCTTCTCGTGCCTTCTTGTGGCCAATCCGTCTTCGCCTGAGTGCGGTGAAACCACTCATCCGTTTCGCCAAGCGGCGAAACTTACCTTTGCCCCTGCGACTAATCGTCTCCGGTTTTGGACCAGGGGGTCTGCTGATCGCAGACCTGCGCCCAACCGGCGATTAGCCGGTCCCCGAAACCCCTCGCTGGAGGCGATCAGCCGAAAGCTGATTCCGAAAGCTTCATCATTGATGAAGCCCATCAGTGGTGCCCCTTTCCTCTGCTGGTCCCCTTTTGCGTTTTTCGTGTTTTTTGTGGCTAATCCTTCCGATGTCTGAGCGCGCCCATGATCCCTACGCCGCGCTGCGCCACACCGGCTACCGCCGTTACCTGATCGGCAACTTCCTCGCCAACATCGGCCGGCAGGCCTTCAACGTCGCCGCTGCCTGGCAAATCTACCAGTGGACCAACTCCGCCACGGCCCTCGGTCTCGTCGGCCTGGTCAACGTCGTGCCGCTCTTCGCCCTCGTGCTGCCGGCCGGCGCGCTGGCCGACCGCGCCGACCGCCGGCTCATCATCATGCGCACGACGGCCATCTCGACCGTCCTCTCGCTGCTGCTCGTCGCCGTCACGCACTACCACGCCGCCATCCCGCGCTTCGGCCTCTTGGAGCACGCCAACGGCCTGCTGCACAGCATCGCCCTCCTCTTCGAGCGACACGCCGACCCCGCCACGCTCCGCTTCGACAACCCGGCGCTGCCGATCACCTACCTGATTCTTTTTGTCCAGGCCTGCCTGCGCGTGCTCGCCGGACCCTCCCGCGGCTCCTTTGTGCCCTCGCTCGTGCCGCAGTCCGCCCTGAGCAACGCCATCACCTGGACCTCCAGCACCTTCGAGCTCTCCACCGTGCTCGGCCCCGCTCTCGGCGGTCTGATCGTCGCCTTCACCAACTACTCGACCGTGTATGTGCTCGATGTGGTCGCCGGGGCGACCTTCGTGGTCATGCTCACCGGCGTCCGCCCCCTCGCCACCGAGCGCAAGCCCGCCCCGCCGCGCACGGGCATGTTCGCCGGCGTGAAGTTCATGTGGCGCAACCCCAACGTGCTCGCCGCCATGTCGCTCGACCTCTTCGCGGTGATCCTCGGCGGCGTCACCGCGCTCCTGCCCATCTACGCCGACAAGATCCTGCACGTCGGCCCCGCCGGCCTCGGCTGGCTGCGCGCTGCACCCGCCGCCGGTGCCATTGCGATGGCCATGTTCACCGCCCATCGCGCCTCGGCGCAGCGCCCCGGCCTGCTCATGCTCTGGTCGGTCGCCGGCTTCGGCGCCGCGCTCACGCTGTTCAGCGTCTCCACGACCTTCTGGCTCTCGCTCGTCGCGCTCTTCCTGAGCGGCTGCTTCGACAACTACAGCGTCGTCGTCCGCCACACCCTCGTGCAACTGCTGACCCCCGACAGCCTGCGCGGCCGGGTGACCGCCGTGAACCAGCTCTTCATCGGCTCCTCCAACGAGATCTCGTCCCTCCGCGCCGGCCTGATGGCCGCTCTCTTCGGTCCCGTGATCGCCGCCGGCGTCGGCGGCCTCGGCACGATCGCCGTCACCGCCCTCATCGCCTGGCTCGCCCCCTCCCTCCGGAAAGTCCCCCCGCTCCACGAGCTGAAGACGGAGGCGGACGAGGAGGAGAAACCGCTGTGAAATGGAGAATTTGCCACTGCATTTCAGTTCTTGCGGAACCCGAAAAATTGACCCAAGTTGCGCGCTCGTCTGGTCCGGTGCGGTAGCCAAGTGGTAAGGCCGAGCTCTGCAAAAGCTCTATTCGGCGGTTCGATTCCGCCCCGCACCTCCAATCAGAAAACGGGCGGAGTGTAGCAAAGCGCTGTTTTTTGAGACGCTTGGCTCGGCTGTCTCTTTCCGCGTTTCAGCGGCTCAGATCATAATCCCCCATCCGCGTCATCCGTGGCTAAGCCCTGTCCCGGCTCACCTCGGTGGATGCCTTCCTTTTGCGTTCTTTGCGCTTTTTGTGGCCATTCCGATCCGTTGCTCCGGTCCGGCCACTTCGCGCTAGACTCCCCTGTCCGCTTCCCGATTAATCGCCGGCATGGGCTGCACTGTATTCACCATCGCCAACCAGAAGGGCGGCGTCGGCAAGACCACCACCGCCGTCAACCTCGCGGCGGCCCTCGCCGAGCGCAAGATCCACACCCTCGTGGTGGACCTTGATCCGCAGGCCAACGCCACCAGCGCCCTCGGTGTGGAGAAACAGGAGGGCAAGAGCCTCTACGGCCCGCTCCACGGCGAGGGCAGCGCCTTCGAGATGCTCACGCCCACCGCCTGGCCGCACCTCGCGCTCATTCCTTCCGAACAGGACCTCGCCGCCATCGAGATCGAGCTGGCCCAACAGCAGAACTACCTCATGCGCCTGCGCACCGTGCTCGAACCCCTGCGTAACTCCGGCGGCTACCGCGCCATCATCATCGACTGCCCGCCCGCCCTCGGCATGCTCTCCATGAACTCCCTCGCCGCCGCCGACCACCTCCTCATCGCCCTCCAGTGCGAATACATGGCCCTCGAGGGCCTTGGCCAGATCCTCAAGGTCGTGGAACGCCTCAAACAGGCCGGCGTCAACCCCACCCTCGACGTGGGCGGCATCGTCATGACGATGTTCGACAGCCGCATCAACCTTGCCAAGCAGGTGGTCGAGGAAGTCCGCCAGCACCTGCCCGACAAAATTTTCTCCACGCTCATCCCGCGCACCGTGCGCCTGAGCGAGGCCCCGAGCTTCGGCAAACCCATCTTCGCCTACGACGCCCAGAGCCCTGGCGCCAAGGCCTACCGCGACCTCGCCAAGGAAGTCGCGGAGCGCTTCAGCCTCAAGGAAGCCACCGCCTGAGGTGGAGCCCGCGCTCCATCCTTCGCCAAGGCTACGGATGGCAGGCCGCACGGGCTGAATTGACCAGTTGAGTTGCCCGGTAAACGGCACAGCGGGAGCTGTGCCCTCCAAGCAAATCAATTGGAGCCGGGGCGCCCTCGCCCCGGGGATCGAAAACACCGGCCCGAGGGCGGGCCGGCTCCACCCAAGACCCGGCGGGTGCGGAGACCCGCCCTCCATCCGAGGCGTATGGCCGGGCCGCTCGGAGATCGGCCCCTACCCTGAGGGGACGCGAGACCTCCGCCGACAGCTTGCTTGCGATTTCCCCCATCCTCCTCTGACTTCCGCCTTCCGACCTCTGCAATTCGATTTCTGACCTCCGACTTCCTCCCTCTTCCTTCATCCTTCCGCCTTCGGTAATGCTCGCCACGCTCAACAAATACCGGGTGACCTTTCTGGTCGGCCTGCAAAGCAACCTGATCTACCGGGTGAACTTTGCCGTGCGCGGCTTCTTCTCGTTCTTCCACCTGATCGTGGTGTTCATCCTCTGGGGCGCAGCCTACGCGGGGAGCCCGCTCATCGGTGGATTCAACTTCGCGCAGACCTTCACCTACTTCGTCGCCCTGTTGATCGCGCAGTTCATGATCGGGGCCTTCAACGAGGACTACCAGATCAGCGAGGAAATCCGCGGCGGCCTGATCAACCAGTTCCTCCTGAAACCGGTGAATTACTTCGCCTACCGCTTCAGCATCTACGTGGCCGCGCGCCTCGTCACCGGTTTGCTCATTTTGCTGCCACTCATCGTGAGCCTGCCGCTCATCGGCGAACACCTCGTGCTGCCGACCGACCCGTGGCGTCTGGCCGTCGGCCTGCCGGCGCTGTTCCTGTCGGCGATCATCCAGTTCGGCATCGCCTACTGCTTCGGCATGCTGAGCTTCTGGTTTCTTGAGATCCAGGGCTTCGTGATCCTTTCCATGGCGCTGGAGTCGGTGCTCGGCGGACAAATCTTCCCACTCGATCTGATGCCCGAGTGGCTCTTCCGCATCTCGCAGTTCCTGCCCTACTACTACCAGATGTATTTCCCGGTCGCGATCTTCACCGGCCGCCTCAACGACCCGTCGGCTGCGCTGGCCGGCCTCGGCATCCAGGCCGGCTGGGCCGTGATCATCCTCGCCCTCGGCCAAATTCTCTGGCGTCGCGGCCTCCGCCTGCACACCGCGGTCGGCGGCTGAGAAGAAGTCTGAATTAGGAATGATGAATTAAGAAATATCCCGAAGCCGATCCGCCCACTGTCTCCCCTTCCTTCCCTTCTTAATTCTTCCTTCATCCTTCTTCCTTTCCCATGTCCCACTACGCCCGCCTCTGGCTGACTTCCGCGCGCTACTGCATCATGCGGATGATGATGTTTCGCGGCGACTTCTTCGTGTGGGCGCTGGTCGAGCTGTTCTGGATGACGGTGAACCTGCTCATGGTCTCGGTCATTTACCGCCACACTGACACCGTCGCGGGCTGGACCAAATACGAGATGATGCTGCTCGTGGGCACTTCGCTCCTGATCCAGCGGTTCCTGATGGGGTTCTTCTGGAGCAGCATCTTCGAAATGGGCCGCAACATCCGCAGCGGGCACTTCGACTTCTTTGTGGCGCAGCCGGGCAACGTCATGTTCACCGCCACGACCCGGAAGATTGATCCCGACAGCCTGCTCAACTCCCTCGTCGCGCTCGGTGTGGTCATCTACTCGGCCCGGCAGCTCGGCCTGCAACCGGGCTTGCTCGACATCCTGTCCTACGGGCTGATGGTCGCCTGCGGCGTGATCATTCACTACAGCATGCTCGTGCTGTGCATCGCGCCGGCCTTCTGGATCACCAGCGTGCAGGGCATCGAGGGCAGCTACTTCACTCTGAGCGAGTTCTCGCGCCTGCCCCGGGCGGCCTTTGTCGGCCTCGCCAAGGTCGCGTTCGTGTGGGTGCTCCCGGTCGTCGTCGTCAGCAACACCCCCGCCAGCACCCTCCTTCACGGCTTCAACGGGCAACTGGCTGCGGGACTCGTCGCCATCACCGCCCTCTGGTTCGGCCTCGCGGTCGTCGTTTTCCACCGCGGCCTGCGCCGCTACTCAAGCGCCAGCAGCTGAACTGCGTTCAGCAAACGCCAAAATCCAGACTCCAAACGCCAAATAGTTTTCGCCATGAAACTTGAAATTTATTTGGCCTTTGGCCCTTGGCGTTTGTGATTTCCCTGCCCGTGACCGACTCCCCCACAGTCCTCGAATCCCGCTTGGGTTACCGTTTCCGGAACCAGGCGTTGCTCACCGAGGCTCTGACCCACCCCTCCTTTCTACAGGACAATGCCCAGGCCGGGGCGCACAACCAACGGCTCGAATTCCTCGGCGACTCGGTGCTGCAGTTCATCCTCACCGATGCCCTCTACCGCGAGTTCCCGGAAGACCGCGAGGGCGTGATGAGCCGCCGCCGGGCCGTGTTGTCGAAAGGCGGCTTCCTCACGCAAATGGCGCGCGACCTCGGCCTCGACGCCAGCCTGCGACTCAACAAGAGCGAGGAAGACTCCGGTGGACGTAACCGCGCCTCGATCCTAGAGGACGCCTTCGAGGCGCTCGTCGGCGCTGTCTATCTCGATAGCGACCTCGCCACCACCCAGCGCCTGGTGCTCGCATGGTATGGCCCGCTCACCCAACGCTTGGCCGTGTCAGAGGACGCCGAAAATCCGAAAGGCCGTCTGCAGGAGCTGATCCAGCCTGTGCACGGAAACAATGCCCTGAACTATCTCGTGAGCGCCACCACCGGACCGCGCCACGCCCAGATTTACGAGGTCGAGGTCTTCCTGAACGAGCGCAAGATCGGCAGCGGCTCCGGTTCCTCCAAGAAGTCCGCCGAGGAAGCCGCCGCCCGCGTGGGACTCGCGTTGCTGCGTGCCGAAACCCCCAAAGGCCAAACGCCAAGTTCCAAATAAAAGCCAGGCCCGCGAATATCCCAAAGACTCCAGTCGCGGTTTGAGGTTGGGATTTTTCATTTCTTTGGCGTTTGGACTTTGGCGTTTGAAATTTCTCTAAGGTTGCGCGCCGACCGTTAGCCTGCACGTTGGCCCTCCCCCGTGTCCGATTTCACGGCCAGTAAAAGCATGAGGCTCACCGGAATTTGTCCGGCAGCGCACCCCCATGCCCTCGCGGAATTGGTCCGCACGCACCCTGCCCCGGTCTGGCTTGTGGTCCACGAGGAGGCCGCACGCACCGATTCGCTGGCCGAGGACATCGCCCTTTTCCACCAAGCCGGCGGCGGCCCCGCCCTCGACATTCTCGCCTTCCCCGAAGCCCAGACCGACAACCGTGAGATGCGCGAGGCCTTCAACGCCGCCAGCGACCGGCTTGCCGTGCTGAGCAAGCTGCGCGGGTTGACTTTCCTTGGTGGCGGGGGGCCCTCACCCCGCGAGGATGCAGCCAGCCGGGTGAGGGCACCCCGCCTCCAGCAAACGCTCCTCATCCTCACCACCCCCGCCGCCCTACTCCAGCCGGTGCCGCCGCCGGAGGATTTCTCCTCGCGCGAAACCAGCCTGCAGCGCGGCGAGGCCCGCCCGTTTCAAGGGCTGCTCGATCTGCTCCGCGCCTACGACTACGACAGCGAGGCCGTCTGCGAGGCGCCGGGCCAATACGCGGTGCGCGGCGGCATCGTGGACGTCTATCCGATCACCGCGCACCAGCCTTACCGGTTGGATTTCTTTGGGGATACGCTGGAGGAGATCAAGGCGCTCGACCCGGTCACGCAGCGCTCGGGTGAAGCGGTCGAGCGTATCACGCTGACCGCCGCCGCACGCCTGCACACGAGCGGCATGCAGGCCAGCCTCCTCGACTACCTCGGTTCCGCCGCTCACGCCGCCATCATCGAACCCAAGGCCGTCGAGGAGGTGTTTGATTTGGGCGGTCGGGCGGATACTCCGCAGCCCGCCGATAAGGCAACGGCGGCGAAGGGACTCGCCGCCCTACCCCAAATTTGCGCCCGCCTCTTTGGCCTCAGCGACCTCGACCTCGCCAGCGAACTCTTCGACGGCGCCGGCGAGGAGGAGACGTGGGACACCGAATCGCTCTCTCATCACCGCTCCTACCCCGAGGAACGCCAGCTCGCCCACGAACGCCTGCAAGCCGAGGACGAAGCCCGCCGCGACTTCCTGGAAAAGGTGCTGGCCTGGCAGCAAGCGGGCTACGCCGTGGACTTCGTGGTTTCCAAGGAAGGCGAAGAACAGCGCGTGCGCGAACTGCTTGAGGACGACAAGGAACTGCGCGCGCTCAAACCCCGTTTCCTGCGTGGTGCATTGAGCGAAGGATTTCGCGTGACGTATCGCGATGGTAGGGCGCGGACTCCGCTCCGCGCCGAGGATACAACGGCGGCGAAGGGACTCGCCGCTCTACCCAAAGGCCTGGTCGTCGTCTCCGAAACCGAGATCTTCGGCCGCAAACGCCAGCGACGTTCCCTGCCCAAACGCGCCATCGCCGCGCAATCGGCCGTGGACCAGTTGCTCGATTTCTCCGAGCTGGTTGAAGGCGACTTCGTCGTCCACCTCCAGCACGGCATCGCCCAGTTCCGCGGCCTGACCAAGCTCGAGAGCGCCGACGGCGTGCGCGAGGTCATCTCGCTGGAGTTCGACGATCACGTGACCCTGCACGTGCCATTGCAGGAATCGCACCTCATCAGCCGTTACGTCGGCCTCTCCAAAGCCAAGCCGCAGCTCGGGCGCGTCGGCTCCGGCCGTTGGGAAAAGGCACGCCAGGCTGCCGAACGCGCCACGCTCGACCTCGCCGCGGAGCTGCTCGCCATCCAGGCCAAGCGCGAAGCGCAGCCGGGTCACGCGTTTGCCGAGGACAACGTCTGGCAGCGCGAGTTCGAGGCCGCGTTCCCGTTCACCGAGACGCCCGACCAGATGAAGGCCATCGTGGACGTGAAGGCCGACATGGAGCGCACGCGTCCGATGGACCGGCTCGTGTGCGGCGACGTGGGTTTCGGCAAGACGGAAGTGGCGATCCGCGCCGCGTTCAAGGCCGTGATGGGCGGCCGGCAGGTGGCGGTGCTAGTGCCGACGACCGTGCTGGCCCAGCAGCATCTGAACAGTTTCCGCGAGCGCATGGCCGGCTACCCGGTCGCGGTCGAGATGCTCAGCCGCTTCCGCACGCGCAAGGAGCAGGAAGGCATCCTCGCCGCGCTCGCCGCCGGCAAGATCGACGTGGTCGTCGGCACGCACCGGCTCGTGCAGGACGACGTGAAGTTCAAGGACCTCGGCCTCGTGATCGTGGACGAGGAGCAGCGCTTCGGCGTGAAGCACAAGGAAGTCTTCAAGCGCTGGCGCGCACACGTGGACATGCTCGCGATGAGCGCCACGCCGATCCCGCGCACACTCTACCTCGCGCTCACGGGCGCGCGCGACCTCAGCACGATCGAAACCGCGCCGACCAATCGCCTGCCCATCCAGACCATCGTCAAAAGCTACGACGAGAAACTGGTCGTCGAGGCCATCCAACACGAGTTGCGGCGCGGCGGCCAGGTGTTCTACCTGCACAACCGGGTGCAGACGATCGACCTCGTCGCCACACGCCTCGGGCAGCTGTTGCCCGGTGTCACAGTGGGCGTCGGCCACGGCAAGATGGGCGCCGACGGACTCGAGCGCGTGATGACCGAGTTCGTCGCCGGGCGTTACCAGGTGCTCGTGTGCACCACGATCATCGAGAGCGGCCTCGACATCCCGAACTGCAACACGCTGATCATCGAGGGTGCGGACCGCTTCGGGTTGTCGCAGCTCTACCAGCTCCGCGGGCGCGTGGGCCGTTTCAAGCACCAGGCCTACGCCTACCTGCTCCTGCACCGTCACGCACGCGTGCTCGATCTCGCCCGCCAGCGCCTGACCGCGATCCGCCAACACAATCAGCTCGGCGCGGGCTTTCGCATCGCGATGCGCGACCTCGAGCTGCGCGGCGCGGGCAACCTGCTCGGTGCCGAGCAGAGCGGCCACATCGTCGGCGTAGGCTTCGAGCTCTACTGCCAGCTCCTCCGCCAGAGCGTGGCCCGCCTCAAGGGCGAGAAACAGGCCGCGCACGTCCGCGCCAACGTGAAGCTCGACTTCGTCTTCGTCGGCGAGGGCGCCGACGCCGAGGCCCCGCGCGCCGAGGTCACCGGCAGCTTCAGCGCGCTCCGTCAGGCGGAACGCAGCGAAGGGGAGATTGACCGCATCCAGGCCCGCCTGCCCTCGGCCTACATTGCCGAGACCCGCCTGCGCATCGACTTTTACCGGAAACTGGCCCTCGCCGAGACGACCAAGCAGGTGAAGGACCTCGAACAGGAGCTGCGCGACCGCTTCGGGCGCTTCGGCGAACCGGTCCGCGCGCTGCTGCTAGTCACCGAAATCCGGGTGCGCGCGGAACAAAAGGGCATCCTGTCCGTCGAAACCGACGGCAACCGGTTGAAGTGCCTGCGCCACTCGGGCCGCCGCGATGATTTCATCCAGCTCAGCAGTCGCTTTCCCCGCTTGACCGCCCCCACCCCCCTTGCAAGGTTGAAAGAAATAATCACGTTTCTGCACAATCTCCCCGCTAAATGATGAGTCTCCGCCGCTTCCGCATCTCGATCCTGACCCTCGCCGCCGGTGTTGTCGGTATCGCGCAAGCCCAGCAAGGCGACAATCTCAACTTGCGCTACGCCAACGGCATAGTGGCAATCGCAGAGGAAAAAATCATCACGGTGGATGACGTGCGCCGCGAGATCGGGCCGCTCATCCCCGAGATCCAGAAACAGGCCCGCAACGAACAGGATTTCAACGAGAAGCTCGAAGGCCTGCAAAACGAGGTCATCCAGAACCTCATTGATCGCGTCCTGATCGTGAAGGAATTCTACAAGGACGAGAAGCGTCGCGTCCCCGCCAGCTACATCGACAACCAGCTGGCCGAAACGATCATCACCCAGTTCGAGGGCGACCGCAGCAAGTATCTCGCCTACCTCCGCTCCCGCGGCATTTCGCAAAAAGAATACCGCCGCGAAATCGAGGAGGACATGATCTACAACTTCATGCGCCAGCAGCAGGCCAAGTCCGGCAGCACGGTCAGCCCGGTGCGCATTGAGGACTTCTACAACGAGAACAAGGAGCGTTTCTACCAGGAGGACAGCGTCCACCTGCGCCTCATCCAGATCAGCCGCGCCGCGGACGACACCGACGACACGCTCCGCGCCAAGGCCGACGCCGTCATCGCCGAGATGGACGCCGGTGCGAGCTTCGCCGATGTGGCCCGCAAATACAGCAGCGACCCGCGCAAGAGCCGCGGCGGCGACTGGGGCTGGCAGCGTCGTCCCGACCTGCGCAAGGAATTCAGCGACGTGATCTTCGACCTGAAGAAGGGCGAGCGCAGCAAGCCGCTCATCACCGCCGAGGGCGCCTTCATTTTCTTCGCCGAGGACCGCAAATACGCCGGCAACCTGCCGATTGACGAGGTCCGCCCCGACATCGAGCGGGCACTCGTGCAACAGGGTTCCCGCCGCGCCACCGAGCGCTGGCTCGAGAAACTCAGGCGCAACGCCTACGTGAAGCACTTCTAAGTGCCAGCCCGTGGGCCCGGGCGAAAGCACGCGGCCCATGAGCAACCCCGCTTCCGTCTATCCCACGCCCCGCATCCAGGACCTCGCCGTCGGCGAACGTCCGCAGGAGCGACTTGAAAAGCTCGGCCCCGGCGCCCTGAGCGATTCCGAACTGCTCGCCATGCTGCTGCGCAGCGGCCAGAAAGGCCAGAGCGTCCTCAGTATCAGCCGCCAGCTCGTCACCGAGGCCGGCTCGCTCGCCGCCCTCACCCGCTGGCGCGAAGCGGACTACCGCAAGGTCAAGGGCATCGGCCGCGTGAAGGCACTCCAGCTCATCACGGTGATGGAGATCGCCCGGCGCGTGGCTGCGGCCGATCACGGAGAGAGTCCCCTGCTCAACCGCCCCGAGCTCGTGTTTGCCCATTTCCGCGCCCTGTCCGCCGGCCTGAGTGTCGAGAAGTTCGTGGTGCTCTGCCTGAACCGCAAGAACCGCCTCATCCGCCAGGTCGAGCTTACCTCCGGCACCGCGACCAGCAGCCTCGCCCATCCGCGCGAGGTGTTTCGCGAAGCCGTCCATCACGGCGCCACCTCGGTCATCTGCGTTCACAACCACCCCAGCGGCGACCCCGCCCCTAGCGCGGCGGACGTGCAGGTCACCCGCCAATTGCGCGAGGCCGCCAAGGCCCTCGACATCGAGTTGCTTGACCATGTGATCATCGGCCAAGCCGGCGCCGACCCGCATGGCCGGGGTTTTTACAGCTTCCGCGAGGCGGGCGTGATCTGAGGCAGACAAACCAAGCCGTAGCCGCGAAGACCTGCATGCGTCGTTGTAGCCCGCTGCCGGAGCAGCGGGACTCCGGTATCGCGCGGACGTCTGGTCCCGGCGCTCCCGCGCAGGGCTACGGTGGCCGTCTGGGCGTTTCGCCTTTTGCAGGGGCCTGGAGCCGCCCGAAAAGGCCAGTTCCGCTTCTGGCAAAAAACCTCTTGGCAAAGGGCAAAACGCACCCATACCTTCACCGTTCGTTCATTTGATGGTGGAGTATCCAAGTGGCCAAAGGACGTTGACTGTAAATCAATTCGGCTCTTGCCGTTCACTGGTTCGACTCCAGTCTCCACCACCACTTTGAGAAAGCCCGCATCCTCCGCAGGATGCGGGCTTTTCCTTTTCCGCCGGCCTTGCCAAGCCACGCCGGGTCGGGAACCATGCCGTCTATGGATGAGGTTGAACAGACCTTCGAAACCATGGCGAAACACCCCGTCGCCAGCGGTATCCTCTCCCACCTGCTGACCGTCATCGGTTTCCTGCTGGCCGTGTTCGCCATCGCCCGCCTGATGAGCGAGCGCAAACAGCCGGGCAACACCTTCGCGTGGCTCCTCGCGATCGCCTTCATCCCCTACGTCGGTGTGCCACTCTACCTGCTGCTCGGCGGCCGCAAGATCCGCAAGCTCGCCGCGCGCAAGGCCCGGCTTTGCCCAACCAGCCCCGGCGATGTCACCGTGCCCGACAACGCCGGCTTCGCGTCCCGCGTCTTCACCCGCGACGGCGCCTGCCCGCCCATCGGCGGCAACCAGGTGCGTTTCCTCACGAGCGGTGAAGAGTCCTTCGCCACCTTGGAAAAAGGCATTCGCGAAGCCCACGAGAGCATCCACCTCATGACCTTCATCCTCAGCAACGACGAGGTCGGCCGGAAAATCGTGCAGCTGCTCGCCCAACGCGCACGCGAAGGCGTCAAGGTCCGCCTGCTGCTCGACGCGCTGGGGTGTTTCCGCACCAGCGGGGGTTTCTGCGACCCGATCCGCAAGGCCGGAGGCGAGGTCGTGAAGTTCATGCCGGTCTTTCCCATCCAGACCCGCGGCTCGGCCAATCTCCGCAATCACCGCAAAATCGTGATCATTGATCATCGGATCGCCGCCGTGGGCGGTCGCAACCTCGCCGTCGAGTATATGGGCCCCACGCCCCTCCGGCGCCGCTGGCGCGACCTCGGGGCGCTCATCCAAGGTCCAGCCGTGCGGCAAATCGAGGAAATCTTCCTCGCCGACTGGGCCTACGCCAGCGGGCAGCCGCTGCCGGCGTTGCAGCGCGAATTGCCGCCCGAGTGGCCCCGTCCGGCCGGCCAGGCCAACCTGCAGGTCGTGGCCAGCGGACCGGACGTCGTGGGCGATCCGCTCTACGAGGGCATCCTCTCGCTCGTGCAACAGGCGCAGCGCAGCGTGTGGATCGTAACGCCCTACTTCATCCCCGACGAGGTGCTGCAGCGCTCGCTGATGGTGCAGGCCCGTGCCGGGCTCGACGTGCGCCTCGTGGTGCCCGCCCGCTCCAACCACCGCATCACCGACCTCGCCCGCCGCCACCACCTGCGCGAGCTCCAGAAATCCGGCGTGAAGGTGCTGCTCTACCAGCCCGGCATGAACCACGCGAAGCTGCTCTTCGTGGACGGCGAAACCACGCTCTTCGGCTCGGCCAACATGGACCTGCGCAGCCTCTTCGTGAACTTCGAGATCGGTCTCGTCGCCTATTCGCCGGAGGAAGCCGCGGTCGTGCGCTCCTGGTGCGAGGAGGTCTTCGCGCTGAGCCGTCCCCTGCCGGAAAAGCAGAGGGCTCGCCGCTTCTTCCCCTCCATCGGCGAGGAAATCGCCCGGTTGCTCGCGCCGCTCTTGTAGCCGCGCTTGAGTCCCGCCAACGAGGGATGAAAGCGTGGTCCGGGAACGGCTACGTTGTTCCCCCGCGGAGACGGGATCCATCGCAACTACTGTAGCCCTGCGCGGCAGCGCAGGGACAGGAATTAACTTCCCACCGCGCGATCCCGCTGCTCCCGCAGCGGGCCACCTTGCTAAACCCGCTTCCTGACTCACACCGCCCGCTGGCGGATGAAGGCCTTGATCGCCTCGGCGTCGGCCGGCAGGCGATGCTTCACGATGGCCCGCGACTTCAGTTCGTCGAGGGCAGGCGCGGTGGGCTCCTGTCCGATGGCCGCCTGGATCGCGGCGGGAAACTTGGCCGGATGCGCGGTGGACAACACCACGCTCACGCGCGACGGGTTGAGGTCTTTGAACGCGCAGGCCGTGTGCGGGTCCACGACGTAGCGGTAACGCTCATACACACGCTTGATGATCGCGGAGATCTCTTCGTCACTGGCCGAGGAGGAGCTGAACACGGACTTATTCAGCAGGTCGAAGCGGTAGGAGCCGGTGGTCTTGATCTGCGCCATGACCGCATTCACGCGCGTCGGGTTTTCGTCGAGCGCGTAGTAGAGAAACCGCTCGAAGTTCGACGCGACCTGGATGTCCATGGAAGGTGCGAGACTGGGATGCACTTCGCCGCTGCGATACTCGGCGGTGGTGAACAGCCGGTGCAGGATGTCGTTGCGGTTGGTCGCGACCTTGAAGCCCATGACCGGCACGCCCATCTGCTGGAGCAGCCAGCCGGCGAAGACGTTGCCGAAGTTGCCCGTGGGCACCACGAACTCGACGTTCTCGCGGTCGGCCTCGGGCAGCCGCAGCCACGCGTAGAGGTAATACACCGACTGCGCCAGCACGCGGGCGATGTTGATCGAGTTCACCGCCGAGAGGTTGTGCTGCGAGGCGAAGCTCTTGTTGGCGAAGATGTCCTTCAGCACGCGCTGCGCGTCGTCGAAGCTGCCGTCAATGGCGATGGCGTGGACGTTGGCCGCGCCGGTGCAGGTCATCTGGCGCTCCTGGAGCGGCGAGACCCGGCCCTCGGGATACAGGATGAAGATCGCGGTGTGCGGTTTGCCGAGCAGGCCGTGGATGGCGGCGGCGCCGGTGTCGCCCGAGGTGGCGCCGAGCACGTTGATGCTGCGGTTTTTCTGCGCGCACTGCCAGCCGTAGAGGTTGCCGAGGAACTGCAGGGCAAAGTCCTTGAACGCGAGCGTCGGCCCGTGGAAGAGCTCCAGCACGTAGAGCTTGGGGTCGATCTTCCGCAGCGGCGCGATGTCGGGATGCGTGAACGTGCCGTAGGAACGGTGCACGATTTGCTCCAGCACGTCGGCCGGGATGTCCGTCGCGAAGAGCGAGAGGAACTCCGTGCAAAGCTCGGGGTAGCTCAGGTTCTTCCACGCCGGCAGCCGCGGGCTGATGTCCGGCAGGCTTTCCGGCAGAAACAACCCGCCATCCGGCGCGAGCCCGATGGCCACCGCTTCGTTGAAGGAAACGGGCTCGGTCAGACCGCGGGTGGAGACGTATTTCATCGTTCTCTTTCTCTTAATCGTTCTCTTTCTCGATCAAGGCAATGCCGGGATAAAGATTACGAGTAGGAGAACGAGAACGATTGAGGCGCGTCACTTCTCCAACCCGAACGCCGCGTGGGCGGCGCGCACGGCCTCGTCGGCCTTGGCGCGGTCCACGGCGACGGTGATCTTGATCTCCGAGGTGCCGATGAGCTGGATGTTGATGCCCTTCTCACCGAGCGCGGTGAACAGCGCGGCCGCCACGCCGGCGTGCGTGCGCATGCCGACGCCGACCACGGAGAGCTTGGCGATGTTGTCGAAAGCCTTGAGCTCGCCGCCGCCGATCTTCTTGAGCACGGCCGGCAGCACGCGCACGGCGTTCTGCGCGTCGTCGCGCTGCACGGTGAAGGTGATGTCCGCCACGCCGGTGTGGGCGACGTTCTGCACGATCATGTCCACGTTGATGGCAGCGTCGGCCAGCGCCGTGAAGATGGTCGCGGCGGCGGACGGCTTGTCCGGCAGGCCGGTGATGACGACCTTGGCCTGGTCCTTGTCCACGGCGACGCCGCGGACGACTACTTTTTCCATGGAGGCGACTTCTTCTTTCACGATGGTTCCCGGGTTGTGGTTGAAACTGGAGCGGACCTCGAACACGACGCCGTATTTCTTGGCGAACTCGACGGAGCGCGACTGCATGACCTTGGAGCCGAGGCTGGCGAGCTCGAGCATCTCGTCGTAGCTGATCTCCTGGATTTTCTTCGCCTCTTTCACGATGCGCGGGTCGGTCGTATAGACGCCGTCCACGTCGGTGTAGATCTCGCACTTGTCGGCCTTGCAGGCGGCGGCGAGCGCGATGGCGGTGAGGTCGGAGCCGCCGCGGCCGAGCGTGGTGATCTGGCCGTGCTCGTTGATGCCCTGGAAGCCGGCGACAATCACGACCTTGCCGGCCTTGAGGTCGGCCATGATGCTCTTCGGGGCGATCTGCTTGATCTTGGCCTTGGTGAAAACCTGGTCGGTGACGATGCCCGCCTGCGCGCCGGTGTAGGACACGGCCGGGATACCGATGGCGTGCAGCGCCATGGCGGTCAGGGCGATGGTCTCTTGCTCGCCGATGGCCAGGAGCATGTCCATCTCGCGCGTGTCGGGCCGGTCGGTGATGGCTTTGGCTTTGGCGATCAGCTCATTGGTGACGCCGGAACGGGCCGAGACGACGACCACCAGGCCGTGTCCCTCGTCACGGGACTTTTTGATGCGCTGGGCAACGTTCTTGATCCGGTCGATGTCGCCGACCGAGGTGCCGCCGTATTTCTGGACGATGAGAGCCATTGTCGTAAACCCAACTAAATGGCGCGCCCCCCCGCGCCTTGGCAAGGCGGGATTGGCATCCCCACGTCATAGCCTGCCCTCAGGCCGACCTGCACAAATCAGCCCTGCTCAGGTGGTTTCTTCGCGAACTTGTTCTCGGTCCCGTTCATCAGCCTTTTGATGTTCTCCCGGTGACGGATGATCACGAAGAGGCCGAGGGCGGTGACGACGACGTTCAGGTAGATCGGGTTGCCGCGCAGCCAGCTGGCCACGGGCACGGCGACGGCGGCGAGGATTGAGCCGAGCGAGACGTATCGCGTGGCGTAGAACGTGACCACCCACACGGCGGCGCCGATCAGGCAGGAAACGGGGACGAGCACGAGCACGCCGCCGGCGGCGGTGGCGACGCCCTTGCCGCCCTTGAACTT
The DNA here is from genome assembly GCA_966252395.1 of uncultured Oleiharenicola sp. Classification (GTDB taxonomy): domain Bacteria; phylum Verrucomicrobiota; class Verrucomicrobiia; order Opitutales; family Opitutaceae; genus Lacunisphaera. Next base: position 9,280 of record CBINOW010000045.1, on the reverse strand, counting down.
GGTGAAGATCGAGAACGAGTGCCCGAGCACGGCGGCCACCGCGCCGGTGAGGCCGATCAGGCGCCAGTCGTCGCCCGCGATGGTCGTGACGCCGAATCCGGCCCAGCCCTCAAAATCCAAGGTCACGGTCGTGCCCGTTCGGGCGAGGAAGGCCCAAGCGGCCGCCAGCGCGCCCTTCAGCACGTCGAGCGCAAACACCAGGTTGCCGGCCCGCTTGCCCTTGGCGCCAAACTTCTCGCCGAGCACGCGCTTGACGTTCGTGGCGCCAGGGTTGCCGCTACCCTCCTTGAAGATATCGACGCCATGCGCCCGGGCCACGATGGCCCCGAAGGGCAGTGACCCGAGAAAGTATCCGGTGATGGCAGCGACGAGGAGTCCGGCGAAAGGCATCAGAGATTGACGACCTGAGCCTGTTTGATGGCCCGATGGCTGGTCAACTCCTTAACCGTCGCTTCCGTGGGGACGCTGTCGAGATTGAGCACGCAGAGCGCGGTGCCACCGGCGTTGTTGCGGCTCAGCGACATGGCAGCGATGTTCACCTTTTCGCGACCGAGCAGGGTGCCGACCATGCCGATGATGCCCGGCTCGTCGTGGTTAACATAGACGAGCAGCGCGCCCTTCGGCTCGGCCTCGATCTCGCGGCCGTTGAGGGCCACGATGCGCGGGCTATTGCCCTTGCCGAGAAGCGTGCCCGCGGCCGAGAAAACCTCGCCGCTGGCCGTGATGGCCTCGACCAGCATCAGCTCGGTGTAATCGGTCTCAGCGTTGGACTTCACAACCTCGGCCTGCACGCCGAGGCGCTCGAGCACCACGGGGGCGTTGATGAAGTTCAGGCTCTCGCTGCTGATGCGGCTGAGGAACCCGCGCTGCACGGCGCGCGTGACGGGGTTGGCGTCGAGTTCGACGATCTTGCCAAAGTAAGTGATGCGGAGCTTCTCCACACGGTCGGTGGCCAGCTGCTGCACGAGCGTGCCGAGCTTGCCGCCGAGTTCGAGGTAAGGCCCGATGACCTTGAGGGTCGCGGCGTCGAGGGACGGCATGTTCACGGCGTTGCGGATCACGCCGCCGGCGAGCACGTCGGCGATCTGCTCGGCGACTTCCACGCCCACGGCGTCCTGCGCTTCGGCGGTCGAGGCACCAAGGTGCGGCGTGAGGGAAACGTTGGGAAACTTGCGCAGCTCGTGATCGGCGGCGAGCGGCTCCTCCTCGAACACGTCGAGACCGGCGGCGGCCACGTGGCCGGACTTGAGCGCGGCCACGAGGGCGGCCTCCTTGATGATGCCACCGCGGGCGCAGTTGAAGAGACGCACGCCCTTCTTGCACTTCGCGAGCGCGGCCTCGTCGATCATGTATTGGGTCTGCTCGGTCAGCGGCATGTGGACCGTGATGTAGTCGGACTGCTTGAGCAGGTCGTCGAGCGACAGGGCCTCGATCTGCATGGCCTTGGCGCGGTTGGGCGAAAGATAGGGATCGTAGGCCACGACGGTCATGCCGAAGGCCTGCGCGCGCTTGGCCACCTCGGCGCCGATGCGGCCGAGACCGATCACGCCGAGCGTCTTCTTAAAAAGTTCGATGCCCGAGAAGCTCTTGCGGTCCCACTTGCCATCGCGCATGGACTGCGCGGCCTGGGGCACCGGGCGGGCGCCGCACAGGATGTGCGTGAAGGTCAGCTCAGCGGTGGCGATCGTGTTGCCCGAGGGCGTGTTCATCACGATCACACCGCGCTCGGTGGCGGCATCGACGTCTACGTTGTCCACGCCGACGCCGGCGCGGCCCACGACCTTCAGCAGCGGCGCGGCGGCGATGACCTCGGCCGTGATCTTCGTCTCCGAGCGGACGGCGATCGCCTGCACATCCTTCACCAGTTCCAGCACCTTGGCCGGGGAAGAGCCGTAGGCCTCGACAACTTCAAAGCCTTTCTGCGCACGCAGGAAGGCAACGCCCTTGGGTGAGATCTTGTCGGCAACGAGGATTTTCATGGGAAAGGGTCACAAAAACAGACCCCCTGCCCAAAATGCAACCTTCCAGACAATCCGGACGGTTCGGCCCGGGCGGTTATGACGCGCCGACCTGCGGCAGACGCACAGTCGTCTCGCACCGTGCCCGGCACAGCCAATACGCTAAACCCTTCGCAATCTAAGGCTACAAAGTTGCACCCCGGCAACTTGTCGGCTTCATGGGCCGCATGAAATCCCCCGCCCCGCCCCGGCTGCTGGTTGTGTTGCTGGCCTTTGCCACTCTTGCCCTGAATGCTTTCGCCGCCCCGGATTTCTGGGACAAGGAGATCGATGCGCTCACGGCCAACGATGCGACGCACCCGCCTGCTAAAGCCGGTGTGGTGTTCGTGGGCAGCTCGTCCATTCGGTTGTGGAAGACGCTCGCCGCGGACTTTCCCGGTGTCGCTACCCTCAACCGCGGCTTCGGCGGCTCCGAACTGGCCGACAGCGTTTTCTACTTCGACCGCCTCGTGTTGCCGCACCAGCCGCGGTGCGTCGTCCTCTTCGCCGGAACCAACGACCTCAAAAACGGCAAGACACCCGAAGCCGTCGCCGCCGACTTCAGGGCTTTCCGCGCCAAACTTCACGCCGCCCTGCCCGCAGCGAAACTGATCTTCATTTCCATCACCCTCGCCCCCTCGCGCGCGAACCTCCACGACGCCATGCGCGCGGCCAACCGACTCATCGCCGCCGACTGCGCCACCGACCCGCGGTGCACATTCGTGGATATCAACACCCCGATGGCCGGCGACAAACCCGCCCCCGGTCCGGAACTGTTCGTCGAGGACCAGTTGCACCTCAACCCCGCCGGTTACGCGATCTGGACGAAGGTCCTCGCGCCGCATCTGAAGGCAAAGTGAGAATTAGGAAGGAAGAAGGATGAAGTATTTCGATCCGTCCGGCTTCTTAATTCTTCTTTCATAACTCTGCCTTCGTAGCTTTCCCGCATTGCTCCGACCGCCCTTCGTGTCTTTGTGCCTTGGTGGTGAAGCCTGACTCCTCCCTCTCCCCTGCCGAACGTCTCCGCCGCCAGATCGCCTTCATTGCCGAGGTGGACAAGCTGAAGGAGGTCTTCCGCCAGACCATCCTCACGCAGAGCCGCCGCGCCGAGAACAGCGCCGAACACTCCTGGCACTTCGCGCTGATGATCATCGTGCTCGCGGAGCATTCCAACCACCAGCCGCTCGACGTGCTCCGCATCCTCAAGATGGTGCTGATCCACGACCTCGTAGAGATCGATGCCGGCGACACCTTCGCCTACGACACGAAACTCATGGCCGACCAGCACGAGCGCGAGGCCCGCGCCGCTGACCGCATCTTCGGCCTGCTGCCGCCCGACCAGACCGCCGAGTTCCGCGCGTTGTGGGATGAGTTCGAGGCGCGAGCGACCCCCGAGGCGCGTTTCGCCGCCGCCTGCGACCGCTTCCACCCGATGCTGCTCAACTGCCTGACCGACGGCCACGCCTGGCAGAAGCACGGCGTCACCCATGACCGCGTCCGCGCCCGCAACGCCCACGTCGCCGAAGGCTCAACCGCGATCTGGGAATACGCCGTGCAGATGATCGACGACGCCGTCGCCAAGGGCCACCTCGCCCCGGCACCGAAGTAAGGTGAAGCCCGCGCTCCGCGCGGGCTGGTTCGACTCGAATGTAGGGTCGCGAGGTCGGCCCAAGGGCCGACCCTACACCATGCCATTCCGACAACTGGAGCCGGCCCGCCCCCGGGCCGGTCCTTTCCGGGGCGAGGGCGCCCCGCCTCCATTTCGTCTCCCGCAAAATCCGGGCAGTAAAAGCCAGCGGACGGCATGCCGGTGGCCTCGCTACTTTGGGTAGGCACGTCATGCTCGGAGCATCCCCCTACCCGCCATGCGCACGCCTCTGGTTCTCGCTGCCCTGCTCGCCCTGATTTCGGCCCGTGTTTTCGCTACCGACGCCCCACCCCGCGAGCGCCTTTCCTTCAACGACGGCTGGCTCTTCAGCCGCACCGATGCCGAGTGGGTGCTCGGTCAGCTCGACTACGCCAGCGCCAAACCCTGGCTCCTCGCCTCCGCCGCCGCGGCCGATCTTTTCGGTCCCACCAATCCGCAGGTCACCCCGCCTCGCGGCAACTTCGGCGGACACTTCACGCACACGCAGCCCGGCTTCGACGACAGCGGCTGGCGCCAACTCAACCTCCCGCACGACTGGGGCATCGAGGGCGCGTTCAAGCAGGAATACTCCGGCGACACCGGCAAACTTCCGTGGTGGGGCGTGGCGTGGTATCGCAAGCACTTCGACGTGCCCGCCGCCGATGCCGGACGCCGGCTCGTGCTCGAAATCGACGGCGCGATGGCGCACTCCCTCGTCTGGCTCAACGGCCAGTTCGTCGGCGGCTGGCCCTACGGCTACACCTCCTACCAGCTCGACCTCACGCCGTTCGTGAAACCTGGCGAGAAGAACGTCCTCGCCATCCGCCTCGACAACCCGACCGAGTCCTCGCGCTGGTATCCGGGCGGCGGCCTCTACCGCAACGTCTGGCTCACGAAGACCGGCCCCGTCCACGTCGCGCCGTGGGGCGTCGTCGTCACCACGCCCAAGATCGCCGCCGACGCCGCGCACGTGAGCGTGCAAGTCATCACCGACAACGACTCCGCCACCAAGGCCAACCTCAGCATCGCCACGGAAGTCTTCGCTCTCGACGCCAGCGACCGCAAAGCCGCCGCGCCCGCCGCCTCCGGAGCGCCGGTCAGCGTCGGCATCGAGCCGGGCCGTCAGGCCTCGGCGACGCAGTCGCTGCTCGTGGCCCAGCCCAAACTCTGGAGCGTCAACACACCGCACCGCTACGTCGCCGTGACGACGCTCACTCAGGACGGCCGTGTTGTGGACCGCATCGAGACGCCCTTCGGCATCCGCAGCATCGCCTTCGACGCCGACCGCGGCTTCCTGCTCAACGGCCAAGTCGTGCCGATCCGTGGCGTGTGCAACCACCACGATCTCGGCGCTCTCGGCACCGCGATCAACGTCCGCGCGCTGGAGCGCCATTTGGAAATTCTCCGCGCCATGGGTTGCAACGCCATCCGCACCAGCCACAACCCGCCCGCACCCGAGTTGCTCGATCTGTGCGACAAGCTGGGATTCCTCGTGATGGACGAGGCCTTCGACTGTTGGGGCAAGGGCAAGAACCGCCAAGACTACCACATCCAGTTCCCCGACTGGCACGAGGCCGACCTGCGTGCGCTCGTGCGCCGCGACCGCAACCACCCGAGCGTCATCCTCTGGAGCATCGGCAACGAGGTCATCGAGCAGTGGTGGGCCGACGGCCAGGAAGGCTGGAAACTCGCCGCCCGACTCGCCGGCATCATGCGCGAGGAGGACCGCACGCGGCCGGTCAGTGCCGGTTTCAACGGCGAGATCAGCGGCTACAACGGCTTCCAGCACGTGCTCGACGCCATCGGCTACAACTACCGCATCAACGAATACGCCCGCTTCCGGAAGCTCAACCCGACCGTGCCGCTCTTCGGCGCCGAGACCGCCTCCGCGCTCAGTTCGCGCGGCGTGTATTTCTTCCCGATCAGCGACAACAAGATCGACCCCGCCAGCCGCGCCGACTTTCAGGTGAGCAGCTACGATCTCTACGCCGCGCCTTGGGCAACGCCGCCCGATGTCGAGTGGCGCGCCGCCGACGCCGCTCCCGGCTACGCGGGCGAGTTCGTGTGGACCGGCTTCGACTACCTCGGCGAACCCACGCCCTACAACGCCGACCTCACCAACCTGCTCAACTTTTCCGACCCCGCCGAGAAAGAACGCCAAAAGAAGCAATTGGAGGAGCTCGGCCGCATTCCGACGCCGTCGCGCAGTTCCTATTTCGGCATCGTGGACCTCGCCGGTTTCCCGAAGGACCGCTACTATTTCTACCAAGCCCGCTGGCGTCCCGACCTGCCGATGGCCCACCTGCTCCCGCACTGGACCTGGCCCGAACGCGTCGGCCAAGTCACGCCGGTCCACGCCTACACCTCGGGCGACGAAGCCGAGCTTTTCCTCAACGGAAAATCCCTCGGTCGCAAGAAACTCGCCAAAGGCGAATACCGCCTGCGCTGGGATGATGTGAAATACGCCCCCGGCGAAGTCCGACTCGTCGCCTACAAGGCGGGTGCCCAATGGGCCGAAGCCGTGCAACGCACCGCCGGCCCCGCTGCACGCCTCAAGCTGATACCTGACCGCCGCGAGATCACCGCCGATGGCAAGGACCTGTCGTTCGTCACCGTCCGCATCGAGGACGCCGACGGCGTGCTCGCCCCGCGCGCGGGCAACCGCGTGGCCTTCGCCGTCAGCGGCCCGGCCGAGATCGTGGCCACCGACAACGGCGACCCGACGAGCTTCGAGTCGTTCCAGTCCAAGGAGCGCGCCGCCTTCAACGGCCTCGTGCTGGTCGTCGTCCGCACCAAGCCCAGCCAACCCGGCCCCATCACCCTCACCGCCACCTCCCCCGGCCTCGCCCCTACAGAAGTCACGCTGAATGCCAAATGACGGAGGGCCCGCGTCCCTGCGGGCCGTGCCTCAAGGTGGAACCCGCACTCCGCGCGGGTTGATCGACTGTAGGGTCGGCGCTTGCGCGACCCTACATAAGAACCTGCCCCGGTCGCTCGGAAGCCTTGCTGTGAGGGAGCAAATCATTCCCGGCTCGTATCCGTGTATATCCGTGCTATCCGTGGCGAAAATCCCCCTCCCATGCTCCGCGCCGCCACGCCTTCCGATGCCGCCGCCATCGCGGCCATCTACAACCACTACGTGCTGAACACCATCATCACCTTTGAGGAGAAGGCCGTGTCCGTCGCAGAGATGGCCTCGCGCATCAACGAGGTCCTCGCCGCCGGGCGCCCGTGGTTCGTCTGGGAGGAAGCCGGCCGCGTGCTCGGCTATGCCTATGCCAGTGGCTGGAAGTCGCGCTGCGCCTACCGCTACGCCGTGGAGTCCTCCATCTATCTCGACAAGGACGCCACCGGCAAGGGCCTCGGCACAAAGCTGTATGTCGCGCTAATCGACGCCCTGCGGGCGAAGAAAATCCACTGCATTATCGGCGGCATCGCCCTGCCCAATCCTGCCAGCGTCGGCATCAGCGAGAAACTCGGCTTTCAGAAAATCGGACACTTCAAGGAAGTCGGCTGGAAGTTCAACCAGTGGATCGACGTCGGGTATTGGGAGCTGGTGCTGTGAGCTTCGCCGGCAGCAGGGGCGTAATGTAGCCGGGGTCGCTGACCCCGGACCGGCCTCAGCGAGGCCGGCTACAACAAGACGAAATGCCGATTGCCCAAGCACCGGGACGAGGGCGTCCCGGCTCCATTGAATAATTGCCGTTGCCGCAAGCACGCACGCCGGTTTGGCTGCGTGCACAAGCGGGCCGCTTACCCATGCAAAAACATGTTCGTTGGTTGATGGCCGAGCTCGACCGCTGGCAGGCGGACGGACTCGTGTCGGCCGAGCAAGCCGGGAAACTCCGCGCGCGCTACGCCTCCACCGCTCCGGCCGTCCCTTGGGGACTGCTGGTCTTCGCCACCGCCGGGGCGATCGTGGTCGGGCTCGGGGTTATCCTGCTCATCGCTTACAACTGGGATGTCATACCCAAGCCGCTGAAATTGGCCAAGGTGCTGGGCTCGGTGGTCGTCGCCCATGCGTTCGGCATCCGGCTGCTCGCCCGCGGGGGTTGGCAGGCGAAGCTGGGCGAGGCGCTGACGGTGCTCGGCACGATGTTCTACGGCTCCGGCATCTGGCTCGTCGCGCAGATCTACCACATCGACGAACACTATCCCAACGGCTTCCTCTTCTGGGCGCTCGGCGCGCTGACCATGGCGTGGGCGCTCCGCTCGACGGCCAACGGCCTGATGGCCACGGTGCTGATCCTGATCTGGGGCTGCAGCGAGACGTTCGGATTCAACGACGCCCAATACTGGGCCGTGCTGCTGGTCGTCGGTGGCATCCTGCCGCTGGCGTGGCGGCAGCGATCCGCCCTGCTGCTCGCCACCGCGCTGGCCGTCGTCCAGTTCCTCATCGCCGTCAACGCCACTTACTGGGGTGGCGAGGCGCATTCGCTGACCACCAGCCTCGCACTTGGCGTGCAGCTGCTCGCCGCTGCGCGCGGGTGTGCGCTTTACCGGCCGGACTTCGGCGGCGACGCCAGTGTCATGGCCTTCTTCGGCTGGGGCGCATTTCTGGTCTGCGCCTACCTCCTGTCCTTTCACGAGGCGGCTGACAACCTGCTCGACTGGTCGAACAGCGCTGGCACCGATGTTTTCCTCGCGGCGGGTTTTGGCTGGAGCCTTTTTGCCGCCGGTTTGGTAGCCTGGATCTTGCTGGCGCGGCGCGCTCTCCTGCTGAAGAGCATCGCGGTCCCGCTGGAAGACTGGCTGCTGCCCATCGCGCTGGTCTATTGCTTCGGCCTGGCGGTGATCGGCGTGCAGGCGCTGGAACTTTTCGTCGCCTGGTCCTTCAACCTGATGCTGCTTGGCGTGGCCATCATGTGGATGTGGCGCGGCTGCCGCGAGAGCCTGCTGCGTCCGACGGTGCTCGGCTCGGTGCTCCTGAGTTTCGTGGTGTTTGCCCGCTACTTCGACCTCTTTGACAGCATGGCCTCGCGCGGCGTGGCCTTCATCATCCTCGGTGGCATCTTCTTCGCCGAGGCGATGTATTACCGAAAGGTCCGGCGCGAGACAGGAGGTGGCGCATGAAACTGAAATTTGTTATCACCGTCGCCGCCCTGCAGGTGCTCGTGCTCGCCTTCATGGCCGGACAGCGCGAGTGGATCATGCACACCGGCGCGCCGCTCACGCTACGCACGGCACCCATCGACCCCTACGACCCGATGCGCGGCGCCTACGTGCGGCTCAACTACGACATAAGCGTAGTGCCCGCCGCGCTGTGCCGGGGCGAACCGGCCAAGTGGGTTAAGTCCAGCGGCGACTGGCGGCAGCAGCGCCGCCTGCAGGACCGCGTGGTCTATGCCGCCCTGAAGGTCAGCGAGCACGGCATCGCCGAATTGGTCGCGCTCAGCGACCAACCGCCCGCGAGCGGACCGTTCCTGCGCGGGCGAGTGGTGAGCGTGGACCAGAACGACATCCGCGTCCGCTACGGCATCGAGGCGATGTTCATGTCGAAGGAAGCCGCCCTGCGCACCGAGTCCATGGCGATCAAGGAAAAGGCCGGCGGCCCGATGGCTGTCTCGGTCGCCGTCGGCGGCAACGGCACCGCCGTGCTGAAGGACTTCGCTTGGGCTCCGCTCGGGCTTACGATCACGCTGCAACGCCCGGCTCC
>CBINOW010000044.1:0-31018 GCA_966252395.1 uncultured Oleiharenicola sp. | reverse complement strand
GGCGGGTCCTCGGTCCGCGCCGCGGCGGCGAGCGGAGTCGCCGCCCTACCTGCGAACGCTTCCAGCGCGGCGTCGCGGATGGCGCGGTAGCCGGTGCAGCGGCAGAGGTTGCCGCAGAGCTGGTCGTTGATCGCCGCGGGATCCTTACAGTCCTTGCGGTAGTGGCCCTCGAAGAGCGACATCACGAACCCCGGCGTGCAGTAGCCGCACTGCGAGCCGTAGTTCTTCACCATGCAGCTCTGCACCGGGTGCAGTTCATGGTCCTTTGTCCCTTGTCCCTGGTTCTTGGTCCCGCAAGCAGCCAGTCCCTCGACGGTCACCACTTCCCTTCCGGCGAACATCGGTAGCAGCGCGATGCAGCTGTTGATGGCGCGGTAGGTGGGTTTGCCCGCCGCATTTCGGTCCACCAATGCCACGGTGCAGGCGCCGCAGTCGCCCTCGGCGCAGCCCTGTTTGCTGCCGGTGTGGCCGGTCGTGCGCAGCCAGTCGAGCAGGGTGGTGGTGGGCGGCACACCCTCGACGCGGACCGGCGCGCCGTTGAGGGTGAATTCGAAGGTGGAGGTGGAAGCCAAGGTGGGAATTACTTGGACGGCAGCCTTCGATATCCTGCTCGTTCTCGTAATCTTAATCGTTCTCTCAGTTCGTGGAGAACGAGAATGATTAAGAGAACGAGAACGATTACAGCGCCGAGCGGTTGACGTCTTTGTAGTAAAGGTAGCTAGCAGGAGTCTTGCCCATCGCGACAAACCATTGCGGGCAATAGGGGCCCATCCAGATCACGTCGCCCTTTTCGACCGGATACCAAGAGTCCTCGAGGCGATAGACGCCTTGGCCGCCGAGCATGAGCAGGCCGTGCTCCATGACATGGACCTCGACGAAGGGCAGGTGGCCGCCGGGCTGGTAGGCGAAGACGTTTACGGCCATGTCAAATGCCGGGTCGTCGGGTAACAGCACCTGCAGGTTGGCGGCCGGGTCGCCGAGGAAGGGCGTGCCCTTGACCTTGTCGGCGTCGGCGATGATCGCGGCCGGAGCGGCGGTGCCGGGCAGCGGGACGTATTTTTTCTGAAACAGGGTGACCTGCGTGCCGGCCTTCACGCCGGTGAGGCTCCAGGTCTGGCCGGCGGGGGCGAAGAAATACCAACCGGCGCTGACCTTGGCCTTGAGCTTGCCGACGGTGAGCGTGCCGCCGCCTTCCATGACGTAGCCGAAGGTCTGCAATGGCCCCGCAGGCTGGCCGGCGCGGCCGTCGGCCTGGAAGGTCACCTGCAGCTGGGCGAACTTCGCGCCCAGGGCCTCGTTGATGAGGATGACCGACGTTGCGCCCGAGATCCCCGGGACGGCACTGGCGACGTGGTTGTGGGGCGTGAGAAGCGCGTGCCGGGGACCGACGTGCGCGCGGGTGTGGCCAAAGAGTTCGGGCATGGGAGCGTTAGGATTGGCCGCAAGAAACACAAAAAACGCGAAAAGAGGAATCCCTATTCGGACGGCACCGTCTCCTTTTTGCGGTTCTGGTGTTTTTCGTGGCTACTGTTCGGGTCGGATGAAGTTCCCCTTCGGACTGCCGGGGGACACGTTGCCGTCGGACCAGATGGGTCGGCCGCGCACGTAGGTATGGGTTACCCGTGCCCGGGTGGTCCGGCCGATATACGGGCTGATCCGGTGGCGGGTCCAGAGTTCGTCGGCGGTGATCTGGTGCGGCTGGCCGAGTTCGACGAAGCAGAAGTCGGCGTCGAGGCCCTCGGCGATCCGGCCCTTGCGGGTATCAAGGCGGAAGCGGCGGGCGACGTTGTGCGCGAGCACGGCGGCGAGCCGCGGGAAATCCTGGGCGGCGGTCGCGGCGCACGCGTTCATCAGGAGCTGGAAGCCGTGCTGCACGCCGCCGATGCCGCCCCAGATTTCGAAGAAATTGTCCGAAGTCTTCAGCTCCGGGGGCGACGGCGAGTGGTCGGAGCCGACCGTGTGGATGCGGCCGGCGCGCAGGTCCTCCCAAAGCGAGAGACGTCGCTTCTCGTCACGGATGGGCGGGGCGCATTTGGCGGGGGCGCCGAGCTTGGCCACGTCCTTGTCGTTGAGCAGAAGGTAATGGGAACAGGTCTCGGCGGTGACATCCACGCGTTGGGCGCGGGCTTCCTCGATGAGCGCGATGCCCTCGGGGCTGCTGACATGCACGATGTGCAGGGCGCAGCCGGTCTCGCCGGCGAACTCGGTCGCTCGCCGGATGGCGGCCAGTTCAACCTCGACGGGACGGGAGGCGAGCCAGGCTTTGGCATCGGTTTTCTTCTTCGCGAGCTGGGCGTGGGTGAACTGGGTGGCGAGGGCGTCGTCCTCGGCGTGGACGGCGACGAGCAGGCCGAGCTTGGCGGCGCGTTTCATGCCCTCGTGTAGCGACTTCGCGTCCACGCGCGGGAAGCTGGCGATGCCGCTGTTGGACATGAAGGCCTTGAGCCCGATGGCGCCCGCGGCGCGCAGGCTGGCGAGCTTGTCCAGGTTGCCCGGCACGAGTCCGCCCCAGAGCGCGAAGTCGGTGCAGGATTGCTGCTCGGCGATCTCGCGCTTGGTGCGCAGCCCGGCGGCGTCGAGGACGGGCGGCTCGGAGTTGAGCGGCATGTCGAAGAAGCAGGTGCCGCCGCCGGCCGCGAGGGCCAGCGAGCCGTGGGCGAGCCCTTCCCACTCGGTGCGGCCGGGTTCGTTGAAGTGAACGTGGGCATCAATGATACCGGGGAAAAGGTAGCGGCCGGTGGCATCGAGTTCGCACGCGGCGGATTCGGCCAGCTGCGGGGCAATGGCGGCGAATTTCCCCTCGGCGATGCCGATATCGGCGACGGTCACGCCCTCGGGCGTGACCACCGAGCCACCGCGGATGATGAGGTCAAACGGACTGCTCATGGGTTGCTTGTAGGGCGGGGTCTCCGAACCCCGCCATGAACACATCACGATGATCGGACAAAGGCGGGGTTCGGAGACCCCGCCCTACAACAAGGCGCTTATCCGTGTTCATCCGTGTAATCCGTGGCGAGACGTTGCAGGAAATCGATCATCACCTCGAGCGCGACGGCGAGGTCCTTGGGCGAGGCGTATTCGTCGGGGTGGTGGCTGAGACCGTCGCGGCAGCGGACGAACAGCATCGCGATCGGGCAGAGCGAGGACATGACAACACCGTCGTGGCCGGCGCCGCTGACGAGGGAGAGCGATTTTCTCTGCACGGCTTTCACGCTGTGTTCGAGCCGGGCGGTGAGGGCGGGGGAGCAGGGCGTGGCGGCGTTTTCCTGCGTGCGCTGCCAGGTGCGGGTGACTTTGCGCCGGTCCGCGATCTGCGTGGCGAGCCGGCCGATGGCCATGAGCGCCTGCCGGCGAACGCGGTCGTCGGCGTGCCGGACATCGAGTGTGTGGATGACTTGTCCAGGAATCACGTTCGCCGCTCCGGGTGAAACGGTGAGCGCGCCGACCGTGGCGACGAGCCCGCGCGTGCGCTTGGCGATGGCTTCGATGCCGAGCGTGAATTCCGCCGCCGCGGCCAGCGCGTCGCGGCGCAGCGCCATCGGCGTCGTGCCGGCGTGCCCGGCCTTGCCGGTCCAAGTGAGCTTGAAGCGGCTTTGTCCGGCGATGGCCGAGACGACGCCCACGGCGAGGTTATGTTGTTCCAACACGGGACCCTGTTCGATGTGAACCTCGACGTAGCCGAGCAGGTCGCGGCGAGTGTGGGCGGGCTTGGGCAGGGTGAATTTACCGCCGTTAAAATGCCTAAGCGCGTCGCCCACGGAAACGCCGTCGGCATCGCGCAGCTGGAGCGTCGCCGGTTTCAGGCGACCGCAATAGCCCTCACTGCCAAGATAGGCGCTGGCGAAGCGCACGCCTTCTTCCTCGGAGAAGCCGAGAACTTCCACGGCGAAGGGCAGTTTGACGCCGCGGTGTCTCAGCTCGGCGAGAGCCACGATGGGAAGCAGCACGCCGAGCGGACCATCGAAGCGTCCGGCATCTCGCACGGTGTCCAAATGCGAACCGAGGAGGAGGGTCTTGGGTCTGGGGTTTGGGGTCTGGGGTTCCAGCCGGCCGATGAGGTTACCCACGGAGTCCACGCGGACTTGCAGGCCGGCTTCCTTCATCCAGCCACCGACGAGCGCATTGGCGCGCTTCATGCCGGGGGACAGGAAGGTGCGGGTCAGGCCTGTCCTTTCGTCGGACACTGTAGCGAGGTGTCCTAACATATCATCTAGCCGTATAGAGTGCACTGTTAGTAGAGCGGCCCTTCGTCGAACTGCGATCTGACAACCATATCCGGATTAAGTCCATATTTCTGGGTCACGTCTTTAACTGTGTTTACGAACCACGTTGGCGACTTCGGAGAGATCAAGACGCTCACTATCATGGTGGGCAGGTGTGCTTTCACATCAATACCCGCGGGCTTATGATCCGGTGTGATTTTTAGCTCTTCTCCTTCGGGGGCGTCTAAGACGAGGAGTCTAACCTCTGATTCGAAACTGAAGCTCTTTCGCTTCCGCAAGAATGGAGTCAGGGCATTGCCCATAGGTATGTTGTCCTTTGCATAGTCGAGATACTTCACCCGCCCACACATGATTTCAGGCTTTGTGCTATCTTTAAACGCAGCGCTCAGACGTTCCACGGTTGTTACAAGTGCAACGTTGGAACCTTCGTTTCCATATAACTTCCACATTGCCGCGGACTCGTGGTCGCTTTCATGCCAGCAGTTGACGAATACGAGGTTCTTGAAGGCCTTTCCGAACCAAAAAAGCGTCTTATGCATGTCCACGCCTGGCACTGGTGGAACGGCGGCTTTAAAACCCTCCACATTGGGTTTTGTGTATTCCCCCTCCCATTTGTCTTCGAATTTATCCGCCCTCGTAAAGTGGAGAGATGAATTTGAGAGCAGAGCTAAATACTGACTCAAGTCCATATAACGCCAAAGGAGCTGAGCACCCTCAGGCGTTTCGAAAACCGGATGCGGGATTAGCATTTTAGCTCCCGCGATACGTCTGGTAGGCCCAGGGGGTGACGAGGAGGGGGACGTGGTAGGCGGCCTTGGCGTCGGCGATGGCGAAGCGAACGGGGACGCGATCGAGGAAGGGGCTGTCCTTGTGGTGCGTGACGAAATAATCCTTCACGAAGAAAAGCAGCTCGTAGGTGCCGACAGTCATGCCGACGGAGGCGAGCAGGGGTTCGTCGGTGCGGCCGTCGAGGTTGGTAACGACCGCCTTCAGCTGGTGCGGCTTGCCGTCGAGGTTCCAGAGTTCGATGCGCATGCCGGCGGCGGGCCGGCCGTTGGTGAGGTCGAGAACGTGGGTGGTAAGTTTGCCGGGCATGGGAGAACTTTAACACAGAGGGCACAGAGGGCACGGAGAAAATGCCTCTCTCTGTGTGCTCCGTGTCCTCTGTGTTAAGTCGGCTTTAAGGTGTCGTTCAGGCGGAGTCGGGCGATTTTTTCGATTTCTCCGAGGGCGGTGGCGAACTCGACGTCGGGCGCGTGGTGCACGCGCGTGTTCATGGCGTCGAGGATCGCGGCCTTGGCGTTCAAGCGGGCGCAGATGATGAAGGGGAAACCGAACTTCGCCTTGTAGGTCTCGTTATGCGCGGTGAAGGCTGCCAGCTCGGCATCGGTCAGCTGGTCGAGTCCGGCACTGGCCTGTTCGCGGGTGGACTCGGCGGTGAGCTTTTTCTGCTGCGCGAGGCGTCCGGCGAGGTCGGGGTGCGCGCGGATGAGCGCCAGCTGGCGCTCGTATGAGGCGCCGCGCATCGTCGCGCAGAGCGCGGCGTGCAGGGCGTCGGCATCGGCGAACGGGCGCTTCGGCCAGGTTTCCTCGGCGACCCACGGCGAATGCTCGAACAGGTGGCCCAAGGAGGCGACGAAGGCCGATTGCGTGGACGTGTTAAGGTTTTGGAGTGTCACTGAAATCGGGTCGCCTCAAAATCCAAAAGCCAAAGGTCCAAACGCCAAAGAAACTCCAGATTCGAAATCCGAAATTGGGCATTTGTTCATTGAGACTTTATTTGGAGTTTGGCCGTTGGCGTTTGGAATTTCCGCCCTCAAGGCAGCAGTTCATACGCGGGCAGAGACAGGAACTCGTCGAACTCGGGGCTCTTGGACATGCGCATGAAGAGTTCGACGGCTTCCTTGAAGTGGCCGGAGTCGTAGCGGGCGTCGCCGTATTCGGCGCGGATGGCCGCGAGCTCGAGCGGCAGCAGCTGGTCGTAGAGGGCGGCGGTGACGGGGCGGCCGTCTTCGAGCTTCGCCCCGAACTTGAGCCATTGCCAGAGTTGCGAGCGCGAGATCTCGGAGGTCGCGAGATCCTCCATGAGGTGGTGAATCGGCTCGGCGCCGGAGCCGCCGAGCCAGGCCTCGAGGTAGCGGACGCCGACGTGGAGGTTCCAGCGGACGCCCTGCTCGGTGATCGGGCCGTGGAGCGGGGCGAGGAGATCGGCGGCGGTGACCTTCACGTCGTGGATGACGTGCAGCTGGTTGGGGCCCTTCATGTGTTCGCCAAAGGCGTCGAGTGCCGTCTGCACGAGGCCGGGGTGGGCAACCCAGGTGCCGTCGTGGCCGGCCTTCACCTCGCGGAGCTTGTCGGCGCGGACTTTGGCGAGGGCGGCCTCGTTGGCGGCGGGGTCGTTGCGAATCGGGATCTGCGCGGCCATGCCGCCCATGGCGTAGGCGCCGTGGCGGTGGCAGACGTTGATGACGTGCGTGACGTAGGCCTTCAGGAACGGCACGTTCATGGTGATGAGCGTGCGGTCGGGGAACATATAGCCCGGACGATTGCGCAGCTTTTTCACCATACTGAACATGTAGTCCCAGCGGCCGCAGTTGAGGCCGGAGGCGTGCTCGCGAAGTTCGTAGAGAATTTCCTCGGCCTCGAAGGCGCCGGTAATGGTCTCGATGAGCATCGTGCAGCGGATCGTGCCGCGCGGGAGACCGAGTGCGGCCTGGGCGTGGACGAAGACATCGTTCCACAGCCGCGCCTCGAGGTGGCTTTCCAGCTTGGGCAGGTAGTAGTAAGGACCGCTGCCGCGCGCGATCAGGGTCTTGGCGCAGTGGAAGAAGTGCAGGCCCCAGTCGAAAAGCGAGGCGGAGAGGCGTTGGCCCTGGAAGAGCACGTGTTTCTCCTCCATGTGCCAGCCGCGCGGGCGGGCGATGATGACGGCGATCTTGTCCTTGAGCGCGTATTTTTTCCCCTCGGGCGACGTGTAGGCAATGGTCAGACGCGCGGCGTCGCGCATGTTGATCTGGCCTTCGACGCAGTTTTCCCAGGTCGGGGAGTTGGCGTCCTCGAAGTCGGCCATCCAGCACTGCGCGCCGGAGTTGAGGGCGTTGATGGCCATCTTGCGGTCCACCGGGCCGGTGATCTCGGTGCGACGGTCGAGCAGATCGGTCGGGATGGACGCGACTTTCCAGTCGCCGCCGCGGATGGCCGCCGTCTCGGGCAGGAAGTCGGGCAACTGGCCGGCGTCGATCGCGTGCTGGCGTTCGACGCGCTTGGCGAGCAGCTCGCGGCGGCGTGAGCCGAACTTTTCCTGGAGCCCGGCGACGAAGGCGCAGGCTTCGGGGGTAAGGATCTCAGCGTAACCGGGGTTCATCGGCCCGCGGATCTCCAGGCCGCCGATCGTGGGATGGGAACTCATGTTGCGCGGGACCATAGCCGGATGCGTGCCGGGCGCGAGTCCAAGAATGAGGCGGAAGTCTCTCGCCATGGACGCCAAGGTCGCAACGGGTCAGAAGAATTTGTTGTAGCCGGGGTCGCTGACCCCGGTCCGGCCTCACCGAGGCCGGCTACAACCGAACCGGCCTCAAACCCGCCCTCCAGACTCGCCACATGGCCCGCGTCTTGCTTTGCTGCGCGACAGAATGAGCCACGATAATTTCATGCGCGAAGCCATCCGGCTGGCGGACGAGGGCATGCAGGGCGGACGCGGCGGGCCGTTTGGCTGCGTCGTCGTGCGGCAGGGTCAGGTCGTCGGTCGCGGGCAAAATCGCGTGACCTCGACCAACGACCCGACCGCGCACGCCGAGGTCACGGCCATCCGCGATGCCTGCACCAACCTGCAGACCTTCCAGCTCACCGACTGCGAGCTCTACACGAGCTGTGAACCGTGTCCGATGTGTTTGTCGGCGATCTACTGGGCGCGCATCCCGACGGTGTTCTATGGCAACACGCGGCAGGACGCGGCCGACATCGGCTTCGACGACGACTTCATCTACCAGCAGGTGCCGCTGCCGCCGGAAAAGCGAGCGATCCGCATGAGCCCGCTGTTGCGCGTCGAGGCGCTCGCGAGCTTCAAGGGTTGGGCGGCCAAGACCGACAAGGTGCGTTACTGACCCATGGACGCCGCCTACCTGCTCGACTTCCTGAGCATGCTCGTGCGCTGGCTGCACGTCATCGCCGGCATCGCGTGGATCGGGTCGTCGTTCTACTTCATCTGGCTCGACAACAGCCTCGACGCGCCCGCGCCGGGCTCCGACGCGGCGAAGAAGGGCGTGGGCGGCGAACTCTGGGCCGTGCACGGCGGCGGGTTCTACAACCCGCAAAAATACCTCGTCGCCCCCGCGGCGCTGCCGGAGAAGCTGCACTGGTTCAAGTGGGAGGCCTACACGACGTGGCTTTCGGGCACGGCGCTGCTGGTGCTGGTTTACTGGCTGAAAGCCGGCGCGATGATGGTGGACGGCAACGTGCGCGAACTCACCGCGCTGCAGGCCGTGGGCCTCGGCGCCGCCAGCATGGTTGGCTCGTGGATCATCTACGATCTGCTCTGCAAATCCCCGCTCGGCAAACGCGAGGGCCTGCTCGGGCTGGTCGTGTTCGGCCTGATCACCGCGCTCGCCTACGGGTTGGCGCAGACTTTCGGCGGGCGCGCGGCTTTCATCCATGTCGGCAGCGCCATCGGCACGATCATGGCGGCGAACGTGTTCTTCGTGATCATCCCCGGGCAGAAACGCATGGTGGCGGCGATGAAGGCCGGGCAGGCGCCGAACCCCGAGGACGGCAAGCGCGCCAAGCAGCGCAGCGTGAACAACAACTACTTCACGCTCCCGGTGATCTTCATCATGGTGAGCAACCACTACGGCGCCACCTACGCGCACCCGCACAACTGGGCGGTGCTCGCGCTCATCATGGCGGCCGGCGTGAGCATCCGGCATTTCTTCAATCGCAAACACAAGGGCGTCTATGCCTGGCAGTATCCCGCGCTCGGCGCGGTCTTGCTCGGCATCGTCGCGTGGTGGACCGCTCCGCGCGTGCAGGCGCTGCCGCCGGTCGAGGGCGAGGTGACCTTCAACCGCGTGCGGTCGATCGTCGGCCAACACTGCGTGGCCTGCCATTCGCCTGCGCCGACCTTCCCCGGCATCACCGTGCCGCAGGCGGGCGTGCTGCTGCATACGCCCGGCGATCTCGTCGCCAACGCCCAGCGCGTTTATCAGCAGGTGGTCGTGACGCGCATCATGCCGCTTGGTAACACCACGAACATGACCGACCAGGAACGCGCGGTGATCGCCGCGTGGGTGAAGGCCGGGGCGAAGATGGAGTAGGGGCGGCTGGGCGAAATCCGCCCCCACCTCCGGACTTGTTTTGCGGAACCAGCCTGCCAGAACGGAGGCACCCCGCCATGAAGTTGCCCCGTCGTCTGGTTTTGCTTGGTGTTGCCGTCTCCCTCTGGTTCTCCGTCGCCCCCGGCGTGCAGGCCAAGATGTCCACCTGGAAGGATGTCCAGGGCGGCACGCTCAAGGGCGAGCCCACGGAAATTCTCGGACCCTTCGTGATTTTCCGCACCTCCGGCGGCGGCAGGCGGGTGCTGCTGCGCGCCTTTTCGCCCGAGGACTGCCAGCGCATTCAGGCGGAAGTCGCGGCGCGTCCGGCCAAGGCCGCGCGCTTTGCCGACGCCAAGGCCTACGCCACGGGCGGGTTGGTCGGCCGGGTGCAGCGGGTGGTGGACCGCACGCTGGTTGACGCCGACCTGGCGGCGCGCCCGGAACCCGACCTGTTGCTCGTCCTCGCCGGCTCGAACAACAGCAGCGAGGGCTGGTTTATGGTCAGTAATCTCCATGAATTCTATCGCCGGTTGCAACGCGTCTATCCGGACACCGTGGAGGGCGTGTTCCTCGGCGCCCGCCATGATGCGAACCAGCATCGCAACATTGCGGTGGCCGGTGCCATGCCGTGGCTCGTGTCGGAACTGCATGAGCAGCCCGGCATGGGCGCGCTGCGTTCCTATGTGCCCAGCGTCGAGGGCGCCAACCTCGTGCTGGTCACGCGTGAGGGCGTGCCGCTGGTTGCCGCGAAGGGCGGGGACAGCGCGGAGGTGCGCAAGTTTGTGGACCAGACCTCGGAGCTGCTCTGGCAGATCGACCCGGCCAATCCCGCCGGCTGGCCCGACCGGCTGCATTTTATGGCGGCGGTCCGTCCGCGCGAGTTTGCGCAGGCGCAAACGGGCCCGCTCCTCGTCGGAAACCCGCTGCGCCCCGACGTCCTGGCTCGCTACGGCATCCGCCGCGTGACGGCGCGACTCGACGTGGGGGCCGACGGCAAAGTGACACCGGTGATTCTCTCCGGTCCGGACGACGTCCCCGCCGATCTCGTCGAGGCCATCCGGGCCGCGCTCGCGCGGGCGGTGGTCGCGCCCGCGATCGACCGCGGGCGGCCGGTGGCGGGCCAGTTGGACTACTTCATGGAGGCGCGGCCAGCCGATCCGGTCCGCGAGGCGGAACGCCTCTGGCTGGCGAGCACGACTTATCCCACGCTGACGATTCCCGAGTGGCTGGTGCTGCGGCCAATCCAGGTTTCCGAGCAGGATTTCGAGTCAGCGGTCATCGGCGAGAATCCGGACGGCACGGTCATTCTCAATTCGGTTGAGGTGAACACCGGCCGGATTTCCCGGCGGGCGCAGATGAGTGCGTTCAACGCCGACTGGTTCACCGACGCGGGCGCGGGGAGCGTGCATCCGCGGGAAGGCGACCGTCAGAAAATCAATGACGAGACGACGCTGACCTGGGAGCGGATTCGCAGCGACGACGGGTTCGTGAACATGCAGACCGGCATCGGCAAGGACTACGTGGTCGGCTACGCGTGGTCGGAGTTTGACTCGCCGCGCGAGGCCGAGGCCCTTCTGGGGCTCGGCAGCGATGACGGCGTCAAAATCTGGCTCAACGGCGAACTCGTGCACGACAAATGGATCCGTCGCCCGAGCCGGGTGGACGACGATGTGGTGCCGCTGAAGCTGAAGAAGGGCACGAACCGGATGCTCATCAAGATCCAGAACGCCACGATTGATTGGAGCTTTATCTACCGGTTGCGGCTTAAGCCGGGAGTGTAGGTAGGGGTCTCTGACGGAGTATTCGAGGCGGGGTTCGGAGACCCCGCCCTACAAAATCAAAACTCAAAGCCCCACTTGCGCTTTGCGTAGCCGTAGGTGACGGGTTTCACGCTGGCGAGGGCGGCGGCGAGGTCGCCGGTGGTGAATTTCTTCTCGAAGGCGGCCACGGCGGACTCGTAGTCGGCGAGGAGCTTCGCCTTAACCTCGGGTTGGGCGAAGGAGAAGGCGAGGGAGTTGCGGCCTAGCTGGACGAGTTCGTCCCACGACAGGTTGAACGCGGTGACGGCGGTGTAGTATTCGTCGGTGAGGTTGGAGTCCCACATGCCGCGGTCGTCGGTGTTGAGGCAGACGGGGATGCCGGTGCGGAGGTATTCCGGGAAGGGGTGGGACGCGAGGTCGGGCGTGTATTCGAGCAGCTGGTTGGAGATGAGGTTGATCTCGACCAGCACGCGGCGCGTCTGCTGGAGCAGGAGCAGGGTGTCGGGGTCGCGGATGAGATTCAGGCCGTGGCCGATGCGCGAGGCGCCGAGCAGCAGGGTGTCGCGCACGTGCGAGTCGTTCCAATCCATCTCGCCGCCGTGGATGGAGAGCGCGAGCGTCGGGATGGTGCGGCGGAGTTCGCGGTATTTGGCGAGGAAGCGCGCGGGGTGGCCTTTGTTGTTCTCCTCGATGCCGGCCATGTTGATGCCGACCCAGAGGTCGCGGTGGGCGTCCACGAAGCGGTAGAGGTCCTCGAGTTGCTGCTCGGCGCGGGGCAGGAAGCGCAACACGGTGGACTGCAGGCGCACGGTCACACCGCTGGCGACGGCGTCGGGCTGGGCCAGGCGTTGACGAAAATAGGCGGCGACGTCGGCGGGTGGGATGGACTGGCCGGCGTTGTCCACGAAGCCCATGGCGCCCTGTTGGGTTTCAAGGTAGCGCATGCCCTCGGCGCCGTAGGCCTTGATGATCTCCACGAGGATCTCGCCCACGACGGGCAGGTTGGAGCCGAGCTGGCCGAGGCGAGGCCAGATCCATTCGAAGAACTCTTCGCGGCCCTCGCCGGTGTGGTCGAGGCGCAGGGAGTCGAGCCAGGCGTGTTTCTGTTCGGGGGTGAGGCGGTCGAGGCGCGTGTAGTCGGCCTTGAGTTCGGCGCTGAGCGCGTCGTAGCCGTGCTGGCGGACGGTGTGGTAGAGGATGAGCGTCACGCCGGTGCCGGGCGTGGCGTGGAAACGCGTGCGGGTGTAGAAGGTGTCGCCGCCGTTGCGCGCCGGGTCGGTGGCGACGGCGAACCACCATTCGGAGCGGGCGGAACCGCCGAGGTGGTTGTGCAGGTCACCGCCCTTGGGCAGGGCGTAGAGGAAGGTGTAGAGCTGGGCCGGCGTGGCGCTGCGCTTGATCTCCTCGAAGCGGGCGGAGAAGGGCGCGGCGGAGACAGTGAGCGCAAGTCCGAGAAACAGGAGGGGAAGGCGCATGATAAAGAGTGGTTGCACAGGAAGAAACAGAGGGAACGGAGGAGTGGCCAGCCGATTGGTAGGTGTAGGGCGGGGTCTCCGAACCCCGCCTTGATCGATCATGGATGTAGCCTGCGAGGCGGGGTTCGGAGACCCCGCCCTACACTACATTCAGAACAGACCACCGAGCAGCGCCTTGATCAGGTGGAGACTGAAGATCAGGGCGAGGACGTAGGTGAGAATCGAGGCCTGCCGCGCGCGGCCGGTGGCGAGGTGCAGCACGGCGTAGGCGATGAGGCCCAGGCCGATGCCCTCGGCGATGCTGAAACTGAGCGGGATGCCCGCGATGATGAGGAAGGTCGGCGCGGTTTCGGCGAAGTCGTCGAGCTTCATCTCCGCGACCGATTGGAACATGAAGATGCCCACGATCACCAGCGCCGGGGCGGTGGCGGCCGCGGGAATCGCGAGGATCACCGGCGTGAGGAACAGCGCCAGGAGGAACAGCACGGCGGTGGTGGCGCCGGTCAGTCCGGTGCGGCCGCCCGCCTCGACGCCGGACGCGGACTCGATGTAGCTGACGACGGTCGAGGTGCCGAAGAGCGAGCTGAGGATGGCGGCGATCGAATCGGCCACGAGGGCGCGACCGGCCTTGGGCAGCTTGCCGTTCTTGTCGAGCAGGCCGGCGCGCTGGGTGACGCCGATCAGCGTGCCGATGTTGTCGAACATGTCCACGAGCAGGAGCGTGAGAATGATCGGCAGGGCCTTGGCAAAGTCGTGCACCAACAGGTCAAAGTTCAGCTGCAACATTGTAGGCAGCGGAGAGGCCGGTCGGCCGAAGAATGCTTCGGGCATCCTTGTGACCGTGCCGCCCTTGCCATCGGACACGAAGAGGCCGATCGCAGTCACCGCGAGGATGGAGAGGATGATCGCGCCCGGCACCTTGCGGGCGATGAGCACGGCGGTGAGCAAGATGCCACCGAAGCAGAGCAGCACGGACGGGCTGCCGAAATCGCCGTGGGTCACGAAGGTCGCCGGGCTGGAGACCACGATGCCGCCGTTCTTAAGCCCGATGAAGGCGATGAACAGGCCGATGCCGCAGGTGATGGCCAACTTCAGCTGGTGCGGGATGGCGGCGATGATCTTCTCGCGCACGCCGGTCACGGACAGCGCGAGGAAAATAACGCCGTTGACGAAGACGAGGCCGAGCGCCGATTGCCACGACACGCCGAGCCCGAGGCAGATCGTGAAAGCAAAGTAGGCGTTGATGCCCATGCCGGGCGCGAGGGCCAGCGGGTAGTTCGTGAGGAAACCCATCAGCAGCGTGCTCACGGCCGCGGTGATCGCGGTGACGGTGATGAGCGCAGGCTGGGGCATGCCGGCGGCGGAGAGGATGGCCGGGTTCACCGCGAGGATGTAGGCCATCGCGGCGAAAGTCGTGGCACCGGCCTGCAGTTCGCGGCCGACGGTGGTCCCGTTCTCGGAGAGACGGTAGAGTTTGTTCAGCATGGGGTGGTCAGGGGTGGGTCGGGATTTCCTTTTCGTAGCGCGCCCAACCGGCGATGAGCGCGTGAACGACGCGGGAGCCGACGGCATGCGCGGCTTCAAGGGAGGGCAGGTAGGCGGAGTAGTGACCGATGCCTTCGCCCGCGAGGCTCTGGGCGGCGTTGAGGCCGGGCGGCTGCATGTCGTGGTTGCTGGCGGTGCGGAGCACGAGCGCGCGGCTGACGTCGGCGCGGCCGGCCCGGGTGAGGTTCGTCAGGGCGCGCAACGTGCCGGTGTCCTCCATGGCGGTGGTCACATAGTTGCCGCGGCCCTCCGTGTAGTAGGCGACCCAGTCGTTGGCCCATTCGTTGAGCAGTTTGCCGTGCCAGTAGGTGCTGGAGGCGAGGTTCGAGCCGATCAGGATCTGCGGGGGCTGCTGGGCCTTGGGGAAGGTGGTGTAGCGGGCGCGGAAGCCGCGGATGTCGTCCGAGTCGGCCAGCGGGGTGTCCTTGGTGAGCCCATAGGCCCAGCGCAGCAGGCCCGGATTGAGTTCGTAGCAATGGTCCACGCGCTCGGCGGCGGGCAGGAGGGGCTGCGCGTAGGGGGTCTTTTTGCGCAACGGGACGTAACCCGTCTTCCAGTCGGCGGGGATCTCGCGGGCGTCGATTTCGTGGCCGAGGTCGCCCTCGACGACGAAGTCGGTCCAGACGGCGGAGCCGGCCGGGGCGTCGGCCGGGTCAATGCCCGCGATGCCGGCGACGAGCCAGTAGCTCTTGGAGAGATCGAAGCGCGGGTCGAGGCCGAGCGCCATGATGCCGGCGGCGGCGTTGCTGTTGCCCACGCCGGTGACGAGGGCGAGGACGGAGCCGTCGGCATTGGTGCGCAGGTCACGGTAGCCGGCGGGGAAAGGGAGCGTGCGGTCGAGCTTTTCGCGTTCGACCCAGAGCTGGAATTCGCCGGGCTTGTCGCCGGTGTCGGCGCCGATCTCAAACATCGTCACGACGACGACCTTGGGGCGGAGAACCTCGGCGGTGACGGTGCAGACAAGGAGACCCAGGCCCAGCGCGAGGGCCGGGCGACGGAGCAGGGGAGGCAGGACCATGGGCAGAGCTTTAGCAGGGCGCATACCGCTACGCAGGCTTTTTGTGCACCAAAGACCGCCCCCCACTGGCACATGCCGTGCTTATGACAGCAGCGTGGCCCCTGCCACCACCTCACCACCTAACATGAAGAAATCCAACCTGCTTCCACGCACGTTCCTGGCCGTGCTCGCCCTTGCCAGTGCCTGCGGACGCCTGTCCGCCCAGACCACGCCGCCGGTCGACAACTCGCCGCCGAAGGACGGCGAGGTGCTCGAACTGGAGCGCTTCAAGGTCACCTCCGGCGTCGCGGTCGAGGAGCTGGTGCTCCCCATCGCGCGTCCCTTCAATTCCGTGTTCGGCACCGACGACAACATCGTGGATGTGCCGCGCAACGTCACGATCATCTCCCGCCAGCAGCTCAGCGCGATCAGCATCGAGAGCGTGTTGGACTTCTCGAAGCTCACCTCGTCGGCCTTCACCACGACGAACTTCGGCGCGCCCTCCAACGCCAGCATTCGCGGCCAGTCGGCCGACGTGTTCCTCAACGGCGTGCGCTCCCGCATCACCTCGAACGGCAACGGCCTGCCCGTGGACTTCAACTCCGTCGAGTCGGTCAACATCGTGAAGGGCCCGGCCACCGCGGTGCAGGGCGCCTCCATGTATGTCGGCGGCTTCATCGACCTGATCTCCAAGCGGCCCTATTTCGACAAGACCAAGGGTTCGGTCAGCGTGACGATCGGCTCCTACAACACCCGCCGCTGGACGGTGGACGTGGGCGGCCCGTTTTCCAGCAAGGTGGCCTACCGCGTCAGCTATTCGGGCGAGGACAGCGAGGGCTACTATGATAACGACTTCAAGAAAACCCACTCCTTCTACGGCGCGCTGGCCTTTCATCCCACGCCCAACTACGAGCTGTTCATCAACTCGCAGTTCTTCGTGGCGAACTACACCGAGAACTGGGGCGTCAACCGCGTCACGCAGAACCTGATCGACAACGGCCTCTACACGACCGGCATCAACGTGAACAACGGCTCGGCCGGCGCGCCCTCCGACCCGCAAAACTCCTACCACATCCTCGCCGGCGGCAACACCATCGCGTGGGGCCCCGAGGTGCCGCTCAACCGCCACAAGCGCCTGCTGCGGCCCAGCAACGACTCCTACGGCGAGGAGTTCAACCTCCAGGCCATCCAGACCGCGAAGATCGGCGACGGCGTGACGCTCAAGAACACCACGTTCTACAGCCACACCGAGCGCGACACGATCTCCACCTACTACTACAGCGAGATCATCGATCCCTCCTGGTTCTTCGAGAACCGCACGGACTTCATCTTCAAGCTGCCCAAGGCCCAGGTCATCACCGGCCTCGATTTCCGCTACCAGCGCACCACGGCCTACGACGACTACTTCTTCGAGCCGGTCAACGCCTGGGACATCACCAAGGACGTCAACTACGTGAACGTCTACAACTCCGCGGCCTTCGTGAACGGCGGCGCCGGCTTCCCGGTGCCCGGGTGGCCCGGCCGCTTTGCCATGCCCGGCCTGTTCAACGGCGACACCAACGATTCCAAGGGCACGACCGTCGGGCCCTTCGTGCAGGGCACCTGGGACCCGAACGACAAGTGGAGCTTCGTGGCCGGCGGCCGCGTGGACTTCTTCAAGGCCGAGGTGCGCGAGCCGCTGCTCCCGCCGTTCCCCGAGGCCGAGATCGACGTGAAGCTGCCCAACTTCAACGCCTCCGTCATCTACAAGCCCACGACCACCTCGAGCGTCTACTTCACCTACAACAAGTCGAAGAACACCTCGGGCGCCGTCGGCAACGGCGGCGGCATCACGGGCTGGAACGGCGCCGGCACGGCCCTCGACAAGGAGCTGTTCCAGCAGCCCAGCGAGCTGTTCGAGCTCGGCACCAAATACGCGCTCAAGGGCAACACGCTCTTCCTGAACTTCGCGGTCTACGACCAGAAGCGCACGGCCAAGAGCACGAGCTCCACCGTCGTCCAGCTGTATAAATACAAGGGCTTCGAGGCCGAGATGAACTACCAGCCGAACAAGCACATCTACGCCACGCTCTCGTATTCCTACATCGATGCCGAGGCCTCGGCCGGCTTCCAATACGGCCTCTTCGGCAACGACTCGGAAATGCCCCCGGGCAACTCCGTCGGCAACCTCGTCCCGATCGGCACGATGACCAAGGTCCCCGGCCTGCCGAGCCACCTGTTCAACGCGCTGTTCTCCTACTCGTTCGACAACGGTCTCACGCTCACCGCCAACACCGTCATGACGGGCGAGATGAACAACAACACCTCCGGTTCGCTCGTGATTCCCTTCCAATACACGGTCGATGCCTCCGCGTCCTACAAATACCAGGACTGGGACTTCCGCGTCCAGGTGCTGAACGCCACCAACGAGGAGAACTGGTCGCCGCCGAACGCCGTTTACGGCAACGGCTCGATCCTGGCCCTCCCCGGCACGCAGGTGCAGTTCAGCGCCAAGTTCAGCTTCTAAGCCATGGCCATCCGAGGGCCGCCTGTCTCCGACGGGCGGCCTTTTGTTTTTGCGCATTGCCCAACCAAAACAAAACCAACCTTGCCTGTCATTCTGAGCGGAGCGAAGAATCCAGTGGAACCCGGACATCACGTCCGTTTGCGGCTGGATTCTTCGCTGCGCTCAGAATGACACGTTAAGGATAACCCTGCTCCCACGATCATGAAATCGCTACGTCGCCTTTTTGCGCTGTCACTCCTGTGTTCTGCTGCCTTGGTCGCCTCCGCCCAGCATGCCCTCGTCATCCAGACCGACTTCGGCACCAAGGACGGCGCTGTTGCCGCCATGAAGGGCATCGCCTTCGGCGTCTCGCCCAAGCTGCCGATCTTCGACCTCAGCCAGGAGAACACGCCCTACGACATCTGGGAGGGCGCCTACCGCCTGAAGCAGACCGCCGCCTTCTGGCCGGAGGGGACGGTTTTCGTCTCGGTCATCGATCCCGGCGTTGGCACCGAGCGCGCCTCCGTCGTTCTTCAGACCAAGAGCGGCCACTACTTTGTAGGCCCCGACAACGGCACCTGGACGCTCGTGGCTGAGGAGCTGGGTGTCGCGGCTGTGCGCCGCATCGACGAGAAAAACAACCGTCGCCCCGGCTCGGAGAAGAGCTACACCTTCCACGGCCGCGACATCTATGCCTACGTCGGCGCGCGCCTCGCGGCCGGCGTCATCTCCTACGAGCAGGTCGGCCCGCTCTTGGAACCCAAGGTGGTCAGCCTGCCTTACCAAAAGGCCGCCTGTGACGGCGAGGCTCTCGTAGGCACGATCCCGCTGATCGATTTTCACTACGGCAACGTCTGGTCGAACATCCCGGACACACTCTTCGAGGCGCTCAGCCCCGCGCCGAAGTTTGGCGACAGGTTCACCGTGCTGATTTTTCACGACGGCAAGGAGAAGTATCGCGGCGTGATTCCCTACGTGCGCACCTTCGGCGACGTGAAGGAAGGCGAGCCTCTCCTTTACCTGAACAGCCTGCTCAACGTCGCCTTCGCGCTCAACATGGGCAGCTTTTCCGAAAAGCACGGCCTGGCCTCCGGCGGCGACTGGACGGTGCGGATCGAGCGGGTGAAGTGAAAGGTTTGTATTGGTGTCGGGCGGGGTCCCCGACGGAGGCTTGGCGGAGATGGCGAAGCAACCCCGCCGGCATGGGTGGGCTTGGCGCTCGGTCCGCCCCTGCAATGGATCCAGCAAATCGAGCCGCTACCGAAGGCTTGCCGCGAGGCGCCGTCGGGCGAAACTGTCCCGGTGGATCTGATCGACGCCCACGTGCATCTTTACCCCCTGGCCGCGAACCGCGATCCCGCGGGCTGGGCGGCGGAGCATGGTGAGGCGCACTGGGCGCAGCTCTGCACGCGCAAGCGCAAGGACGGCACGCCGGTGCAGGCGTTTCCCACCATGGCGCAGCTCCTTTTCGACATGAACGCCGCCGGTATCCGCCGGGCCGTGCTGATGGGCTGGTATTGGGAACGCCACGCGACCTGCGTGGAGCACAACCGCTTCTACGCGTCTTGCCTGAAAGCGTATCCGACGCGCTTCGCGGCCTTTGCCACGGTTCACCCCGATGCGGGACAGACGGCGCTCGACGAGATCCGTCGCGCCAAGGACGCCGGGTTCTGCGGTATCGGGGAGTTGTCGCCGCATTCGCAGCACGTGTCGTTGGACGAACCCATCTGGCACCGCATCCTCGAGCTGGCCGCGGAGCTGGACATGCCGGTGAACCTGCACGTTACCGATCCCGCTTCGAGGCCTTATCCCGGTCGCGTGGACACACCGCTCGCGGACTTCATTGCGCTGGCGAAGGATTTTCCGAAGACCAATTTTATCCTCGCACACTGGGGCGGGGGACTGGCGTGGGCCGAGGCCGCCGCCGGGTTGCGCAACGTCTGGTTCGACACCGCCGCCTCGCCGCTGCTCTACGGCCCGGAAGTCTGGAAAAAGGGCCCGCTCGGCCGCGTGCTCTTCGGCTCGGATTACCCGCTCGTGCTTTATCCGAAGACCGGAGCCGGTCACGGCTTCGCCGACCTGCTCGCCGAAGCGAAGGCCGCGGGCGCCGACGACTCAATCTTCCGCGTCAACGCCGCGACGCTGCTCGGGATCGAGTAGGGCCGGTCTCCGCCCGGCCGGATGGCGATAGGGTTAGTCGGGAAAAACGCGACCGCACGAAGGTAGCGGCCGATCTCTGAGCGGCCCAACAGGATTTGCGCAGCGATCCGGCCCGCCCGGAGGTCGGGCCCTACCAACGGCAGCGAGCCAAATGCGGCCGGTCAGAGGCCGACCCTGCCTGCTCAGCGACGAGGCTGGCTCACGACTTTGGTGCGTCGGGCCGGTGCGACCTGCTTTTCAGCAGATTACGTCCGGCCAACCCGAGTCCGGTGAGGCAGAGGAGGAGCGGGAGGCCGAGCAGCAGCATGAGGATGCCGTAGTCTCCGAAGGTGGTTATCGTTTCCAACGTGTCCTCCATCTGCAGACATTGGGACAATACGGCGAGCACGGGCAAAATCAGGATGAGCAAAGGGCCTTTCCACGAACCCTTCCACGCAAGATAGATCGCGATGAGTGGGAGAACATAACCAATCGCGATTCCTGCCACCAGCACCACGATCAGGAAGGGCAAGGGAAACGTGTGCGCGACCAAAGCTGGCGGGAATACCGTCATGTTATCGGGAGCTTAGCAGCCACGGCACAACCGGACTGTCGGCCGATGGCAGGATGATCTGCAGGCCGGCGGTGAGTCCGGAATTGAGCGGCACGGGGATCGTGAGCACGGGCAGGCCGGCGAGGCTGGCGGGGGCGGTGAGCGTGAGGATATTGCGGCGCAGATCGACCGTAGCCTCTGCCTTGGTGGGGGCGACCGACGGCACGGCGGGTAACACGAGAAAATCGTAGGCGCGGGAGAAGTCGCGGAACACCGAGCGGACCTCTGTGAGCCGCTCGCGGGCGCGGGCGATGTCGGCGTCGGGGAAATGGCCGGCGTCGGTGAAACGTTTCCAGATAACCGGGTCGTAATGCTCGCGGTAGGGTGCGAGCCAGTTGCGGTGCACCGCGTGCGCCTCGCTCATGCCGATGGTGACGTAGGATTCGACCGCGTGGTTCCACGAGAGGCTGAGCGAGGCCTCCGCCACCGGGTCGGCATGCGCACTCAGGCTGGCGGCGGCGTAGTCGCAGGCGGTCGCCACGGCGGGGTCCATGCCGGGCACGAGCTTGCGGGCGTTGAGGTAGCAGCCCCGAGGGGCCGCATCCGGTAGCCGCGCTTGAGTCCCGGCTTGGCGGGATGAAAGCGTGGACGACCACGTTGTCGCTTTCACTCCAACGCGGCTACCTGTCCAAGCTGTCCACACGGCCAGCATGTCGGCGGCGTTGGCGGTGAACCAGCCGGCGGTGTCCAGCGTCGGCGCGAGCGGAAAGGCGTCGCGGATGAACTCGTCGCCGGGCGAGAGTCGGAAACCGTGCAAGCCGCACCACGCGGCCGGCACGCGGACCGAGCCGCCGGTGTCGGTGCCGATGGCCAACGGCGTTACACCCGCGGCGACCAGAGAGGCCGAGCCGCTGCTGGAGCCGCCGGAGAGCCGGTCGGGAAAACGCGGATGCGGGCAGTCGCCGTAGTGCGGATTCTCGCCGGTGAGGCCGGAGGCGAATTCCACGAGATGGGTTTTGCCCGCGCAGACCGCGCCGAGTTCGCCGAGGCGTTGGACGATGCGGCTGTCCGTCGGTGGCGTGGGGCGCACTTGGTCGAGGAACGTGGAACCCGCGCGCGTCGGCACGCCGGCGAGGTCGAAGAGATCCTTGAGGAGGTAGGGGACGCGGTGGAGAAAGGGATCGTTTGAGGGAGCGAGCTTGCTCGCGACATCATTCGTCCCAGTCGCGAGCGAGCTTGCTCCCACAGGTTGAGAAGAAGCAGCCAGCTCTCGCGCCAGATCACGCTCGGGTTTCAACCACGCGACGGCCGCGCGGCGGAGATGATCGGGCAGGGCGGCGATTCGGGAGTGGACTTCGCGGGCGGCGGCGTCCGGTGACAGGGTTTGCCACGCCGCCAGCGGCAATGGGTCTGGCGTTTTGGACGCGTTTGTATCCATTCGGAAAGACTCATGGAGGAGGCCAAGCCCATCGTCAAATTCACAGCGGTGCGGAAGCGCTACGGCGCCGGACCGCTAGTGTTGGACGGTATCGACCTCGCGGTGGCCCCGGGCGATTTCGTGTCGCTCATCGGCCCCAGCGGCTGTGGCAAGTCCACCGTGCTCAAGCTGGTGTCCGGGCTCAATCCGGTGAGCGAGGGCGCCCTCGCGGTGCTCGGCACCCGGCCCAAACAGGCGCGCGATCGGCAGGCGTTCATCTTCCAGGATGCGACCCTGTTGCCGTGGCTCACGGCGCAGGCCAACGCGGAGCTGCCGTTGCGGTTGCGCGGCGTGGACGCAGCGGAGCGGCGTAACCGCGCGGCCGAGGCGCTCGCGCGGGTGGGGCTGGAAATGAACCGCGATTACTACCCGCGGCAGCTTTCCGGCGGCATGAAGATGCGGGTGTCCATCGCGCGGGCGATGACGCTCTCGCCGGAGCTGCTGCTGCTTGACGAGCCCTTCGGAGCGCTCGACGAGATGACGCGCAACCGGCTCAACGAGGAACTTCTGCAGCTGCGCGAGCGGCAGAAGTTCACGGCGCTGTTCGTGACGCACTCGGTGAGCGAGGCGGTGTTTTTGTCCAACCGCATCGTCGTCATGGCCGCGCACCCCGGGCGCATCCACGCCGAAGTGGCGGTGAGTTTCCCGTATCCGCGCGATCCGTCGCTACGCGAGCAGCCGGAGTTCCAAGCCAAGGTGACGGAAGTGTCGCGCCTGCTGCATCAGGTGGAGGGGGCGTTATGAAGAAGCTGCCCACCTTGTGGCTCTGGCTCCTGCCCGTGATCAGTGGGGCGGTCTTCGTCGCCCTCTGGTATGCGATCCGGCACTTCAGCGGCCTGCAGAGCTGGATCCTGCCCACGCCGGGCGAGATTCTCGAGGCGGCGTGGAACGAACGCGGACGGCTCCTGCCGGCCGTGGGCAAGACTTCGGTCGGGGCGCTCGCGGGTTTCCTGCTGGCGGCTGTCTCCAGCTTCGCGATCGCGCTACTGTTGGGCGGAGCCCGGGCCTTGCGCGCCGGGCTGTATCCTTGGCTGCTGGTGCTGCAGATGACGCCGGTCATCGTCCTGACGCCGATCATCGTGCTCTGGGCCGGGCCGGGCACGCCCGGCATCATCACCATCACGTGGCTGATCAGTTTCTTTCCCGTGGTCGTGAACACGACGCAGGGGCTCATCTCCGCCGACCTGAACCATGTCGCGCTTTTCCGCATGGCCAACGCGACGCGCTGGCAGGAGCTCATCCACCTGCGCGTGCCGGGGGCGATGCCGTATTACCTCACCGGCCTGCGCATCGCCGCCACGCTTGCACCCATCGGCGCAATCTTCGGCGAATACATGGTCGGCAACACAGCCGGCGGCTCGGGCGGATTGGGCTACCTCGTCTATAGCTACAATTCCCAGATCAAGATCCCCGCGCTCTTCGCCACGGCGCTGACGAGCTGCCTGTTGGGCTTCCTCTTCGTGGCGGCGATCTCGTGGCTCAACTGGGCCGTGCTCCACCAGTGGCACGACTCCTTCGAGCGGGACGACCATTAAAACAGGCCGCTCGCTCACCACCAAGACACCGAGGCACCAAATTAGGGAATTTTCTTTGTGTCTTCGTGTCTCCGTGGTTCATTGGGTTCAGAATGCCACGCTTCCTTGCTATCATCGTTTCCTCCCTCTCGGTTTTGCTCCTGGTCGGTTGCGGCAAGAAAGAGCCCGCGCCGCATCTACACGCGGACAGCGAGCTGGTGAAGATCCGCTTCCAGACGGACTGGTTTCCGCAGCCGGAGCACGGCGGTTACTACCAGGCGCTGGCCAAGGGCTACTACGCCGAGGAAGGGCTCGACGTGGAGATCCTGCCCGGCGGGCCCAATGCCCAGATGAAGCAGCTCGTTGCGCTGGGTCAGGCCGACCTCGGCATGACCAACGGCGACGATGTGATCGTGGCCATCGCGCGCGGCCTGCCGATCCAGATGATCGCCGCCGAGATGCAGCGCGACCCGCAGGGCATCCTGTTCCACAATTCCCATCCGCTCCGCAATCTCGAGGGTCTGCAGGGCCGCACGCTTATGGCCGGCTCGGTGTCCACCTGGCTCGACGTGGTGCGCAAGAAGCTCGGCGTGGAGTTCAACCAGATGCCGCTGGTCGGCGACCTCGCGCGCTTCATGAACGACCCGACGCTGCTCCAGCAGTGCTTCGTGACCAACGAGCCCTTCTTCGCCCGCCAGCGCGGCGCCGAGGTCGGCGCGCTGCTCATCGCCAACGACACCTATGAGCCCTACCGCGTGATCTTTGCCGGCCGACTCTTCCTCGCGGAGAACCCCGTCGCCGTGGAGAAGTTCGTGCGCGCCAGCCTGCGCGGCTGGGTGGACTACCTGAGCGGCGACCCGACGCCCGGCAACCAGGCCATCGCCAAGCTGCGCAACGACCTTTCGCCGGAGTTCATGGCCTACAGCATCAAGGCGATGAACGACTACAAGCTCGTGCTCGGCGACCCGGCCAAGGGCGAGTTCGCCGGCCAGCTCACCGCCGCGCGCCTCCAGAAGCAGATCGCCCTGCTGCAGGAGCTCGGCCTCCTCGACAAACCCGTGACCGTCGAGGACGTCGCGACCTTCGAATTCATCCCTCAATCCAAAGACAGGTAGCCCACAGAACACACGGAACACACAGAAACGGACTTTCCTTCCGTGTATTCCGTGTGTTCCGTGGGCAACTCCCCCTTCTTCCCCCATGAGCATTGAAGCCAAACTCGCCGAACTCGGTCTGAAACTCCCCAATCCGCCGGCCGTCGCCGGCAGCTACGTGCCCTACGTGCGCACGGGCAACCTGCTGTATCTCGCCGGCACCATCAGCTCGCTCGACGGGCAGATGACCCACGTGGGGCAGGTGGGCAAGGAGCAGACCGTGCAGAGCGGCTACGAAGCCGCCAAGGTCTGCGCCCTCAACACGCTCGCCAACATCAAGGCCGCCACCGGCAGCCTCGACAGCGTGAAGCAGTTTGTGCTCGTGACCGGCTTCGTGAACGCCGTGAGTGGCTTCGCCGACAGCCCCGCCGTGATCAACGGCGCCTCCGAACTCTTCGGCAAACTCTACGGTGACGCCGGTAAACACGCTCGCGCCGCCGTCGCCGCCGCCGGCCTGCCCAAGGGATCGACGGCCGAGATTCAGGTGATTGTGGAGTTGAAGTGACGCGAAGCGTCACCGGTTATTGGTTAAGAGTTATTGGGCAAGGATGAGTCAGGACTACTTCATACCTAAAGGCACAAGCCTTCGCTTCTCTTCTGGAAAGACGGTGGATCCCGTATTACGTAGCGCGATCCAAGATTTCTTCGAGCGTTACGACTGCCTCAGAGCATATGGCATTCTCTCGGTGAAAAGGGGTTGGTTTTCCAGAAAGGTAAGCACCCTGTGTGTAGTTCACGAAAATGAAGCGGCATACCGCTTGGCGAGTGCGGACCTTGCCCAGATACTAAATGCCTATTTTTCTAAAAACTCCGGATTTATGGACTGCATGAGTTTTGATTTGTCCAATTCTGAGCATCGAAAGTTTGTTGAATCACTTATGACCAGACTTTCCTTTGCCAAGAAGTCGCAGATCTGAACGGCGCTTGAACAAGGAACGCGCGCTCTCCATTTTAGAGGTTAGACTCGACTCCAAGGGTTGCGCTTTGCGCGACGGTTATCAGATAGGCGTTGTCGGAAATCGGACCGCTGTTCGAAATCCTAAGAACCCCTAACCTTTAACTGCGGCTTTAAGCCGCTCAGCTCACAGCCGCTTGACCATGATCTTCGAGTTCCGGCCGCTTTCCTCGTAGGACTTGAGGCGGGAGGGCGGGAGGGCGTCCTTGTCGGCGTCGTCGAAGCCGCAGACGGAGGTGAAGAAGCTGTAGGCCTGGGTGGAGAGGGCGAGGACGGTCTTGGCGCCGCGCTCGGAGGCCTTGAGGCAGGCGAATTCCACCATCTTCAGGCCGATGCCGCGGTTGTGGTAGAACGGCATCACGTAGAGCGAGCCGATCTCGGCGACGCCGGGCTTGTCGGCGAAGAACCGCAGCGTGATGCACGCGGTGATATTTTCGTCGATCTCAAACACGTAGAAGTCGTCGATGGCCTTCTCGATGGCCTGCTGCGAGCGGGGCAGCAGTTCCTCACGCTTCATGCCGGAGCGCGTGAGGTTGTGGATGGCGCGGACGTCGCGCTTGGTGGCCTGGCGGATCTGCTGGTATTCGTTGCCGTAGATGAGCGTGCCGACGCCCTCGTTGGAGAACACCTCGGCGAGCAGGCCGTCGATCTCGCGACCGTCGAGCAGGTGGACGCGCGGCGTGCCGGTGTCGATGGCCTTCACGGCGTGGGCGGCCTTGCTGCGCATGGCCTCGTTGATGGACTCGGGCTTCTCGTCGAGGACCGTGCGGAGCTTGTCCACGGAGATGTCGTGCTGGAGCTTGCCGTTGATCTCGAGACCGAGGCAGGGGGAGAAATAGACGATCTTCGTGGCCTGCAGGGCCTCGGCCAGCTCGGCGGCGAGAAGGTCGGAGTTGACGCGCAGGGGCTTGCCGTCGCGGTCGAAGCCGACGGGGTTGACCACGGGCACGACGCCGGAGCCGATGAGCTGCTGGATGAAGTCGCGGTCGATGCGGTCCACGCGGCCGGTGAACTGGTGGTCCACGCCGCGGAGGATGCCGACGGGCATGGCGCGCACGGCGTTGGTGAGGGCGGCCTTGAGGCCGTGGGCGGTGAGGCCCTCGATCACAAGATGCGTGACGCGCGACGAGGCGCGGATGGCGAGGTCGAGCGTGGCGGCGTCGGTCACGCCCGTGCCGATGGAGTCGGTGATGGCGATGCTGCGGATCTTCGCGAGCTCGACGATCTGCTGGCCGATGCCGTGCACGAGCACGACCTTGATGCCGAGCGAGCGGAGCACGGCGACGTCGGTGATGACGTTCTCGAAGTTGTCGTCGGCGACGATGGAGCCGTCGAGCGCGATGACGAATATCTGGCCCTGGAAGCGCGGGACGTATTTCAGGATGCCGCGCAGGTCGGTGGGTTTGAGGGCGGAGCCGTTGCTGCTCATCGATTGGGTGGAGAGTTAATCGGGGATCTTGCCCAGCGCGTCAAGCCGCGCGAGGGCGGCAAATCTCAAACGCCAAAAGTCCAAATCACAAAAAGAGACGAACTGAAAAATCCAAGTGACGAAAAGCGGCGGCCGACGTCTGGCGCTCTGACTTTATTTGGCGTTTGGACGTTTGGCGTTTGTGATTTTGCCGGCCACCGGCCGGCTTTTACTTCACCGTGAAACTCCACGTCGCCGCCGGACCGCGGGCGACGATGCGGGCGGTGTAGCGGCCGGGGGGGAGGGCAGTGGTGGCGAAGGTGACGGCGTGGGTCGCGTCGTTCCAGCGGGTCATCAGCTGCTGGCCGGGGAGCTTCTCGGTCTCGGGCACGAGGACCAGGTCGTTGCCGCGCTGATAGAGCGTCAGCTCGCCGAGCTGGAGATGCTGGTCCGTCACGCTGGCGGTGAAAAACAGGCTGTAATCCTGCCCGTGCACCACCTCAGCCGGGGCGGAGACCTTGTCGATCGACGCGAGCAGTTTGGGCGCTTCGGCGAAATTTGGCGCGAAATCCAGACCGAGGCCGACGGCGCCGTGCGCGATGGTTGCGGGCGCGTGGTCGAGCGCGGTTTTTTCGACCGGGCGGCGCGTGTCCAGCGGAAGCTTGTGCCAGCCGGCGGCGAGGAGGCGCGCGGTGGTGGCGCGGTCGTTGGCGTCCTGGTAGGGGCGGTAAGCCCGGCCCGGCTTGCGGAAATAGAGGTTCACCACCGTGTAGCCGACGACGAAGACCACGATGGACACGACGATCCATTTCATGGGCCAGGGTTTGCGGCTGGGGTGGTGGGACTGGGCGCTCATGCAGGCTGCGGAGTTAGCGGGGCATTCCGGGGAGCACAAGCGGGTTTCGGGCAGCGGCCTCGCGGGAGCTCGGCCCTCCGGAGGAAATCCGGGCGCGGAGGGCCGAGCTCCTGCGAGGCCGTTTCTATGGAGGGATTTTCCGTTGCGCCGCTCCGGCGGGGGTGTTCTCGTGCCCGCTTCATGAAGTATTGGTCGCAGACTTATATTCCCACCCTCAAGGAAAGTCCTTCCGACGCCGAGATCGCGTCGCACAAGCTCCTGCTCCGCGCCGGCCTCGTCCGGAAGCTCGGCGGCGGGCTCTACACCTTCCTGCCGGCCGGCCTGAAGGTCATGCAGAAGATCAGCCAGATCTGCCGCGAGGAGATGGACCGCGCCGGAGCCATCGAGCTGGCCATGCCCTTCATCCACCCGTCGGAAAACTGGGTCGAGGGACCGCGCTGGGTCGCCGCCCGCGAGATCATGTATCGCGTGGACCACGCCGGCGCCGGCAAGGGCCGCGCCAAGGAGCCGGAGTTCG
This sequence comes from uncultured Oleiharenicola sp., assembly GCA_966252395.1. GTDB lineage: Bacteria > Verrucomicrobiota > Verrucomicrobiia > Opitutales > Opitutaceae > Lacunisphaera. The sequence goes on along the minus strand of CBINOW010000044.1, from coordinate 2,651 downwards.
TCCTCGGCCCGACCCACGAGGAGATTATCACGCCCCTCGTGAAGACCGAGATCACGAGCTACCGCGACCTGCCCAAGAATTTCTACCAGATCGGCACCAAGTTCCGGAACGAGATCCGCCCGCGCTACGGCCTGATGCGCGCCCGCGAGTTCGTGATGAAGGACGCCTACAGCTTCGACACGACCGACGAGGGCGCGATCATCAGCTACGGCAAGATGAAGGAGGCCTACACGGCGTTCTTCAACCGCTGCGGGCTCAAGACGATCCCCGTCGAGGCCGACACCGGCGTGATGGGCGGCAGCTTCTCCCACGAATTCATGGTCCCGGCCCCGGTCGGCGACGACGACATCGTCTATTGCGAGCAAAGCGGCTACAGCGCCAACCGCGAGAAGGCCACCAGCGGCATCGTGCCGAAGGATCTCGCCGACGCCGCCCCCGTTGGCGCGCTTGAGGAGTTCGCCACGCCCGGCATCGTCACGATCGCCGCCCTCGCCGCCGCGCCCTACAACGTCGCCGCGGACCAGCAGTTCAAGACCCTCGTTTACATGGGCGACGGCAAGCCGTTCCTCGTCATCCTGCGCGGTTGCGACGACCTCGAGGAGGCGAAGCTCGGCGCGCTGGGCTTCCAGCTGTGGCGTCCGGCCACGCCCGAGGAGATCGAGCCGGTCATGGGCGCGAAGCCCGGCAGCCTCGGCACCGTCAAGGGCACGATCAAGAACCCCGGCGCCCTCGCCGGCATCTTCGCCGACCACGCCATCCGCCTCGTCGGCAACGGCACGACCGGCGCCAACAAGGACGGTTTCCACCTGCGCAACGTGAGCGTCACGCGCGATCTCGAGATCACGCGTTTCGGCGACTTCCGCTCCGTGCGCGCCGGCGAGCCCTGCCCGAAGTGCGGCGGACCGCTCAAGATCGACCGCGCCATCGAGGTCGGCCACATCTTCAAGCTCGGCTCGAAATACTCCGAGAAGTTCGGCGCCGTCTATACCGACGACCAGAAGCAGTCGCACCCGATGGTCATGGGCTGTTACGGCATCGGCATCAGCCGCACCTTGCAGGCCGTGATCGAGCAGAGCAACGACGCCGACGGCATCGTCTGGCCCTGGCAGGTCGCGCCGTGGCAGGTGTTGGTCGTCAACCTCGACCCGCAGGATGCCGCCGCGAAGGACCTTTGTGCCAAGCTCGCTGCCGCCGCCGAGTCGGCTGGAGCCGAGGTGCTGATCGACGACCGGGCCGAGCGCCCGGGCGTGAAGTTCAAGGACGCCGACCTCATCGGTCTCCCGCTGCGCCTCACCGTGGGCGGCAAGGGACTCAAGGAAGGCATCTTTGAAATGAAGTGGCGTCGGGCCAAGGAAATCACCAAGGTTCCGATCGCGGACGCCGAGCGCACCGTCGCCGAGGCCGTCCGCCAAGCAGCCCAAGCCTAATTAGGAATCCAGCAGCAGGAATGGCCACAAAGAGGCACAAAAACGCACGAAAAACGGAGCTGGTTCTGTGTGTGTCTCTTCGTGCCTGTTCGTGGCCCCAACTGCTTTGCCTCGGTTCCTCGATTTCCGTCCGGCAGTGCACCCCATGATCGTCGCCGTTGAATCCACGCCCCGCCGCCTGCCGGCGCCGCTCGAGGCTCCGCAGGCGCAACTGGCCGGGATGTGGCGCGTGGTGGTGCTCAACGACCCGGTGAACCGGATGTCCTATGTCGTGATGGTGCTGCGGCGCGTCTTCGGTTTCAGCGAGGAGCGCGCCCGCCGGCACATGCTGGAGGTGCACGAGAGCGGCCGTTCCATCGTGTGGGCCGGCACGCGCGAGCAGGCCGAGGCCCATGTCTTCGCGCTGCAGCAGTGGCACCTCACGGCGATCATCCAGCCGGAGGAGGCCGCGTGAGCCCGGGCGTTGCCGGCCGCAGGCTGTTGGCCAAATTATGGAGCCGGGGCGCCCTCGCCCCGGAATACGCGACCACCGGGGCGAGGGCGCCCCGGCTCCAGGGTTTGATTCCCAATCCCGTTGCCTTATGAAGCAGGTCGAAATCCGCCTGAACATCAGCGCGGTGGCGCCGCTGCTGGACATCATCAAGGCCGCCGCTGACGACCTGCGCGACACGCTCGCGATCAAGGCTACCTTTCCGGAGCACGACGCCGAGTTCAACGAGACCTGGACCCAGGACCTGATGGCCGGGCAGAACAGCGATGTGCGCGAATTGCTCGGGCTGTTTGATTCGGAGTTTTTCACTGACGGAGCCATCTCGATTGACTCGGAAAACTGCGACTCGCTGCTGCGTGCCTGCTCGGCGCTGCGCATCCGCATCCTCACGCGCTGGCTCGCCGGCGTTTCGGCCGAGATCCTTGAGGACGAAGATGCTCCCGTGGAGCTGATTCCACAGGAGCTGCGCCTGCCGTTCGCCGCCTACACGTTTCTCGACCAGATCCAGAAGATCATCCTGGAGCACCTGAGCCCGGCGGGGACGGAGTAGGGCAATGCGAAACCTGAGGGTGTGGGGGCTCCAAACCCCGCCCTACAACAAGACGTGCTCCGGATTCCGCTTTCCGGCACTTGACGAAGCGGGCGGGGAGCCTACCGTCGCGGGCGACACCCTGTAGTGTTCGAGGTGCCTTGATACACGCTCTTTGCCTTTGTAATAATTTGGGAGCTGCCAA
>CBINOW010000043.1:0-31141 GCA_966252395.1 uncultured Oleiharenicola sp. | reverse complement strand
CCGCGCTGCAGCGCGGCGAGGTCGCGATCGTCACCTCCGCCGCCGGCGTCGGCAGCCGCTGGACGCAGGGCGCGGGCGTCGTGAAGGGGCTGCATCCCTTCGCCAGGTTCGCCGGTCGCCACCGCAGCTTCATCGACGTCCATCTCGCCAAAACCCGGCGCACCGGCCGCGCCGCGGGGATGGCCGTGCCCCATCTCTTCACGACCAGCCACCTCACGCACGCGCCGATCGAGCAGATGCTCCGCGGACTCGTGGGCGACGCCTACGACCGCGATGTCTGGCTTTCGCCCGGCCGCTCCATCGGTCTGCGCCTCGTGCCGACCGTGCGCGACCTCCAGTTCGCGTGGGAGGAAACCGCCCAGCAGCGCCTTGACGAACAGAAACAGAAGGTGCGCGACAGCCTGCGCGCCGCCCTCACCAACTGGGCGCGCAACGCCGGCGAGGGCTCCGACTACACCGACAACCTGCCCGAGCAGTGTCTGCATCCGGTGGGCCACTGGTTCGAGATTCCCAATCTGCTGAAGAACGGCACGCTCGCCCGCCTCCTCGCCGTCCGGCCCCAGCTCCGCACGCTGATGGTGCACAACATCGACACGCTCGGTGCCACCGCCGATCCGGCGATGGTCGGCTGGTTCCAGTCCACCGGCACGACCCTCGGCTGGGAAGTCATCACCCGCCGCATCGAGGATCACGGCGGCGGCCTCGCCCGCGTCAACGGCCGCCTGCGCCTAGTCGAGGGCATGGCCCTGCCGCGCGAGGACGACGAGTTCGCCCTGTCCTACTACAACACCAACACCTGCTGGATCGACATCGACCGTCTGCTCGCGCTCTTCGGCTTGTCGCGCGCCGACCTCGCCGACACCCACCGCACCGCCGACGCCGTGCGCCGGCTCGCCGCCCGCGTGCCCACCTACGTCACGCTCAAGGAGGTCAAGAAGCGCTGGGGCCACGGCCAGGAGGACGTATTTACCATCACGCAGTTCGAAAAACTCTGGGGCGACATGACCGCCCTGCCCGAGTGCACGAATTCCTTCGCCGCCGTGCCGCGCCTCCGCGGCCAGCAGCTCAAGGACCAGGCCCAGCTCGACGGCTGGCAACGCGACGGCTCCGCCGCCGGCATCGCCGCGCTGTGCGAGTTCGAATAAGCCATCTATCTGACTCCGCCCCGCCTACCCGCCAATGTTCGTAATACGAACATTGGCATATACGCGAGTGACCGCTTCCCAGACAGAAAATGCCGACCGAATGTTCGTATTACGAACATTGCTTGAATTAGCTCGAGACGCCGCCGGCGGGTGATGGCCGGATTTTTAATTGCCCGCGTCGGGAGGCGGGCCCTCAATCCCGGCGATGGCCCTGCGTTTTCGCATCCTCGGTTCGGGCAGCTCCGGCAACGCCGCCCTTCTCGCCTCCGACGACACCCGCGTGCTCGTGGACGCGGGCTTCTCCGCGCGGAAACTCGGCGAACTTCTCGCCGAGGCGGGCGAATCCTGGGACCGCATTGACGCGATCTTCCTGACCCACGAACACGGCGACCACGCGGCGGCGCTCTCCGGCCTCGCCAAGCACGACCGCATCAAGGTCTTCGCCAACCGCCGCACCGCCGAGTCGCTGCAGGCCGGCCTCAAACACCGGATCAACTGGCAGCTCTTCGAAACGGGCGCGACCTTCCGCTTCCGCGAGTTTGAGGTGCGCAGCTTCACTGTGCCGCACGACGCGCAGGACCCCGTCGGCTTTCTCATCGCCCACGGCCACGGCGACCTGCTCTCGCCGCGCCGCAGTCTCGCCTGGCTGACCGACCTCGGCCACGCCCCCGCCCACATCCGCGAGCACATCCGCGAGGCCGACGTGCTCGTCGTCGAGGCCAACCACTGTTCGCAGATGCTGCAGGCCGACACCAAGCGCCCTTGGTCCACCAAGCAGCGCATCGGCGGCCGGCACGGCCACCTCTCCAACTCCGCGGCCCGCGAATTGCTCGAGGCGACCGTCGGCGCCCGCTGGCGGCACGTGTTCCTCACCCACCTCAGCCGCGACTGCAACTCGCCCGCCGCCGTCGAGGCCGCCTGCGGCGGCGTGCTTGCCGCGCGGCAATGCGCGTTTTCCGTCGTCGCCCCCGGTGCCGGCACGCCCGCCTTCGAATTTTGAGCGTTCGCCGGGACTGCGCATTTTCTGTCCGCCTTCGCCCGTGGTTTGACGTAATCCGGCTTTTGCTTTGCCCGCCAGCACGGCTCCTGCTTCTCTGCTTTATTCCATGCCGCTCCCTTCCTATCGCCGCACCAAGATCATCGCCACCCTCGGCCCCGCCACCGAAAGCGAAAAGCAGCTGACCCGCCTCATCGAATCCGGGGTGGACGTCATCCGCCTCAACATGGCGCACGCCAAGCACGACTGGACCCGCGAGGTCATCCGCCGCATCCGCGCTGTCTCCAAGAAAGTCGGCCGCGAGGTCGCGGTCATGATGGACATCAAGGGTCCCGAGATCCGCACCGGCGACGTCGCCGCGCCCATGGAACTGCGCCCGGGCGAAATCTTCGATTTCACGGTCAAACCGGGCGGCGACCGCACCAACGCCGAGGAGATCCGCTCGGTGGACGTCAACTACCGCGACCTCGTCAACGACATCAAGGTCGGCGACATCGTGCTGGTGGACAACGGTCTCATCCGCCTGGAGGTCCGGGCCAAGAACGACGCCCACATCCGCTGCTGCGTGCTCACGGCCGGCACGCTTTCCTCCCGCCGGCACATCAACCTCCCGGGCGTGCGCGTCAACCTGCCGTCCTTCACCGAGAAGGACCGGGCCGACACCCTCGTGGGCATCGAGGAGGGCATCGACTTCGTGGCCCTCTCCTTCGTGCGCGAGGCCGGCGACATCTCGCAGCTCCGCGGTTTCCTCCGCGAGCAGAAATCCTCCGCGCGCATCGTCGCCAAGATCGAGGACCAGGAAGCCATCTCCAACCTCGACGACATCATCCGCGCGACCGACGTGCTCATGGTGGCCCGCGGCGACCTCGGCATCGAGGTGCCGTTGCAGGACCTGCCCATCATCCAGCACCGCGCCGTCCGCACCTGCCTCTCCGTCGGCCGCCCCGTCATCGTCGCCACCCACATGCTGGAATCCATGATCTCCCAGCCGGTGCCGACCCGCGCCGAGATCACCGACGTGGCCAACGCCGTGTATGAGCAGGCCGACTGCGTGATGCTCTCCGGCGAGACCACCGTGGGCAAATACCCCTTCGAGTGCATCCGCGTGATGGACTCCATCGCCCGCCGCGTGGAGGAGGAGCTGGCCGCCGACTTCCCCGAGCCCGCCGTCTTCATCGAGCCGCGCATGAAGTTCATGCGCGCCGCCGTCGTCATGGCCAACGAGTTCCCCGGCGCGCGCATCGTGATCTTCACGCGCCGCGGCCTCGCCGCCGCCGGCCTCGCCGCGCACCGCCCGGCCCGTGCCCCCATCCTCGCGCTCACCGACAACGTCACCGCCCTGCGCCAGCTGCGCATCGTCCGGTCCGTCGAACCCTACTACATCGGCACCTTCGGCGATCCCGAGAAGACCCTCTCCCGCGCCATTTCCATGCTGCGCGACGCCGGCCGCGTGCAAAGCGGCGACAAGCTCGTGATCATTTCCGACGTGCTCACCGATTCCGGCGACCGAGTGGACAGCATCCAGATGCGCACGGTGGGCTGAGGCGATTCCCGCGAGATCGCCCACGCGGCGACCCGACAAACCTAGCGCGCCCCTACGGAACCGATCGGTTCCCCAAGGGATTTCATCGCGCATTTTTGTCCGTTCGACCTGTAACCTTTGCCGTGTAACGCGGTTTCCCGCATGTCGCCACCACCGCCGGCGATCGCATGACACCACGCCTCCGACCCCTCTTCCTCGCCCTGCTCCTGGGCGCCATCCGCCTGGGCGCCGCGCCGTCCCTGGACCTGTCGCCCACGAACACGCCCCCCGTGATCGACGGCGTGCTCGACGACCCGGTCTGGCAGACCGCCGCCCACACGGATGCCTTCCGCGAAGTCTATCCGCGGGAAAACGCCGAACCCAGCGAACGCACCGAGTTCTGGGTCACCTACGATGCCGACCACGTCTTCGTCGCCGTGCGCTGCCATGACTCGGCCGGCCTCGCCGGCATCCGCGCCTACTCCATGCAGCGCGACCAGAGCAACGGCTCCGACGACCTTGTGCGCATCGTGTTCGACACCTTCAACCGCGAGAGCGACGGCTACTACTTCGGCCTGACCGCTGCCGGCGGCAAGCACGACGGCCTCGTGCAGAACAAGGACCAGGCCAACGACCAGTGGGATGGCCTCTGGCACGGCAAGGTCACGCGCGACGCCGGCGGCTGGAGCTGCGAGTTCGCGATCCCGGTCAAGTCCATCGCATTCGATCCCGCGGGCGGCACCTGGGGTTTCGACGTCGCCCGCCAGATCCGCCGCAAACAGGAGAACGTCCGCTGGTCGAACCTCATCCGCGCCAAGAACGTGTTCTCCCTCCCCGACACGGGCGACCTGCGCGGTTTCAGCGGCCTGCGCCAGGGCCGCGGCCTCGAATTCAAGCCCTTCGCCAGCGCCACTGCGCGGCACAACCCGCGCGCCAGCGAGAAGGAAACCGAGTTCAAACCCGGTCTCGACTTCGTCTGGCAGGCCACGCCCTCGCTCGCCGCCACCCTCACGCTCAACACGGACTTCGCCGACGCCGACGTGGACGAACGCCAGGTCAACCTCGGCCGTTTTCCTCTCTTCTTCCCGGAAAAGCGCTCCTTTTTCACCCGCGACGCTTCGCTCTTCACCTTCGCCGGCATCAACCAGGACCCGCTGCCCTTCTTCTCGCGCCGCATCGGCCTCGCCGCCGACGGCACCAAGGTGGACATCCTCGGCGGCGCCAAGCTCACCGGCCGCGCCGGTCCTTGGACGATCGGTCTGCTCGATGTGCAGACCGACGATCACGACGGCGTGGACGGCAAGAACCTGTTCGTCGGCCGCGTCTCCCACCAGGTGCTCGCCGAGTCCAGCGTCGGCCTCATCGCCACGCACGGCGACCCGCGCGGCGACGGCGACAACACGCTCCTCGGCGCCGATTTCAATTACACCAACAGCCGCCTCGCCGGCGGCAAGACCCTCACCGCCCGCCTCGGCGTGCAGGCAACCGACTCCGATCTCGCCGGCGGCACCGGCACCGCGACTACGCTCTCCGTCAACTACCCCAACGAGCCCCTGTTGCTCTCCGGCTGGATCAGCGCCGTGGACGAAAAATTCGACCCCGCCCTCGGCTTCGTGTCGCGCACCGGCGTGGGCAACCTGCACCTGCAGGCGCTCTACAACGTCTATTTCAAGGACCGCTTCATCAGCCTCGCGCAGCCCTTCGTGGAATCGGACCACACCACCGACCTCGACGTGCACTTCCTCGATGGCAACGTCTGGACCGGTTTCTACGCCGAGACCGCGAAAGGCGATTTCACCAACATCTGGCTAGGCGCCCACTACGAGACCTTCGACGAACCCTTCGCCATTCGCCCCGGCATCATCGTCCCGGCCGGCCGTCACCGCTTCGACGACTTCCAGATCGAGGTCGGCACCGCGCGGGCCCGGCCCGTGGACGTCTATGTGCGTTGGCGCACGGGCCAGTATCTCAACGGTCACGCCGATTTCTACAACTTGAACTTTGGCTGGCGTCCGACGAGCCGCCTGCAGTTCGGCCTCAACACCGGCCTGCGTGACATCCGCCTCCCCGCCGGGGAGTTCCAGGTCCGCACCGGTTCGCTCCGCACCTCCTTCACCTTCAATCCCGACCTGCAGGTCAGCCTGCTCGGGCAATACGACAACATCTCCAAATCACTCGGCATGAACTTCCGCATCAAGTGGACTGTGCAGCCGGGCAACGATCTCTACTTCGTCGTCAACCAGGGCTACGACACCACCGCCGACCATTTCCGTCCCACCACCGGCGACGTTTCCGCCAAGGGCGCCTGGACCTGGCGGTTCTGAGCGAGACTTGACCAACCCCGCCGCCCGCGCATCGTCCGCTGCGTGTCCCGCTTCGCCCGCATGCTCGTTTTGCTCCTGGTGGCCGCCTGGCTGCCCGTGACGCTGCACTGCCGGCTGGAAGCCGCAGGCTTGCAGGGAGCGGACGAATGTTGCACCAGCGAACAGACCGCCAAGCCGGCCGGCGACTGCAAGGACGACGCCTGCCCCACGGTCGAGGAGGCGCTCTACAAGGAAACCTCGCAAAGCCTCAAGGTGGCCACGCCTGCCCTCGTGGAGTGCTTCGCCGGCCTCGCCTCGCTTTCCCAGCCGTCGGCGTTACCCGCCGAACCGGCCCTTTCGCCTGAACGCCACGCCCCGCCCTTGGAATTGAAGGTGGCCTGGCAGTTTGTCACCCGCGCGGCACCGCCCGCGCGGGCGCCCGCCCTGAACGGGTAAGCCTGTTCCGCCGGTCGCCGACCGGGGACAGTCCGTTCCACGCGCACCCTCCGGTGCCCCGCCGGCCTATGGCCGCGCGTTTTCATCCGTTCAACCCGTGTGTCGTCATGAAATTCCCCTCACTCTTTCTCTCTCTTTCCCTGGCCGCTTCAGCGGCTTCTATCAGCCACGATGTTCTGGTGGCGGATATCGTCGCCAAAAATCCTGAACTGGCCTTCTACGAGGCCGAACTCGACGCCGCCAAGGCCGGTCGCCAAGCCGCCGGCACCCGCGACAATCCCGAATTATCGGTCGAGGTGGGCCGCAAGCGTGTGACCGACCCCTCTGGCGCTCTCGCGGGCGAAGGCACCGCCTGGTCGGTCTCCATCTCACAGACCTTCGACTGGCCGGGTCGCCTTTCCCTCCGGAAGGCCATCGCCAATCAGGACATCGCTCTCGCGGAACTGGGTCTTGCGCGTTTCAAGGCCGCCCTGGCCAGCCGTGCCCGCACACTCGCTTATGCGCTTCATGCCGCCCACGAACGTGCCGCCGCCGCCGCGGAAGTGGCCTCCCGCTATCAGGCGCTGCGCGAACTGTTTCTCGCCCGCGAGCCCGGTGGCATCACGCCGCTGCTCGAAACCCGGGTCATCGAGGCGCAGGAGCTGACGTTGCAAAGGCGGGCCACGGAGGCCCAGCTTGCCGTGCAGGCCGCCCTCGTGGAGCTGAATCAACTGCGCGGTCTTCCGGCGGACACCACGATCACGGTTGCACCGGTCAAACTCGCGGTCGGATCTGCACCCGATCTCGAGCGCATCCTGGCCGCCGCCCGCGAGAACAATTTTGAGTTCAGGGCCGCCAAGATCGAACTGGAGCAGCAAGGGCTTGTCGTCTCCCTCGCTCGCCATGAGGGCCGGCCGAGCTTCACCGTCAGTCCCTACCTTTCCCAGGAAAATGCCGGCGAGAAGGAGCGAACCTTCGGCCTCGGCCTCTCCGTGCCTCTGCCCGTGAGCGGCCGGTCTGGCGCGAACGTCGCTGGCGCCGAGGCCCGTCGCCGGCAGGCCGAGACCGCCGTTCTGGTGGCCCAGCGCACCATGGAGCGCGAAGTCATCACCGCCACCCACCGCCTTGCGGCCAAGCTGGCGGAATCAGCCAAGTGGACGCCGGACGCCGCCCGCAAGTTTCGTGACGCGGCCGAGCTGGCCGACCGCCACTACCGCCTCGGCGCGGTGCCGATCTCCACCTACATCGAACTGCAGAACTCCTACCTCGATGCGATTGAAGCCCTCTACGAGACCCAGCAGGAGGCCCTCGAAGCCGCCGGCACGTTGCAGTTGCTGACCGGTCTCGAACTCAACGCGGTGGAGACGCAGCCATGAGCAGAAGGCACCTGCCCCGGCTGGCGATTCCTCTCCTGGGCGCACTGGCCCTCGTGGGTTGCAGCAAGCCTGCCCCCGCCAGCGACCATGAAGGCCACGATCACAGCGCCCACAGTCACGCCGAAGACGAAGGTCCGGTGAAGTTCAAGGCAGGCTCAGGATTGCTACTCTCGGCCGAAACCTCCGCCGCCCTCGGGCTCAAGACCGGTGACGTGGAGGAGCGGGCCGTTCGCCACACCTACGAATTGACCGCCTCGGTTTTCGACGCCGGCCCGCCGGCCCGCGCCAGCTCGCTCGTGCCGGGCGAAATTGCGGATGACTTGGAGAAGCATGCGCCCACGGAAGCCAGGATTCTTGCGATCCACCGCGAACTCTCCTCGGCCGTAACGCAGGTCGAGATCATCTTTGCCGTCGAGGGCAACCCTCCCGTCGGTTCGACAATCAGCCTGACGTTGCACGGACCCTCCAGCACCGGGACCGCCGTGCCCCGTTCGGCACTGCTGCGCACGGCCACCGGCACCTTCGTTTACGTGGTAAACGGAGCGAGTCTGCTGCGCATTCCCGTCAAGCCGGGTGCCACCGACGGTGAATACATCGAAATCCTCGACGGATTGTATGCGGGCGACGTGGTCGCAACCGCCGGCGTCGAACAACTCTGGCTCACCGAGCTCCGCCTCACCAAGGGCGGCGGCCACAGCCACTAACCCGTTTCCGATCCACCCATGATCGACAAAATTCTGGAATTCTCCCTCCGCCAGCGCGCCTTCGTCGTGCTGGGCGCATGCGCCCTCTTGGGCGCCGGCATCTGGGCCGCCCTGCGGCTGCCGATCGACGCCACGCCCGACATCACCAACGTGCAGGTGCAGATCAACACGGAGGTCAACGGTCTGGCTCCCGAGGAAATCGAAAAGCTCGTCACCTTTCCCATCGAGATGGAGATGAGCGGCGTGCCTGGCATGACCGAGCTGCGTTCGCTCTCCAAGACAGGTCTCTCGCAGATCACGCTCGTTTTCGGGGACGATGCCGACATCTACCGCGCCCGCCAGCTCGTCAGCGAACGCTTGCAAAACGTCGCCGAGGAACTGCCCCCGGACATCACCCCGAAGCTCGCCCCCATCACGACCGGCTTGGGAGAGATATTCTACTACGTCGTCGATTACCGGGATGATGCCCCGAACAAGCCCGAGACCCGCACCGCGCAACTGATGGAGCTGAAGCTCATCCACGACTTCGTCGTGAAGCCGGGCCTGCGCACGGTTCCTGGAATTGCCGAGGTCAATGCCTCGGGTGGCTACGAAAAGCAGATCGTCATCCAGCCCCGCCCGGACGCCCTGCTCGCCACCGGCGTCACGTTCAGCGAACTTGCCGAGGTCATCGGGGAGAACGTCGAGAACGCCGGTGGTGGCGCGGTCCAGCTCGGCGGGGAACAGATCGCCATCCGCGCCGACAGCCGCGTTCAGACCGTGGCGGAAATTTCCCAACTGCCGATCAAGTTTCGTGGCGCCGCCGCGAAGCCGCTCCTCGTCCGCGACGTCGCCGACGTGGGCATCGGCAGCAGCCTCCGCACCGGCTCGGCCACCTACAACGGCAAGGAAGCCGTGCTCGGCGCGGCTCTCATGCTGGCGGGAGAAAACTCCCGGATCATTGCCAAGCGCGTGGCGGAAAAACTCGAGGAGATCGCCCCCAAGCTGCCGCCCGGCGTCACCATCACCACGGTCTATGACCGCACGGATCTCGTGGATCGGACCATCGCCACGGTTGAAAAGAACCTCTTCGAGGGTGCGATCCTCGTGGTCGTCGTCCTGCTCGGCCTGCTCGGCAACTGGCGTGCGGCCCTGATTGTCGCCCTGGCCATCCCGCTTTCGTTCCTCTTCGCCATCACCGGCATGGTGCGCTTCGGGATTTCCGGCAACCTCATGAGCCTCGGCGCAGTGGACTTCGGCCTCATCATCGATGGTGCGGTCGTGATGGTTGAGAACATCGTCCGCCGGCTCGGCATGCGGCAGCACGAGCTGCACCGCACCCTCACGCTGGAGGAGCGACTGCACACCGTGCTGGCCGCCGCGAAGGAAGTCGGCCGCCCGACCTTCTTCGGCGTATTCATCATCACCATCGTCTATGTGCCGATCCTCTCGCTCACCGGCATCGAGGGAAAGATGTTCAAGCCGATGGCCCTCACGGTCATCTTCGCCCTGGTCGGCGCGCTCATCCTCGCACTGACCCTCATGCCCGTGCTCTGCTCGTATTTCCTGCGCGGCAAGGTGACCGAGGAGGACAACCTTCTCGTCCGGGCGGCGAAGGCGATCTATCGCCCGACCCTCGATGTGGCGCTGCGGCTTCGCTGGCTCTTCGTGGGCGCGGCCATCGCCCTCTTCGTCGGTGCCACCGTCCTCTTCACCCGGCTCGGCGCGGAGTTTGTGCCCCAGCTCGACGAGGGCTCCTACGCGGCCCACATGATCCGAACCACCAGCATCGGTCTCGATGCCGCCATTGCCATGCAGGAGCGATCGGAGAGAATTTTGAAGGAACGATTCCCCGAGGTCACCTACACCTTCTCCCGCATCGGCACCTCGGAGGTCGCCACCGATCCGATGGGCGTCAACGTCGCCGACACCTACATCTTCTACAAGCCCTTCGACCAGTGGCCCAAGGATGAGGATGGCCACACCCCGACCAAGGACGAGGTGGCGACCCGCATGGCCGCGGAACTCGCCGCCCAGATGCCGGCCGAGTCCCATCTCTTCTCCCAGCCCATTGAGATGCGCTTCAACGAAATCCTTGAAGGCACCCGCGCCGACCTCGCCGTGAAGATCTTCGGCGACGACTACGCCGAGATCGAGCGCATCGCCGCCGAGGTCCGTGAGATCCTCGAGGCGGTGCCCGGCGCGGCGGATGTGGAGTTCGACGCCCTCGGCAAGGCCCCGATGCTGGAGATCAAGCTCAGGCGCGAAGCCATGACGCGCTACAATGTCCATGCGAGCGAGGTGAATGCCACCGTGGCCACCGCACTCGCCGGCACCGAGACCGGGGTGATTGTGGACGGCAACCGCCGCTACCCCATCGTCGTCCGGCTCCCGGAGAATCTCCGGGCCGCCTTTGACGAGCTCAAACACCTGCCGCTCCGCTCCTCCCACGAGGAGGGCGTCATCACCCTCGGGCAGGTGGCCGATTTCGTCATCAACGAAAAGGTCAACACCATCGCCCGCGAGTTCGGTCAGCGCCGCGCTGCGATCATGGTGAACCTCCGCGGTCGTGACGTGGAGAGCTTCGTCCTCGAAGCCCGCACGAAGGTAAACGAGGCGATCAAGCTGCCTCCCGGCTACTCCATCGAATTCGGCGGGCAGTTCAAAAACCTCCAGGAAGCCCGGGCCCGGCTTGTCGTCATCGTCCCGGTGGCGCTCGCGGTCATCTTCCTCCTGATCTTCTTCGCATTCGGCAGCCTGCGGCAGGCGCTGCTCGTTTTTTCGGGCATTCCTCTCGCGGTCACAGGGGGCGTCTTTGCACTGTGGCTGCGCGACCTGCCGTTTTCGATCTCCGCCGGCATTGGCTTCATCGCCCTTTCCGGCGTGGCGGTCCTCAACGGCGTCATGCTTGTGAGCTACTTCAACCAGCTCCGCGAACTCGGGCGCACGGTCCGCGAGGCCACCATCGAGGGTTCGCTCACCCGCCTGCGGCCGGTGCTCATGACCGCTCTCGTCGCCTCCCTCGGATTCCTGCCTATGGCGCTGGCTCACGGCGCGGGAGCCGAAGTGCAGCGACCGTTGGCGACCGTCGTTATCGGCGGCATTGTCAGCGCCACCTTCCTCACCCTCGTGTTGCTGCCTGCGCTCTACGACAAGTTCGAGCGGGACACGAACCCGGAGTCATAAGAGAAACCATCAACCCCACCCGAAGGAAAAGCATGAAAACCAAACTCCTCATCATCCTCCTCGCCCTCGGCAGCGCCGCCGGCCTGCACGCCGCCAAGGTCACCGCCGGCCCCAAGGGCGGACGCCTGCTCGACGCCACCCCGCTCAAGGCCGAGTTCCTCGTCACTGCCGAGCGCCACGTTGAAATCACCTTTTACGACGACCACTCCAACCCGATCCTGCCCGGCACGCAGATCGTCGCGGTGAACGCCGAGCCGGCCGGCGGCCGGGTTTCGCTGGAAATGAAGAAGACCGCCACGGAGTTTGTCTCCCAGGCCTCCCTCCCCGCCGGCGAACCCTACCGCGTCGTCGTCCAGATCCGCGCCACGCCCGACGCCAAGCCGCAGAACTTCCGCCTCGACCTGAACCTCGCCACCTGCGGCGAGTGCCAACGCAAGGAATACGCCTGCATCTGCGAGGGACATTGATCTCCACCGCCCAAATCGAGCCGACGCAGCTCAATCCCCCGCCCGGGCAAACCGCGGAACCCGCTTTCCGCCAACCTCGACCGATTCCGTGAACATGGCGGCGGGGCGGACAAACATCCCGCCTCCGCCGTAGAGCGCCTCATAGACGACCATCCACTCGTTGGTCTCGGTATGCAGGGCGAGGTGATGCACGCGGTAGGGGTTGTCCTTGTAGTGCCGGTAGAGCCCGGGACGGGGTTCGGCGGGCGGCGGAGGGCATGGTTTCATCGCTCCCGGATGGCAGGACGTCCCCCGGCTTACAAACCCCAACCCAGAATCCAGCCCGCCGACTGCACGCTTGCGCTGCGTGCCCGCGCCCCTTTTCTCGCGCCTTCGCATGGACCAGCCGCCTTCCACCTCCTCCCATTCCTCGCTCCGCGCCCTCGGCAGTTTCATCTTCCTGAGCCGCTGGCTCCAAGCCCCGCTTTACGTCGGCCTGATCGTCGCCCAGGGCGTCTATGTGTATCACTTCTTCATCGAGCTCTGGCACCTGCTCGCCTCCGTGCGAGGCCTCGACGAGAAGACGATCATGCTCACCGTGCTGGGCCTGATCGACGTGGTGATGATCGCCAACCTGCTCATCATGGTCATCGTCGGCGGCTACGAGACCTTCGTCTCGCGCCTGAACCTCGACGGCCATCCCGACCAGCCCGAGTGGCTTTCGCACGTCAACGCCGGCGTCCTCAAGGTGAAGCTCGCCACGGCCCTCATCGGCATCTCCTCGATCCACCTGCTCAAGACCTTCATCGAGCTCGGCTCGAAGCCCGTCGCCGACAACGCCGTCATGTGGCAGGTCGTCGTCCACATGACCTTCGTGTTCTCCGCCCTGCTGCTCGCCTGGACCGACCGCATCTCGACCAAGACCGCGACCGAGGCCCGCGCCGCGCACTGACCAGCCGGTCGTTCTCTGCCTCAACCGAGGACGAAACGACGAGAGCAAGCTCCCACCCGGCCGGATGAACGCGCGGCCCCGCTTGCGCCCCGGCCATTACGGGGTTTGACTAGGAACAGCAGCCCGCTCGACGCCGCGCCCGTCCCGCCCCTGCCCTCCTCATGAACTCCCTGCTGCTCGAACTCGTCATCATCTTCTTCCTGCTGCTGGCCAATGGCGCGTTCTCGATGGCGGAGATCGCCATCGTCTCTTCCCGTAAATCCCGCCTGCGGCAACTGGCGGAAAACGGCGACCCCCGCGCCCGGCGTGCCCTGGCCCTCGCCGAGACGCCCAACACCTTTCTCGCGACCGTTCAGATCGGCATCACGTTGGTGGGTGTGCTGGCGGCGGCCTTCGGCGGCGCATCCCTCGCCGAACGCCTGACCGGCCCGCTCCAGACCATCCCCTGGTTGGCCCCCTACGCCGAGGAAGTCGCCTTCGGCGCCGTGGTCGTCGTCATCACCTACTTCACGCTCGTCATCGGCGAACTCGTGCCCAAGCGCATCGGCCTCGCCAATCCGGAGGGCATGGCCCGTTTCGTGGCGGGCCCGATGCATGGCCTTTCGATTCTTTGCGCACCGCTCGTGGCGCTGCTCGGACGCTCCACTGACGTCCTGCTGGCCGCGTTCGGCATCAAGCCCGGCCCCGACGCGGGCGTCACCGAGGAGGATGTCCGGCTCATCGTGCGCGAGGGCCTGCGGGCCGGCGTGCTCCACGCGCAGGAACCGGCGATGATCGAGGGCGTCATGTCGTTTGACCGCCGCCCGGTCCGCGACCTGATGACACCCCGCGCGAAGATCATCTGGATCAACGTCCACGACTCCCACGAAACGATCTGGCACCGCATCGTCGTCAGCGCGCACACCACGTTCCCCGTCTATGCCGACCGGCGCGACAACGTCCTCGGCATGGTCACCGTGAAGTCCATCTACGCCAACCTCGCCGCCGGCATCCCGGTGAACGTGCGCGATCTCGTCACCCCCGCCGTGTTCGTGCCGGAGACCCTGCCAGTCAACCAGCTGCTGGAAAAATTCAAGGCCACGGGCAAACACGTGGCCCTCGCCACGAGTGAGTTCGGCACCGTGACCGGTTTGGTTTCCCTGCACGACCTGCTCGAGGCGATCGTGGGCGACATCCCTTCGCCTGCCGACCGGCTCAAGCCCAAGGCCGCACGCCGCGACGACGGCTCGTGGCTGGTGGACGGCCTGCTCGACACGACCGCGTTCGCCGCCGCCGTGACGGATTTTCCGCTGCACCCGCCGGCGCAGCGCGACTACGAGACCTTCGGCGGCTTCGTCGCCAAGCAGCTCGGCCATGTGCCCATGGAAGGCGAAATCTTCCGGCACCACGGCTACGACGTGGAGATCATCGACATGGACGGCCTGCGCGTGGACAAGGTCCTGCTGCTTCCGGTGAAGAAACTCCCCACGCCCGGCGCCGATCGCTAAGCCAGACGATGCGGCATGGCTGAGGTGGAACCCGCGCTCCGCGCGGGTTTTCCGATCCAGCCTACGCAGAGCGCCGGCTCCACCCATTGCGAGCGGTTGCAAAGCCTCGCTTGCAGGCTTTGCTACTGTCCTCTGTAATCTGTCTTCCGTCCTCTGATGTCTTCCTCTCCCATTCCCGTCACCGTCCTCACCGGCTTCCTCGGCGCCGGTAAAACCACGCTGCTCAACCGCATCCTCACCGAGCAGCACGGCAAGAAGATCGCCGTCATTGAGAACGAGTTCGGCGAGGTCGGCGTGGACAACCAGCTCGTCATCCAGAGCGACGAGGAAATCTTCGAGATGAACAACGGCTGCATCTGCTGCACCGTCCGTGGCGACCTCCTCCGCATCCTCGGCCGACTGATGAAGCGCAAGGATCGGCTCGACGCCATCCTCATCGAGACCACCGGCTTGGCCAACCCGGCGCCCGTCGCCCAGACCTTCTTCACCGATCCCGAGATGAAGGAGCAGTTCCGCCTCGACGCCATCGTCACGGTCGTGGACGCCAAACACATCTCCCTCCACCTGCACGACTCGCCCGAGGCGCAGAAGCAGGTGGCTTTCGCCGACGTCATTCTCCTCAACAAGACCGACCTCGTCAGCCCGGCCGACCTCGACACGCTCGAGAAGAAGATCCGCGGCATCAACGCCGTCGCGAAGATCCACCGCACGACCAACAGCGAGCTCCCGCTCGACCGCGTGCTCAACGTCGGCGGCTTCAATCTCGACCGCGCCGTGGAGGTGGACCCGCAGTTCCTGGAGATGGAATACCCCTTCGAGTGGGCCGGTGCCTACGATCTGCAGCCCGGGCTGCACGAGATCGAGATCGGTCACGACCCGGCCGACGCCGACCATCACCACGACCACGCACACGACCACGAGTGCGGCGAAGCCTGCGGCCACAACCACAACGAACTCGACCTCGTCGTGATGCCCGTGAAGAGCCTCGACGAGAAGGATCTCGCCGCCGCCATCAACGCCGCCGTGCTCACCTACTCCGACTGGGAGAAAATCACGCTGCCCGGCGAAACCGTCACGACCGGCGCCCAGTTGCACCGCCTCAAGCTCAAGGACGAATACGGCAAGTTCAAGGTGAGCATCCCGCACGCCGGCAAATTCCTCATCTTCACCGGCCACGATGTGCCCACGCACTTCTACCTGCCCGACGGCACGTTCGTGAAATACGTTTGGGACAAAACCTTCCGCCACGAACACTCACACGACGAGGAGGTCTCGTCCGTCGGCATCAGCGTGCCCGGTGACCTCGACGGCAAGAAGCTCAACGAATGGATCAGCGAGCTGCTCAAGACCAAGGGCGGCGACATCTTCCGCATGAAGGGTGTGCTCTGCGTGAAGGGCACGAACAAGCGCCTCGTCTTTCAGGGCGTGCACATGCTCTTCGACGCGAAGTTCGACCGCCCGTGGAACGCCGATGAGAACCGCACCAACACGCTCGTCTTCATCGGCAAGAACCTCGACCGCCCCGCACTGACCGAGGGATTCAAGGCCTGTCTGGTAAGTTAACCACCAAGACACGGAGACACAAAGGAAGCACTCCCTTCCCTGCCTGCGTTGTGCCTTGGTGTCTTTGTGGTCCAATCATTGCATGCGCCTGCCCTACGCGGGACCCGCTGAGTCCATGCTTGGCGTGAACGAGGCAACTCGACACCTTGTCCGCACCCCACCCCATGAACCGTCGCACCTTCGTCTCGTCCGCGCTCGCCGCCACCGGCGTCGCGCTGCTCAGCAACCCCGTCCGACTTTTCGCGCAGACCGCCGCGCCCCGCTTCAAGCTCGGTTACGGCCCGCACCCGGGCATGTTCAAGGCCCACGCTCCCGGCGGCGTCCTCGACGAGATCAAGTTCGCCGCCGACCAGGGCTTCACCGCTTGGGAGGACAACGGCATGGGTGGTCGCCCGCCCGCGGAACAGGAGGCCATCGGCGCCCTGCTGCGCGATCTGAAGATGCAGATGGGCGTCTTCGTCGCGCACGCCAGCTTCGACGAGCCAACCTTTGCCGTGGCCAAACCCGCCTATCGCGAGCGCGTGCTCGCCGACGTGCGCAATGCCATCGAAGTCGCGAAGCGCTGCGGAGCCAAGTGGTTCACGGTCGTCCCGGGCTCCGTGGACCAGCAATCCGACAAAACCGAGAAGTGGAACCGCTACGGCGGCCCGCGCCTCGCGGAGGGTTACCAGACCGCCAATGTCATGGCGCTGCTCCGCGAGTGCTCCGCCCTGATCGAACCGCATGGCCTCGTGATGGTGCTCGAACCGCTCAACTGGCATCGCGACCACGGCGGCGTCTTCCTGCAGCATTCCGACCAAGCCTATGCCCTCTGCAAGGCCGTCAACAGCCCTTCCTGCAAGATCCTCTTCGACCTCTACCACCAGCAGATCACTGAGGGGAATCTCATCCCCAACATCGATCGTTGCTGGGACGAGATCGCCTACTTCCAGGCCGGCGACAATCCCGGCCGCAAGGAACCGGGAACCGGAGAAGTGAATTACCGCAACGTCTTCCGCCACATCCACGGCAAGGGCTTCACAGGCGTCGTCGGCATGGAGCACGGCAACTCCCGCCCCGGCAAGGACGGCGAGCAGGCCGTCATCCGCGCGTATCGCGAGGCGGACGGGTTCTAATCATTCTCATTCTCGTAATCTTGCTCGTTCTCTCGGTTTTTAGAGCCAGCCGAGAGAACGATTAGGATCAAGAGAACGAGAACGATGGCCGAACCCCTCCTTACAGACCCTTCAGATACGCCACGATGTCCGCGACGGCCTGCGCGTCCATGCCGAGCTGCTCGGCGCTGAGCATCAGGGAGCGGTTGAGGCGGGTCTTCTTGGCGACGCGGTCGGCGGGGATCAGCTGCGTGACGCCACCCATGCTCATCACAACCAACGGGTCGCTCTCCGACACCTGCATGCCCTGCACCAGCCTGCCATCCTTGAGTTCGACCGTGGTGCCTTCGTAGCCGTGGGCGATGTCGCCCGACGGATTCACGATGGCGCCAACGACCACCTCGGTGGTCTGCATCTTGGCAAACGCGGTGAGATTCGGGCCGTATTCCACGCCCTGGTCACCGATGCGGTGGCAGAGATAGCAGGAACTCACGAGCGTGGCGCCGCGCTTCGCATCGCCCTTCAGCGCGGCGATCTCCGCGACCGGCGGCAGCTTGCTCGGCTCCGGCGCGGGCACGACACTCTCGTTGATGACGACCGTTTCGGGATCATAGAGTCCGCGCGCCTTCAACTCGGCATCGAGCCCCAGACCGGCCCAGCGCGTGTTCTTGTAATTGAGCAGCCACCAAAAGGCCTGCCGTTGCACGAGACCCTCGGCCTTCTGCGCGAGGTCGGCGAGCGCCAGCGCGGCCTCCTTCGACGGCATGAACCCGAGCGCGGTCACCGCCGCGAGCCGGTCCCTCTGCGACAGCGACGGCGCCGCGGCGCGGGCCGCAAATTGCGGCGCAGCGGCCGGCGGCGTCAGGCGCCACAGCAAACCGGTGTAGGCGGGCGACCACTTGAGCGGATCGGTCTCCGTCTGCGCGGCCATCAGCGCAGCGGCGATCTCCGCCTCTTTGCCCGTGCAGCCGATGCCCCAGGCTTCCAGATAGGTGCGATCCTTGCCGTCGTAGCCCTGAGCCAGAGCAAGCAGGATATCCTTTGCTATCGCAAACGGCAGGTTGCGCATGGCGATTGCTACCTCGCGACGAACGACAGGGGATGAATCGACGGCCAGTCGCATGGTCTCGGGAGGCAGCGCTTCCGGGTCAGTCAAGCTCTGGCGGAGGGCACGAAACACGACGCGAAAAGCTGTAGCCCGCATTCTCGGATCTGGGTTGTTCAGTTCCTGTTCCACTCGCGCGAGTGACGCATCGCCCAGTTCTGCCAACAACCATAGCGCTCGCGCTCGAATGTAGGGATTCTCATCACGCAACAGGGATGCGACTTCATCACGCACATGACGACCACGCGCCTTCAACGCGGTGTAGCCGAGCGCACGCACGTTGGCGGCCGGGCTCTTCAGCGCGGTGAGCTGGCCTTCGGTCGTGGCGAGATCGAACTTCGGCACGACCGATTTGAAACCCTTCGGCGCCACGCGGTAGATGGCGCCGGCAGTCAGGTTGTCGAAGTCCTGGTGGCCGCCCACGCGCGGGTCGAACCAGTCGGCGATATAGACCGCACCGTCGGGACCGACCATGACATCAGACGGACGGAAGAACGTGTGCAGCTCCTGGCTGACCTTGCCGCGGAGCGCGTCGGTGCCCGCGAGCACCTGCTCCGGGTTACTCGTGACAAAGTTGAAGCGCTCGAGCTTGAAGCCCGCGCCGTCGGCCCTCGGCCGGTAGCCGAAGATCGTGTTGCGCGCCGCCTCGGCGCTCAGGAGCGTGCCGCGCCACTCCGGACCAAAGGCGTCGCTCTCGTAGTAGGCGATGCCCGTCGGCGCGCCCGCGCCGTAAACATCGCCCGCCGGCATCACCCCCGGATCTTCCTGCCGCCACTCGGCGGTCGGAATGTCCTGGCCCGGACGACGGTCAGCCGTCCAGCCGCGCTTACCGTCGCGGGAGAAGAAGCCGGCGTTGCCGTATTCGAGCACGTAGCTGGTGCGGCTCGCGGGCGGGTCGTCGTTGTCGTTTTGGAAAACCTCGCCGAACGACGTGACCGTCTGCTCGTAGCTGTTGCGGTAGTTGAAGCCGATGATCTCGGTGCCCGTGGCGTCGGGTTTCATGCGCACGGTGAAACCGCCGACATAGACATGGCCGTCGTCGCTCTTAGCCCCGGCGAGTTGGTTGGGCTTCCAGCTGTAGATGGGCGGCGCCGCCCTGCCCCAGCTCGGATCGTAGGCGCTTCCGACCCGGAAGGTCTGGCCGGCGCGGTCGGTGAAGTGGGCGCTGTTGTTGCCCTGGCTGAAATACCAGCGGCCGTCGGGACCGAAGGTCACGGAGTGCAGCGCGTGGTCGTGGTTGCGGCCGTTGAAGCCGGTGAGAAGCACCTCGCGCTTGTCCACCGCGGCGTCCCAGCGGGCGTTGCGGTCCACGTCGGTGTAAACGATCAGGTCGGGCGCGTTGGAAACGATGATCTTGTTGTCGAGCACGGCGATGCCGAGCGGGGCGCCGAGCGCGGGCTCCTGGATGAACACATGGCTGGAGTCGGCCGTGCCGTCGCCATCGGTGTCCTCGAGCACGACGATGCGGTCGCCGTTCTTGTCACGGTCGTCATGGCTGCGGTAGTTGACACCCTCGGCGACCCAGATGCGGCCCTTGTAATCCACGTCCATGTTGGTCGGGTTGCGCAGCATCGGCGCCTGCGCCCAGACCGTGATCTCGAAACCTTCGGGCACGGCGAAACCGGTCGCCGGCACGAGCGAGGGAGGCGGCGGAGCTTCCGGCGCGGCGGTGGGCGCAGGAGTCTGCGCGCAGAGCAAGGCGGGAAGGGATAGACACAACGCAACGGTGCAGCGCGGGGAGAACGACATGACGTGGAGGGAGAGGGTTGGCGTGGGGTGAACGAACCCCACGAGCAAAGGCCCGGCCCGGGCCATGGCAAGGGCGACGGCATGACAATTATGAGCGCGGCATGAATGAAACGTCCCAGTGTCGAACCCACTGGCGCCTTGCACGCCGGGGCCGTTGGACGCAAGGTGACAGGCCATGATTTTCGCCAAGCACTGGGCCGCCGCCCTCGACGACTACGCCATCGACCTCGCCTGGTCGCCCGACGGCTCCCTGCTAGCCGCCGCCTCGGCGGCCGGCGGCGTCACGCTTTTCGACGCAACCACCGGCGCCGTGAAGCACGTCCTCCCCGGACACGGCGACGGCACGAACTGCCTCGGCTGGTCCCCTGACGGCACCCTCCTCGCCACCGGCGGGCAGGACGGCTGCGTGCGCCTGTGGAACCCGGCCACCGGGGCGCAAATCGCCGAGACGAAACTCGGTAACGCTTGGGTCGAACATCTCGCCTGGCAATCATCCGGCACTCCGCTCCTCTTCGCCGCCGCCGGACGGAAACTCGTCGCGATCAAACCCGACGGCACGATCGCACATGCCTTCCCCGACGCGCCCAAGACCATCAGCGCGCTCGCCATGAAACCCGACGGCGCCACCATCGCAGCGGCGTGCTTCGGCCACGTGGCCCTCTGGAACGCCACGGATTTTTCCGCCCACAAGGAATTTCCCTACGGGAACGCCATCTACGCGCTCACCTGGTCGCCCGACGGCCGCTGGCTCGTCGCCGGCTGCCACGACAACGCCGTGCATCTCTGGGCTCCGGCCGAAGCCGACATGGAGCTCCACATGAGCGGTTACGAGACGCGACTGAAGGAACTCTCCTTCAGCCAGGATTCGCGCTGGCTGGCCACGGGCGGTGGCCGCGATGCCTGCGTCTGGGATTGCTCCGGCGCCGGACCGGAGGGACGGGAGCCGCTGCTGCTCCCGCACGAGTCACGGGTCTGCGCCGTGGCTTTTCAGCACAGCCACGGCCTGCTGGCCTCCGGCTCGGCCAAGGGCGAGTTCACTCTCTGGATGCCCAGCCGCAAGAATCCCCTGGTGGCCGAGGTCACCATGCCGTCGCCCGCCACCAAGTTTGCCTGGCGCGGTGACGACGCATTGCTGGCGGTCGGCACCGAGCGCGGCCAGGTCTTCATCTTCAAGACCGCCTGAGCCAAATGGCTCTGGGCAATGGCACTCGTCGTTTGCGACTTGCACGCCGTGTCATAAGCATATCTGTTCTCGCCCGGGCCAGTCGCCGGTTTCTCCCGCCAGCGTCATTCATTTTATCATGCCCAATTTGCCCGGAATATCCCCCGCCATCGTCCACGCCCGGGGGGAACCTTCATGAGCTCCGCGTCCGCTTCGCCGGATTCCCGGGCCAACGCCCAGGCGATCAACGAGTCGCTGCTGGCCTCCATCGTCGCTTCCTCGGAAGACGCCATCATCAGCAAGACCCTCGACGGTCTCGTCACCAGTTGGAACCGCGGGGCGGAGCAGATCTTCGGCTACACCGCCGCAGAGATGGTCGGCCAGCCCATCACGCGGCTGTTTCCGGTCGAGCGGTTCGGCGAAGAGTCCGCCATCCTCGACCGGCTGTGCCGCGGCGAAACCGTCAAACACTTTGACACGGTGCGAAAGCGCAAGGACGGCGCGCTCATCGACGTCTCCGTCACCATTTCGCCGATTCGTGACGCCTCGGGCCGGATTGTGGGCGCCTCCAAGATCGCCCGCGACATCACCAGCCGCAAAAAAATCGAGCACGACCGCGACGAGCTCAACGCCCGCTTTGCCAAGCTCAGTGCGATGGTTCCGGGAGTGATCTACCAATTCAAGATGCGGGCGGACGGCACCTCCTGCTTTCCCTACAGCAGCGAGGCCATCCGCGAGATCTACCGCGTCAGTCCCGAGCAGGTCATGGAGGATTCTTCCGCCGTCTTCGACGTGCTGCACCCGGAGGATCGTGATTCCGTAGCCGCGTCGATCAGGCACTCGGCCGAAACGCTCCAGCCCTGGCAGATGGAATACCGGGTCCGGTTTCCCGACGGCTCGATCCACTGGCTGCGCGGTGAATCCACGCCGGAGCGGACGGCGGACGGCGGCACGATCTGGCACGGTTTCATCTCCGACATCACCGAGAGCCGCCGCCTCGAGCACAAGCTCGTGGAGAGCGCCAAGCTCGAGAGTCTCGGCGTGCTCGCCGGCGGCATCGCCCACGACTTCAACAACCTGCTCACCGGCATCCTCGGCAACGCCTCGCTTGCGCGCCAGGAACTGCCGCCGACTTCCCTTGGCCAGCCGATGATCGACCAGATCGAGACCGCCGCCCGGCGCGCGGCCGACCTCTGCAAGCAGATGCTCGCCTACTCCGGCAAGGGGCGTTTCGTCGTGCAGCGCCTCGACCTCAACAAGCTCGTCGAGGACACCACGCACCTGCTCCATATCTCCATCGCCAAGAACTGCGTGCTGCGATTCAACCTCGTGGGCAACCTGCCCGCGATCAAGGCCGACGCCACCCAACTCCGCCAGGTCATCATGAACCTCGTCATCAACGGCTCGGAGGCCATCGGCAACCGCAGCGGGGTGCTGGCACTGACGACCGGCGTGGCCCGCGTGGATGCCGAATACCTCAAGGGCTTCCGGCCCGACGCCTCACCCTCGCCCGGAGACTACGTGTTCATCGAGGTCAGCGACAACGGCTGCGGCATGGACTCGGCCACGCTCGCCAAGATCTTCGATCCCTTCTTCACCACCAAGTTCACCGGTCGCGGCCTCGGCCTCGCCGCCGTGCTCGGCATCGTGCGAGGCCACAAAGGCGGCCTGAAGGTTTATTCCGAGCCCGGCAAGGGCACGACCTTCAAGCTGTTCTTCCCGGTGGCGGGCGGCATAGCGCAGGACAGCGTGAGCCCCTTCCCCGACGCCGCAGCGTTCCATGGTTCCGGCACGGTGCTCGTGGTGGACGACGAGGAGACCGTGCGCACCGTCGCCGCCCGCATGCTCGAGCGCCTGGGCTTCGGCGTCGTTCTCGCCAACGACGGTCGCGAGGCCATGGAGAAATTCAGGGAGTCGCCCACACGATTCACCCTCGTGCTGCTCGACCTCACCATGCCGCACCTCGACGGCGAGGAAACCTTCCGCCAGATGCGCATACAGAACCCAAGCGTGCGCGTGATCCTCACCAGCGGCTTCAACCAGCAGGACGCCGTCAATCGCTTCACCGGCAAGGGCCTCGCCGGCTTCATCCAGAAGCCCTTCGAACTCGCGAGCCTCATCCAGGTCATCCGCAGCGTGCTGCCGCACAACTGAGGATTGCTGGAGCCGGGGCGCCCTCGCCCCGGGTTGGTGGTCACCACCTCCGCCCTTATCCGCCCGTCAGCCGCCCTGATATGACGACCTTCCGCTACGCGCGGCTTGATCCCGATCAAGCAATCGGATCTTGGGTATTGTCACTTCCACGCCTGCCCGCTCCGCTGCTCCCGTGCGCCGCATCCTGTCCACGACCGCCCTCCTCCTTGCCTGGCTTTGTGCCAACGGCGCGGTGTGGAACGTCGTGCAGGTCTTCGCCTGGGCGAAGATGTTCAACACATACGCCCAGGTCATGCCCGTGACCGATGCCCTGGAGCTGACCTTCGACGGCAGCGCGCCCTGCGACCTGTGCACCATTGTGCAGAGCAACCAGGATGCCGCGCGTTCGCAGCTTCCGACCGAGGCCGCCCTCGGAGGCGGCCAGGAGAAGATCGTCCTGATCGCTGATTTTGCCCCGGCCCCCGTGCTGGTGGCGCCTGAATCCGTCTGGCCGGGCCTCGTCCACGAGGCCGGTCTCACGCGCACCAACGCGGTGCCCGTGCCCCCGCCGCGCGCCTGAGGCGGCACGCACCTTGATCCCCCTCGAGCACGAGGGGTGCCCGTTAGGGCGGAGTGCGCCTGCACGCCGGCATCATACCTCCCCGCCGCGGCCCGTTCGCCCGGCGTTCCATCCTGCCCGACTCGGGCCGCGTCCGCAGTCACGCGCACCTGCCTGCATCCTGCTTACCTTCCCTGTGAAAACCTTTATCCCGCTTCTCTTTTCCTCCCTCGCGTTGGGCCTTGTTGCCCGCAGCGCCGATACCGACGAGCCCGTCCGGCTCGAACCGGTTGTCGTAACGGCCGCCCAGACGCGGCAGCCGCTCGTCGTCTCCGCCGATCCCCACGCTCCGGCGCAGCCCGTGCCCGCGCATGACGGTGCCGACGTGTTGAAAAGCGTCCCCGGTTTCTCGGTCATCCGCAAGGGCGGCACCGACGGCGACCCCGTCCTCCGCGGCCTCGCCGGTTCGCGTCTCGGCATCCAGGTCGACGGCGAGTGCATCTACGGCGGCTGCGGCTCCCGCATGGACCCGCCCACCGCCTATGTCTTTCCGACGGCCTACGACCGCATCACCGTCATCAAAGGTCCGCAGACCGTGCTCCATGGCCCGGGCAACGCCGCCGGCGTCGTGCTCTTCGAGCGCGACCTGCGCCGCCTTGATCTCCCGAAAAATTCCATCCTCGCCTCCGCCTCCGGCGCCAGCTTCGGCCGCCTCGACGGCGTATTCGACGCCCGCGGCGGCAACCGCACCGTGCAGGCCCGCGGCACGGCGACCTTCACCCGCGCCGACAACTACGAGGACGGCGCCGGCCGCGCCGTGCATTCCGCCTACGAACGCTGGAGCACCAACGCCACCCTCGCGTGGACGCCCGACGATCACACTGTCGTCGAGTTCACCGGCGCCCGCAGCGACGGCGAAGCCGCCTACGCCGACCGTATGATGGACGGCGTGAAGTTCGACCGCACCAACTACGCCGTCCAGCTCCGTCGCGAAAACCTTTCCCCGCTCGCCACGCGCGCCGAGGCCCGCTGGTTCCACAACTACGTGGACCATGTGATGGACAACTACTCCCTGCGACCCTTCGTCCCTTCGATGATGATGCCGGGGAAATCGGTCGCCAATCCCGACCGCCTCACCACCGGCGGTCTCGCCCAGCTCACGCTCGCGCCGGCCGCCGCCGTCACCGTCACCGTCGGCCTGGACACTCAGCGCAACGAGCACACCAACCGCTCGACGATGAACGAGAGCGCCATTCCCTACGCAGCGATGGCCCGCATGCGCGACGCAGAGTTCCTGCAGACCGGTGCGTTCGCCGAAGGCACTTGGCTCGCAGCCGCGGGCCGGCG
Organism: uncultured Oleiharenicola sp.; assembly: GCA_966252395.1. Classification (GTDB taxonomy): domain Bacteria; phylum Verrucomicrobiota; class Verrucomicrobiia; order Opitutales; family Opitutaceae; genus Lacunisphaera. Next base: position 5,897 of record CBINOW010000043.1, on the reverse strand, counting down.
CGTCATCGCCGGCGCGCGACTCGACCGTTGGTCGGCCGAAGATCCGCGCGGCACCGTTGCGATCTCCATGATGAGCACCGCGCCGAATCCGAGCGCCGGCCGCGAGCGCACGTCGGAGCTGTTCAGCGGTTTCGCCCGCTACGAACATGACCTCGACGGTGCGCCCCCCGTCACACTCTTCGCCGGCCTCGGACGTGTGCAGCGCTTTCCCGACTACTGGGAGCTGATCAAGAACGAGAGTGCCACCAGCGTTTCCGCCTTCGGCACCAAGCCCGAGACCACCACCCAGCTCGACGCCGGCGCGCTTTACCGGCGCGGACCGGTCGAGTTCTCGCTCTCCTTCTTCGCCGCCGACATCGCCGACTACATCCTTGTCCAAGGCAACGTCGCCAAACCCGCCGGCATGATGGGCACGCGCATGGCCGTCATCACCCGCAACGTGGACGCCTCCAACTTCGGCGGCGAGGCCGCAATGGCCTGGCGCTTCGCCGAACACTGGAAGGCCGACGCCTCGCTCGCCTACGTGCGCGGCGAAAACGACACCGATGCGCGTCCCCTCGCCCAGCTTCCACCGCTTGAGGGCCGTCTCGCGCTCGCCTACGCGACCACCGACTGGTCGGCCGGCGGGCTCGTGCGCCTCGTCAGCGCGCAGGACCGTTTCGCCGTCAACCAGGGCAACATCGTTGGCCAGGATCTCGGCCGCTCATCCGGCTTCGCCGTGGTCTCGCTCAACGCCAGCCGCCGCTTCGGCCGGAACTGGCGCCTGTCCGCCGGGGTGGACAACCTTCTCGACAAAGCCTACGCCGAGCACATCAGCCGCGCCGGCAGCGCGGTGTCCGGCTTCGTTCAGACCACCCGTGTCAACGAGCCCGGCCGCACGCTGTGGGTGAAGCTGGATTTCTCCCGCTGATTCGCCATCCTTTCCTCCCATGAAAAACCTCGTCCCATTTTTCCTGTTTGTGTTCGCCAGTCTCACCAACGCTCCCGCCGCCGAAGCAGCCAAGAACTGCGGCTGCGATTGCTGCAAGGGCAAGGAAACCTGCTGCTGCGCACCAGCAGCCACCGCCGCGGAACCCGCCACGCCGGCCGCACCCGCCGAGCAGCCCAAGTCCCACCCGGTGAAGGGTGTCATCATGGGCATCATGACCGACAAGACGGCCCTCCTCGTGAAGCACGAGGAAGTGCCCGGTGTCATGCGTGCCATGACGATGATGTTCAAGGTCGAGCCCGCCGTGCTCGAACGGGTGAAGCGCACCGACGCCATCCAGGGCAAGATGCAGCGCCGCACCGACGGCTGGTGGCTGATCGACGTCGAAGTGCTGCCGGCGGCGAAGTAGGGCAAACCATCCGGATGGGCCGCGGCCTGCCGTGAGGCACTCGAAATGGCTCGTCGAGACGCCTCGCTCTCCCTGATTGCTCCTGGCTGTCCTCCGACCTCTGGCTTCTGTCCTCTGTCATCATGCCGCGCCTCTTCACCGCCCTCGTCCCGCCTGCGGCCGTCCAGTCCGAACTGGCCGAGGTCGCCGCACCCTTGGCGTCGGTGCGCTGGACGCCGGCGGAGAACATCCACCTCACGCTGCGTTTCATCGGCGAGACGGACGACGCCAAGGCGGAGCGCTTCGCCGAATCGCTGACGCGTGTTCGCGTGGAGCCGTTCATCCTGCCGGTCGGCGGCGCCGGCATTTTTCCCACCCGCGGCCCGGCCAAGGTCCTCTGGGCCGGCGTGGGCAACGGTCACACCCGGCTCTACCAGCTGCGCAAACAGGTGGACGAGGCGCTGCTCGCCGTGGACGTGGGGATCGCGATGCCGGGTTTCCATCCGCATTTCACGCTCGGCCGCATCGGCGAGAATTACGACGCCAAGGAGCTCGCGCACTTCCTCGAGCGCCACAAAGCCCTCGAAGGTCCGCCGTTTCGCGTCGGGGCGTTCCACCTCATGAGCAGCGAACTCACGCCCGGGCGACCGCCGGTGTATCGGGTGGTGAAAGCTTTTCCGTTGAGCCTTTGACTGGAGACGGGGTGCCTTCCCCCCTCCAACTCAACCCATTCGTCACAAAGAAAGGCGTGCGCCGGGACGGCGGCGCTGCTTGTTTCCCGACCGATGCCACCCCGTCCTTCCGTGCTGGAGATATTCCTCGTCGCGCTGCGGCTGGGTTGCACGTCGTTCGGCGGACCGGTGGCCCACCTCGCGTTTTTCCGGAAGGAATACGTGGAAAAGCGCCGCTGGCTCGACGAGGCCCACTACGCGGATCTCGTGGCGCTGTGCCAGTTCCTGCCCGGGCCAGCGAGCAGCCAGACGGGCTTCGGCGTCGGCTATCTGCATCGCGGTCTCGCCGGGGGACTCGCCGCCTGGCTCGGCTTCACCCTGCCCGCTTCCGTGCTGATGATCGGCTTCGCCTACGGCGTCGCCTCGCTCGGCAACCTCGAATCCGCCGGTTGGCTCATGGGCCTGAAGGCCGCCGCCGTCGCCGTTGTGGCGCAGGCGGTGTTGGCCATGTGGCGCAACCTGTGTCCGGACCTGCCGCGCTCCGTGCTGGCCGCGGCCGGCGCGGGCTTGTTGCTCGTGCTGCCGTTTGCTTGGACGCAGATTGCCGTGATCGCCGCGGGCGCGCTCATCGGGTGGACATGGCTCAAACCGGTTCCTGGCAAGGGAACCCCCGCCCCGGCTACCGCGGCAGCCGGCAATCCGGACAACGCCGGCACGATGGTCCCGCCCCGCGTAATGGGCGCGCTCTGTCTCGGGCTTTTTTTTGTTCTGCTCTTCGGCCTGCCCGCGCTGGCCAGGATCTCAGGTCATCCCGCGGTGGACACGCTCGATCGTTTCTACCGCGCCGGCTCGTTGGTGTTCGGCGGCGGCCATGTGGTGCTGCCGTTGCTCGAACAGGAAGTCGTGACGCCCGGCTGGGTGACTCACGACCAGTTCCTCGCCGGCTATGGTGCGGCGCAAGCCGTGCCCGGGCCGCTGTTCACGTTCAGCGCCTACCTCGGCGCCGTCAGCACCCACGGGATCGGAGGCTGGATCGGCGGAACGTGGGCGCTGGCCGCGATCTTTCTGCCGGCGCTTCTGCTGGTCGCGGGCACCCTGCCTTTCTGGCAAGCGCTGCGCAACCGGCCTGCTGCGCAGGCGGCGCTGCGCGGCGCCAACGCCGCGGTCGTGGGCGTGCTGCTGGCCGCACTGATCACGCCGGTGATGTCCACGGGGCTCGTCGGCAAGCCCAGCGTCGCGATCGCAATCGCGGCTTTTGCCGCGCTCGAATTTGCGCGTGCGCCAGCCTGGGGGATAGTCGGCGCAGCTGCCTTGCTTGGCGCAGGACTTCTGTGACTCAGGGGCGAGGCGCTGGCCTTGGCCCACCAGGGCGAGGGCGCCCCGGCTCCACTAAATGAAAAGGCCGGCGGATGTCCGCCGGCCTTGGAAATGAAACTGTCCTGCCGCGCCGCAGTTCGCGCGGGCGCAGGCGGGTTACTGCCAGTTCAGGATCAGCGCCGAGAAGTAGGTGGTGTCGAGCTTCTCGACACCGCCGACCGGCTGGCTCTGGTAGTCGTTGTTCACGCCCATGCGCAGCTTCCAGAAGTTGGCGCCCTTCACCGGCAGGTCGAAGGAGGTCTCGTGGACGAGTCGGTAGTTGGCGAACTCCTTGAAGGAAGGCGTCCACGTGACGACGTTGTTCATCTTGGCCCAGCCCAGCGTGGACGAATTGATCAGCGCGACATCCAGACCGGCGGAGCTGAAATTCGGCGCACCGTTGGTGTAGGTCTCATAGACGTAGCCAAGACCGAGACGAACCTCCGTGTCCTGCGTGTCGGTCTTCACGAGCTTGCGACCGAGACCGAACGCCGAATTGGAGCGCAGGTCGATGGCCTTGATCTCGTCCTTGCCGATCTCCGTGCGCACATACCACACGGTCTTGCCGCCGGCGAAAGCCGAGGAGTAATCGACGCCGGCCTTCCAGTCGTTGGCGGTCTCGTTGCCGTTCTCCTGGGCACGGTTGATGACACCGGCGAAAATCAGCTTGTCGTCGGGTCCCGCGAGGGTCGCCTTGAAACCGAGGGAACCGGCAAACTTCTCCGAGCCGCCGGTGCGGCCGGTGATGGCGGCGGAGGCCTCGTAGGCCCAGCGACGCTTGAGCTTCTCGGCGGCGGCCTTGGCCTCGCGCACGGTCGGGCTGTCCTCGCCCTGGCGCCAGACGGCGGTGACCTCGGCGGTGCCGGCGACTTGGGAACCGTTGGCCCCGGCGACCGTAATGCCACCCGAGGAGGCCGCGACCTTGCCCAGCACGGCGGAGCCGCCGGCGAGGCCGACGTTCACCGCCTCGTCCGTGGCGAACGTCTTCACCTTGTCCTGCGCAATCTCGATAGTGCCCGCGAAAGCGGTTTCAACCTTCAGTTTGCCACCCTCAGCGGAGAGGATCTTGCCATTGATGATCGAGCCGTCAGCCAGCTCGACACGATCAGCCCGGGCGGAAGCCGCCAGCCACACGGCGAGCAGCGAACTGATAAGGATTCGGAATGTTTTCATGTTCATAGATTAAGCGTATCAAATGGGACTATTGGGAGCGGGAAACCCCTCTGCAACGAAACAAATACGCGCAGCCGGGGCTTCCGGATTGCGGTCGCGACGGCAAAAACGCCTCATTTCTCCATGCCCGCCCGCGCTTGGTTCCCGACCTACATTTACCATGAAGCGCTCCTGGCCACCGGCTTGGAGAAGTTCAATGCCGCGCTCGCCGACGAATGCCGCAACCTCCGCGACTTCGACGCGGCCGGCCGTCGCTGGTCGGCCAAGAACTACCCGGGCGGCTATACGTCCTACGCCTCGCTGAACCAGCTGCACAAGTTTTCGTCCACTTTCGAGGGGCTCGAACGGAAAATCACGACGCACGTGAAGAAATACGCCGCGCTGCTCGACATGGACCTGCGCGGCCGGGAGGTGCACATGACCGACTTCTGGGTGAACATCATGCCGGAGCACGCCGCGCACAGCCTGCACCTGCATCCCCTCTCCTTCATCAGCGGCACCTACTACGTGGTCACGCCCCCCGGTTGCCCCGGCCTGAAATTCGAAGACCCGCGGCTGAGCAAGTTCATGGCGGCGCCGCCGAAGACCGCCGCCGCGCGCCCGGCCAACCGGCCGCACATCACCTACCCCGCCAAAGCCGGCCACGTGATCCTCTTCGAGAGCTGGCTGCGCCACGAGGTCGCCGCCAACCGCACGACCGCGGAGCGGATCAGCGTGAGTTTCAATTACAACTGGAGCTGACGGAGCCGGAGAAATCCCGGAAGCGGGAAATCCGGTCAGACGTTATAAAGAATCCCATCGCGCCGCCATTGCCTGCACCGGGTCGCGGGTGCATGTTGCCGGCGTGAAAAAGATCGAAGTCAGCGACGAGGCCTATGCCGCGCTGCAGCGACTCGCGGCCGCCAAGAACCTCACGCCCGCCGAGTTGGTCGCCATGTTGGTGGACCCGGCGCGCCCCGCCCTCGCCGGCGACACCCTGCTCTTCCATCTCGCCAGCGCCGAGTTCACGCGGCTGGGCGACCCGGTCGACCGCTACCTCGATCTGCTGGCGTGGTGCGCGCGCAACTACGCCACCGATTTCGCCGACTTCATCTCCCACCAGGAAAGCGGCCGGCGCTATCTCGCGTGGAATCGCGACGAGATCAACGAGGCCCGCGCCCACAACCTCGCGCGCCAGATCGACGGCACGCAGTTCTGGGCCGTGATGACCATCGACGAGGCCACCAGGCGCCGCTTTGTGTGCCGCCTGCTGGAGTTCATCGGCTGCCACGACGAAACGGTGGCCGAAGCCTGCCGCTCCCTCGGCTTCGCGGCCCCGGCTGCGCGCGGCTTCCGCCTGCTGAGCGCGTAAGGGGTTGATGTAGGGCGGGGTCTCTGAACC
>CBINOW010000042.1:0-31416 GCA_966252395.1 uncultured Oleiharenicola sp. | reverse complement strand
CTTGCGGTTCGACAGGTAGTGGTCGAAGACCATCTCGACGTTGCCGTGGAATTTCTCGGGCCAGTGGCACTTCTCGCAGGTCTCGCGGGCCGGGCGAAGGTTGTGCACGGGCGTGGGAATGGGACGCCGGTAGTTGTCGAGGGTGAAGCCGATGAGCTGGCGCGTGCCATTGAGCTTGGCCTCGATGAAGGCCTGGGCGCCGGAGCCGACGTGGCACTCGACGCAATCCACACGGGCGTGCGCGCCGCGCTGGTAGGTCTGGTATTCGGGGTTCATGGCCGAGTGGCAGACCTGGCCGCAGAACTGGTTGGATTCGGCGTAGTGGTAGGACTGGTAGCTGCCGAAGGCGCTGAGCAGGAGGAAAACCACGCCGCCGCAGCCGAAGAGCACGAGCATGCGCCGCTGCGTGGCGTTGCTGAAATCGAGCCGCCACTTGTCGGGCTTGGCCGTGTGCTTGAGCATCCAGCGGCGCTGCGCCCAGGCACCGAAGAAGACCATCGCGAGGCCGGCGATCAGGAAGCCGGGCGCGACGATGTAGGTGAAGATGCCGAGATACGGGTTCTTGTTCGCCCCGGTCAGGTCCATCCAGGTCAGCAGCGCAAAGGAGAACAGCGCGCCGACGGCGAGGACCGCGCCCAAGGCGCTGATCCAGTTGTTGAAATGCGAGCGCGGCTGCGACGGCGGTGCGGAGTCGGACGTGGATTCGTCACTCATGGCGTGGAAGACGGGTGTCGGTTGGGCGTGGCGGTTGGGCTGGGACGGGAAGCGGAGGTGCCCTTACCTCGCGGGAGTCAGGCGTTGTGGCTCAGGCACCGCGAGGTGAAGGCACCCCGCCTCCATTAACAAAAAGCCCCGGCGCGAAGGGGTAGGATTTCACGCCGGAGCAGGGGTAGTGGGAGCCGCTCAGCCCTTGAGCTTGCGGATGAAGGCGACGAGGTCCTTGGCCTCCTGATCGGGATTCTCGAGCTCTTCCTTGAAGGCTTTCATGCGTTCCTTGCCGTTTTCCTTCACGCCCTCGAGGATGGCCTTGATCATCTCATCGTCCTTGAGTTCGGCCTGCACGGCGGCGTCCGTGTAGTCGCGGATCTTGAGTTTCTTGCCCTGCTTGGTCTGGGCTTTGCCGTCCTCGCCGTGACAGGAGGCGCAGTGGTTTTCCCAGTTTTCCTGGACGGTGGCGGCACCGAGGGAGGCGGCACCGGCAAGAGCCAGGCCGAGGGTGACGAGCTTGATCGTTGTTTTCATGGGATTGGCAGTGGGTTGAGGATTGGGACTCAGAAGCGATACTGCACTTTGCCGTAGATTAGGTGGGCCTCGTAGTCGGCGTAGCCGCCGTTGGGCACATCCTCGTTCTTGGCATAAGCGTATTTAAGCGACACGGAGATGTTCCGGTCAAGCCGGCGCGTCCACGTGGCGGAGGCCATCTGCGTCGTGTATTCCGAGCCGTAGGCGACGGTCCGGTTGGAATTGTCCACCCAGCTGTCGTGCGATTCCGAGAGGGTGTAGTCGAGGTAGAGGTCGCTGTCCTCGTCGAGGGCATACCCGGCGCCGATGCTGCCGTAGGTGTAGTTGGCGTCGCTGTTTTTCACGAGACCGCCGGCCGCGCCCGTGAGGCTGGCGGCAGGGGTGCGCAGCGTGTCCCAGACCAGGTTGACCGTGCCCTGCACATACCAGCGGTCCTTGGGCATCCATGTGAGGGACTGGGCGATGACGTGCGAGGTCATCTCGGCGCTCTCGTCGAAGGAGAGGCCGATGTCCTGCGTGTTGATGGTCGAGATCTGGTAGTCGTAGCGGGTGACCGACCGCAGGTTGGCGCCCAGCTTCGTGCTCAGCCGGATGTTGAAGTCGTTGGTCTCAAAATCCTGGTTGGCGATGTAGGCCGGGTAGCGGTCGGCGCTGCTGACCGTGTTGTCGCGGATGGCCCGGTAGTCGTTGGAACGGACCTTGTAGTAATACTGCACGGCGACCGTGGTCCCGGGGCGGGCATACCAGTTGGCCGTGGCGGCATATTTCTGGGTGTTCCGCTCGAATTCAGTGTCACGGTCAATCGAGATGGCCTGAAGCGCGGTGCCGGGTTCGATGATGCGCTCCTCGGTGAGGTCGCCCTCGGACTTGCTCCACTCAGCCTTGAAGTTGAGCGACACATTCTTGATGCCGGTGTATCGGGCCTCCAGGCTTTCAGAGAGGACCTTCCAGTCCTTCTCGCTGTCAGCCTCGACTTCGTCGTTGATGGGCGCAAAAGCCGGGCCGCCGCCGAAGTTGGTCTCCTCGAACTCGACCTTGTTGCTCCAGTCGATCTCCTCGAAGCGGAACGCCGGGACGATGACGAGCTTCTCGGTCGCCTGGTAACGGGCGCTGATTGTGCCGATGGTCTGCTTCATCTCGGACTCGCCATGGAGACCGTAGAAGCCCTCGTCGCGCTGCTGCCGGTTGAGGAAAGCCGCGTCGTAGAGCGGGTCGTAGTCCTGACCGTAGATACGGCTGCCGCTGAGCGTGGTGTCGATCGTGGTCCGGGCCACTGCCGTGGTCACCATGAGCCGCTCATGGATCCGGTTCTCGTAGGAGCCGCGCATTTGGAAGAGATCATAGTCCTGACCTTCCTTCTGGGTTACCTTGCGGTCCGCGCCGGTTTCACCGGCGCGGCGGCGCTCGTTGCGGGAGTTGGTGTAGTCGCCCTTGTCGGAGCGCACGCCGAGCGACCAGGTCGCGTCGTCCTTGGTCTGCTTGACCGTGGCCGACAGCTGGTGACGCTTTTCGTCGATCTTCCAGAAAGACGGCAGCAGGCCGCGGGTGTTGGAGGCATTGATGGCCCGGCCGGTGTCGCCCCAGGAGAGCGAGTCCTTCGTCCCCTCACGGGTGAAGAGATCGTAGCGCAGGTTGAACTGCGGGCGGTCCTCGGCGGTGTAGCCGGCCTCGAACCAGAGGTTGGCCCGGTCCGTGTAGAGGTCCTCGTCATAGAGGGGCATGGTGAACAGCCGCGACGGCAGGTAGCCGCCGCTGCCATCATACCACACGCGGAACTCCTTGTAACCGAACTTGAGGAAACCGAGGTCGTCCTTGGTGATCTTCAGGTCGAACAGGTAGTCGTTGTTGCCCGCCAGCGCGCGGCCCTCAAGGGTGAGGGTCGTCGTGTCGTTGAGCGCCTTGGTGAAGCGGAGGGCCTCGATGCCGCCAAAGCCGTCCTTGTTCAGCTGCTGGGCCTTCTGGAAGCCCGCGCGGTCGCCTTCCTGCAGGTTGTAGCCGGCGGAGAAGTCGATGTAGTTCTCGAGCGGCGGCTCTTTCTTTTCAGCGGCGTTCAGGGCGACAAGGCCACAGAGCACCGCGCACAGCGCCGCAACCGGCCGGCGTGACTGGGAGGAGAGGGAGATCGTGTTCATCACAGTATCCTGGTTGGAGGTTGCGGGTTAGAAGCGGAGGGAGGAGCTGACGTGCGAGCCGTGGATGGCCTCGTGGCAGCCGGCGGACCAGCAGGTGCCGCGGGAGAGGAACGAGGCGTGATCGCGACCGCCGATGAGGATGACGCCCGGCGCGGTCTGCTGCTGGAAGTGGCACTGCAGGCAGAGGTTGGCATTGCGCGCCTTGAGCATCTTGGCGTTCATGGAGCCGTGCGGGCTGTGGCAGGTGACGCAGCCCTCGCGGGAGGCCTCATGTTCGAAGACATAGGGGCCGCCTTGGGAGGTGTGGCACTTTACACAGGAATCGTTGAGGCTGGCGAAGTTCGTGCCGCCCTCGGTGATGGCGTCGCCGCTGTGCGGGCTGTGGCAGTCGCTACAGCCCATCTTGCCGGCGAGCACCGGGTGCGCATTCGGCAGGGCGAACTCACCGCGCTTGTCGAGGTGGCATTGGAAGCAGGTCTCGGGCGAGGCCTTCGGGTTGATGATCGTGCCGAGTTCGCCGCCGGACTTCACGTGCAGCGAAGCCGGACCGTGGCAGGACTCGCACCCGATCTCCTGGCCGTTGCCACCGGGGGCAATCAGCTTGGCGTGGGTGGCGTCATGGAACTCGGATGTCACGCTTTCGTGACAATCCGCGCATTTGCCCGATCCGACGAAGGTAGCGCCGGGAACCTGCGGCGGCGCGATCATGGTGCGCTGCACCATGACGCAACCGACCAGCAGCATTCCCCAGATCGCGGTGCCTCCGAAGATCAGGGCCGATTTAGACCAACGCAGTTTGAGGCTCATGATATCAGTGTTTGACGAACGTTAGAGGTGCTTGGGGTGAAAAGGAAAAGGACGATGTCTGATTTATCGTCGCCATCTTCCCAGATATGCAGTTTTTGCACTCCGCATGCCTTGCCGACGTGTGTTCATTCCTTGTGCAATCCCTGCACACCGCGACGAGATGCGCAGGAACCGCACCCGTGGTTCTGGCACAGCGAACGCTTGAAATCCACCTCGAAGAACACCTGAAAAAAGGCGCCCCTTGTGAGGGCGCCTTAGGAATTTGCGCGACGGCCCGCGCGGAGTGCAGCGGGACTCAGACGTCGCAAACCTGCACGCCATGGCGCAGCGCGGCGAGCGCCTCGGCTGCGACCTTCGAGCGCGGAATGAATTCCTGACCGATGAATCCCTGGTAGCCCGTCTCCACGATGGCGCGCATGATCGCCGGATAGAACAGCTCCTGGTTTTCATCTAGTTCGTTGCGCCCGGGGACGCCGGCCGTGTGGTAGTGGCCGAAGTAGGAATGGTTCTGCCGGATCGTGGCGATCACGTCGCCCTCCATGATCTGCATGTGGTAGATGTCGTAGAGCAGCTTGAAACGCTCGGAGCCGATGCGCTTGCACAGCTCGACGCCCCACGGCGTGCGGTCGCACATGTAATCCTTGTGGTTCACGCGGCTGTTGAGCAGTTCCATCACGAGCGTGACCCCGAGTTTCTCGGCGAGCGGCACGATGCGCTTCAGGCCGATCGCGCAGTTCTCCAGGCCCTGCTCGTCGGACATGCCGTCGCGGTTGCCGGAGAAGGCGATCAGCGTGGGCATGCCGGCCTCGGCGGTTTCCTTCAGGCGCGTCTCATAGGCGGCCACGAGCGCGTCGTGGTATTCGAGCCGGTTCCAGGCCTTGGTGATGCCGCCCACGGAAACCTCGCCCACCTTGACGCTCGGGTTGCTCACGAGCGCGCAGGTCAGGCCGTATTTTTTTAGCGTCGGAAAATCCTTCGGCCCGAGCAGCTCGACCGATTGCAGGCCCATGTCCGCGGCCGCGGCGCAAAAATCATCCAGCGGGATTTTGTCGAAACACCATTTGCAGACGGACTGTTTCACGCGGCCCTTGCGGGCGGGCGCCGGAGCGGCATCGGAGGCGTGGAGGAGGCTCATGCTGGTGGCGAGGACGGTGCCGGCGCCAAGTTGTTTGAGGGCTGTGCGACGCGAGACGGGGTGGGTCATGCGCCAAGTTAAAGCGGCCGTTTGCACGGTGGCAATCCCTCACCCGCACAGAATCCATGCAAGCGAGTCACCAATTCATGCCTCAACCCATCCCTCAGGGCCTCGCCAGCCCGCGGTGGAAGCACACGTCACGGCTCGACCAAGGTGGAACCCGCGCTCCGCGTGGGTGGGATCGCGTGTAAGAAACCACTGCAAGCCAGCCTGCACGGAGCGCAGGCTCCACCATATCAGAGTCACTCGCGGCAAAGTGCCGCGAGGCGGCTCACGCCCTCACGGATGCGCTCGGGCGTGGAGTTGGAATAGTTCAGGCGCAGGTAGTTCTTTCCGGCGTCGGCGGGGAAGAAGTCCCGGCCGGGCACGAAGGCGACCTTCTTGGCAATGGCCCGCTGTAGGAGCTCCAACGCGTCGAGGTTCGCCGGTCCGGTGATCCACAGGAACATGCCGCCCTCGGGCTTGGTCCAGCTGAAGCCCGGCGGCATCGCAGCGCGCAGCGCGCCGTCGAGCACCTGGTAACGCTCACCGTAGGCGCGGCGGATTTTTTCGAGGTGCTCGGTCTGGTCGAACTTGGTCAGGTAGGTGTAGGCCACGAGCTGGTCGAAACTCGAGGTGTGGAGATCCGAGGCCTGCTTGAGGATGAGCAGGCGGCTGAAAATCTCCGGCGGCGCCACGACCCAGCCGGTGCGCAGGCCGGGCGCGATGGTCTTGGAAAACGTGCTGGCGTAGAGCACGTGGCCGGCGGTGTCCCAGTGCTTGATCGGCGGGATGTCGGCGCCGTGGTAGCGCAGTTTGCCGTAGGGATCATCCTCCAGCACGAGCAGCTTGTGCTCCGCGGCGATGCGGGCGAGCGCCTCGCGCCGCGCAGCGGTGAGCGTGATGCCGGTGGGGTTCTGGAAGTTCGGGATCGTGTAGAGGAACTTGGGCCGGTGCTGCTTGATCAGCGCGGGCAGCGCCTCGGGGATCAGGCCGTGCTCGTCGGTCGGAACCGGCACGAAGCGCGCCTCGAAAGTCTGGAACGCCTGGATGGCCGCAAGGTAGGTCGGGTTCTCCGTCAGCACCACGTCGCCGGGGTTAAGGAAGAGCTTGCCCGCGAGATCAAGCACCTGCTGCGAACCGTTGGTCACGAGCACGTCGTCCATCGCGGCCTTGATCCCGCGGCGGCCCACCTCGGCGGCGATCCACTCGCGCAGGCCGGGATAACCCTCGCTCTGGCTGTATTGCAGCGCGCGGCTGCCGTGCTGCACCAGCACCTCGTCGGCCGCGGCGCGCACCTCGGCCACCGGAAACAGCTCGGGCGCGGGCAGGCCGCCGGCAAACGAGATGACCTCGGGCTGCGCGGTGACCTTGAGGATCTCGCGGATCGTCGAAGGACGCATCTGCTCGATACGGCGGGCGAAGAGCGGGGAATGGTCGGACATGCGAACCCAACCCATCATATTCCGGCGCGCCACGCCAGCCCTTCGTGCGGCACAATGGCCGGGAAATACGGCGCAGGGCTGGTTCGGAACTAACGGAACGCAGGCTTCCGTTTCATTTGTAGGGTCGTTGCTTGCAACGACCTGGTGCGCGAGGTCGGACCAAGGTCCGACCCTACAGGCGATCCGGCAAAGCTCCCTTATCCGCGCAGCTTCAGCAACTCTTCGGCGTGGGCCTGGGCGCTCTTGGCGGTGCGGTCGCCGAGCATGCGCGCCAGCTCCCCCACCCGGCCCTTCCGGTCGTCGTGGATGGAGTCTATGCTCACGGACGCGCGGTCGCCGCTCTGGTCCTTGGTCACCACGAAATGATTCGCCGCCTGCGCGGCGACCTGCGGCAGGTGCGTCACGCAGAGCACCTGGTGGCGTTCGGCGATGTCGGCCATCTTCTCGCCGACGATGCGCCCGATTTCGCCGCCGACGTTGGCGTCCACCTCGTCGAAGACCAGCAGCGGCACATCGTCGATCTCGGCCAGCACGGCCTTCAGCGCGAGCATGACGCGAGCGAGCTCGCCGCTCGACGCGATGCGGCTGAGCGGCAGCGGCGCCTCGCCGACGTTGGGCGAAAACAGAAACTCCACCCCGCAGTCGCCATGCGGCCCGAGCTCGGCCAGCGGCATAAGCGCCACGCGGAAATCCGCCTTTTTGAAACCGAGTTGGACGATCACCTTGGCGGCAACCTTCGCGAGCTGCTGCGCGGCCTTGTCGCGCGTGGCGCGAAGCTCCGCAGCGGCGGTGCGGGCCTGTTTCTCCGCGGCGACAATCTGTTTATCGAGCTTGGCCAGCGCGCCCTCGATGTCCCCCTGCTGCTCGAGGCGGCGGCGCATCTCGTCGCGCGCGGCGAGCACGGTCTCGACCTTGGCGCCGTGCTTCCGCTTCAGCTCCAACCAGGAATTCATCTTCGTCTGCAGTTCCTCGGCCTGCTCGGGATCAAAGTTCAACGAGGTCGCGAGCGAGGAAAACTCCGCGTCAAGGTCGCCCAATTCCAGCGAGGCGGACTGCAGGCGGTCGGCCAGCGCCTTGCTGGTGGCGTCGAAAGCTTCGAGCTGACGCGCATCGCGCAGCAATTGCGCCAGCCGGCCGAGCAGGCCGTCCTCGCCGCTGAGGCCCCCGCTGATGCGCGACGCGAGCTGCATGATCTCCTGTGCGCCCTGCTGACGCTGGAAGTCGCGTTCGAGCGCGGCGATGGCCTCCTCGGTCAGTTCCAACGCGTCGATCTTGGCGAGTTGAAGCTTGAGGAAATCAATCTGGTCGGGGGAAAGCTTGTCGGCTTCGCGCAGGCGGTCGCGCTCCGCGATCAGGTCGCGCCACTGGCCATAGAGCGCCTGGTATTTTTCTAGGATGCCGCTGTTGCGGGCGAAGAGGTCGAGCAGTTCGCGCTGGCCGTTTTCCTTGAGCAGGCGGCGCGGTTCACCCGGACCGTGGAAATCGATCCATTGCGCGCCGAGTTCCTGGAGCGCGCTGAGTGTGGCGAGGCCGCCGTTGACGGACATCTTCGGGGCCTTCTCACGCGGGAGGCTGCGCTTGATGATCAGCACGCCGTCGTCACAGGGCGGCAGGCTCAGGTTGGCCAGCACCATGTCCAGCCGGCGGGTGTCCGAGAAAAACAGCGCCGCCTCCACCTCGCACGCGTCGGCTCCCTGGCGGATGATGGTCTTGTCCGCCCGCGCCCCGGCCAGCAGCGACAGCGCGCCGAGGAGGATGCTCTTGCCCGCGCCGGTCTCGCCGGTCACCGCCGTGAAACCCGTCTCGAAATCCAGCTCGACCTCGTCGAGGAGGGCCAGGTTGCGAATGCGGAGGGATTGGAGCATTTTCGAAAGCACGAATGGACACGATTTAACACGGATTCAAGCGTCGCCACGTTCTGGGAGGAGGTCTCCTGACAGGTTTTCGCGGCGTTGAAATTTCCCTTGCGCCGTCCGGTCCGAACCGTTGACTCCTGACCCTTCACGGACCCTTAGCTCAGTTGGTTAGAGCGTTTCCTTGACATGGAAAAGGTCACTGGTTCGAGTCCAGTAGGGTCCACCAGCCTTCGCTCTGCGAGCTACGGCTCGGCAAGCCAGCCAAGGGAAAGCACTGATCGATAGGAAGAAATGCGATACACTTGGCGCAAGCGGGCCTCGGCAAGGGGCTCCGTGGAGCAGAAAGGAAAAGACGGGCCGATTCACATGAACGAATTCGTCTTCGTCTCTATTCTGGGATTCTTGGACTCCTCCGGCAGCTTCTACGTCCACCTCACCGACGACTTGGCGGCACGACTCGTGAAACACGATGCCGGTGGTGTCCCTCCCACGGCCAAAGGGTGCCCGTGGCGGATCATAAACTGCGGTAGCCTTCCGGGTTCGGAACAAAGCAGCGGCATTCGAGAGATACCTAAAATCGCCATCGGGCCGGGCATTCGCCAAGGAGCGCCTTTAGTCCCTCATCGCCCTGCCCGTCATAGCCTAGATTCAGGTCCTATAAGTCTTTTCCCGCAAACGGTGTCTGCCTAGTTTAACCCGCATGGAATCCCTGGCGCCCGCCCCCGCCCCTGACAGTGCGCAACGCGTCGAGGCCGAATTGGTTCGTCAGGGCTACTTCGACCTGCCTTCGGGCTTGGTCGCCACGGTGATCGCGACCGGCGGACTGGCCTGGGTGGCCGTCCAATCCCCGTCGCCCGGCCTCGTCTGGATCTGGTTCGCCTACATGCTGCTGCTGATCGTGCTGCGCGGCGGCGTGACCTGGCTCTACCGCCGCCAGCCGCCCAAGCCCGGCAAACATCGGTTTTGGGCCCATCAGTTCGCCCTCGGATCGGCGCTCACCGGTCTGGGCTGGGGCTTCGCCGCCTGGTTTTTCTATCCCATCCTGCGCAACGACGAGCTGCCCTTGCTCATTCTCATCCTCGCCGGCATCACGGCCGGCGCGACCCGTTCACTGGGCCCGAACCTGCCCGCCTGCTGGTCCTTCCAACTGCTGAGTCTCACGCCGCTCATCGTCCGGATGTTCCATGGCGGCGGCGCCACCCAAACCATCATGGGCGTGCTGGCCACTCTCTACATGGCCTTCCTGATCGCGATGGCACGCAGCTATCATCTTAGCCTGAGCAACTCCCTGCGCCACGGCTTCGAGTCAGCCGAACTCGCCGCCGAACTCGACGAAAAGCAACGCCAGGCCGCCGCGCTCAACCGCGAACTGAGCGCCGAGGTCGCCCACCGCCGTCAGGCCGAGACCGAGCTGCGCACCGCCAAGGAACGCGCCGAGGGCGCCAACCAGGCCAAGAGCGAATTCCTCGCCACGATGAGCCACGAGATCCGCACGCCGATGAACGGCATCCTCGGCATGCTCGACCTACTCAACACCGCGAGCCTCACCGCCGCCCAGCGCGAACAGGTTGAGACCGCCGCACGCTCCGCCGACTCTCTCCTGCGCATCCTCAACGACATTCTCGATTTCTCCAAGATTGAGAGCGGGCGCCTCGACTACGAGTCCATCCCCTTCCGCCCGGCTGCCGTGGGCGAGGACATCATCGCGCTTATGCGCCCGCGCGCCGCGGCGAAGTCGCTCGAACTGAAATTCTCCTCCGACGAGGCAGCCCGCACACGCGTGCTCGGCGATCCCATGCGCGTGCGCCAGGTGTTGCTCAACCTCGTGGGCAACGCCGTGAAATTCTCCGAGCAGGGCGACATCTCCATTGCGATGACCGGCGACACGGCCACCGCGGGCACGCTGCGCCTGATCGTCCGCGTGCGCGACCGCGGCATCGGCATGAACGAGGAGACCCGCGCCCACCTCTTCGAGCCGTTCAAGCAGGCCGACAGTTCCATGAGCCGCAAATACGGCGGCTCCGGCCTCGGCCTCGCCATCTCGCAGCGCCTCGTGCAGGGCATGGGCGGCAGCATCAACGTGCAGAGCAACCCCGGCGAGGGCTCGCTTTTTGAGTTCACCCTCCCCCTGCCCCTCGCCAAGGGACGCGAAACCTCCCTGCCCTTCGCCACCAACGCCCCCTGGCCCCGGCACGTGGACGCCCGCATCCTCGTGGTGGAGGACGACGCCGTGAACCAGCGCGTCATCACGCTCATGCTCCAGCGTCTCGGCCTCCAATGCCACGTCGTGGCCGACGGCCAGGACGGCCTCAACGCCATCGAAGCCGGCCAGTGGGACCTCGTGCTCATGGACTGCCAGCTGCCCGGCATCGACGGCCTCGAAACCACCCGCCGCGCGCGCCTGCTGGCGGCCGGCCGCGACCTGCCCATCGTCGCGCTCACCGCCAACGCCCGCCCCGAGGACCGCGCCGCCTGTCTCGCCGCCGGCATGGACGACTTCCTCGCCAAGCCCGTGCGCACCGAAACGCTCCAGCTCTGCCTCGCCCGCTGGCTGCACCCGGTGCCCTGAGCGCCTGGTCGAATAACCCAAGTCCGACCGCTGCCGCCCGGAGGGCCGAGCTCCCGCGAAACCGCCCCCGCAGCGCACAACGGCCTCACCGGAGTTCGGCCGTCCAGCCTTTGCCATCCCGCACGAGAACGCGCGGGGCTCGTCCAGCCCGCAACCGCCTTTGCGCTGGACGAGTCCGGCACCACGGCCCACAAACTCCGACTCGTGGCCACACCTCCGAAGCACGACGCCCAGACCATCCACCAAGCGATCGACCGCCTTGCCGCCGCCATTGCCACCCGTCACGCCGGCACCGCCCACCTCCTGATCCTCGGCATCGCCAACGGTGGCGTTGAACTGGCCCGCCGCCTCGTCGCGGCCCTGAAAAAGGCCGGCCTCCAGCCCGGCGCCGGCACGCTCGACATCTCCTTTCACCGCGACGACATCGGCGCCAACCCGATTCCCAAGGAACACGCCCCGACGCTCATCCCGCATGACGTCAACGGCGCCACCGTCATCCTCGCCGACGACGTCCTGCACTCCGGCCGCACCGTGAAGGCTGCGCTCGACGAGCTCTTCGACCACGGCCGCCCCGCCAGCGTCGAACTCGCCGTGCTCGTGGACCGCGGCGGCCGCCTGCTCCCCGTCGCCGCCACCTACACCGGCATCGCCCTCGTCGCCTACGACGACGAAAAGGTGAAGGTCCGCCTCGACCCCAGCGACCCGAAGCGCGATTCCCTCGTCACCGAACCCGCCCGCGCAAAGCCGGCCCGGTCCTGACTTATCCTTTCCACTCCCCTTAAACTTTCCTCCCGTGCCCTGGAACCGCAAACACCTCCTCACCATCGAGGAACTCAAGCGCAGCGAGATCGAGCAGATCCTCGCCACCGCCGGCGCCTTCCGCCGCATCCTCGACCGCAAGGTCAAGAAGGTCCCCGCCCTGCGCGGCAAGACCATCGTCAACCTCTTCCTCGAGCCCAGCACGCGCACCCGCATCTCCTTCGAGATGGCCGCCAAGCTCCTCAGTGCCGACGTCATCTCCTTCGACGCCGCCGCCTCGAGCACGACGAAGGGAGAAACCCTCCGCGACACCGCGCAGAACATCCAGGCGCTGCACGCCGACATGATCGTGCTCCGCCACGCCGCCAGCGGCTCGCCTCTCTACCTCAGCAAGGTCCTCGGCATCCCGGTCGTGAACGCCGGCGACGGCGCGCACGAGCACCCGACCCAGGCGCTGCTCGACGTGTTCACGATGCGCGAGAAGCTCGGCGACCTGAAGGGACGCAAGGTCGTCATCCTCGGCGACATCCTGTTCAGCCGTGTCGCCCGCTCCAACATCCACGCCCTCACCAAGCTCGGCGCCGATGTCACCATCGTCGGCCCGTCCACGCTCGTGCCGCACTGGTTCGAGTCACTGGGCGTCCGCGTATCGCACAATCTCCGCGAGGCCCTCGCCGACGCCGACGTCGTCATGCTCCTGCGCATCCAGCACGAGCGCCAGGGCGTGGGTCATTTCCCATCGATCGGCGAATACACCAGCATGTTCGGCCTCAACTATACCCGCGCCAGCTGGGTGAAGCCCGATGCCATCATCATGCACCCCGGCCCGATCAACCGCGGCGTAGAGATCGACTCCGACATCGCCGACTCCGGACGCAGCGTCATCCTCCAGCAGGTGACCAACGGCATCGCCGTCCGCATGGCCGTCCTCTACCTCTGCGCCGGAGGACAACCGGAAGCGGTGACCGTGCCGGTCACCTGAAACGCCAAACTTCCAAAGCGCCAAACGCCAAATAAATCCCAGCACTGAAATGACCTTCTTTTTTTATTTTGAATTTCGCCCGCTTTCTTTGGCGTTTGGCATTTGGCGTTTGGAGTTTTCCTCATGAGCTCCCTCTGGATCAAAAACGGTCGCGTCATCGACCCCGCCTCGAAGCGTGACGCCAAAGGCGATGTCTTCATCGCCGACGGCAAGTTCGTCAAAGCGCTGACGCCCGCGCAGAAGAAGTCTGCGCAGGTCATCAACGCCAAGGGCCTCGTCGTGTGCCCGGGCCTCGTGGACATTCACGTCCACTTCCGCGAGCCCGGCCAGACGCACAAGGAGACCATCCTCACCGGCTCACAAGCTGCCGCCGCGGGCGGGTTTACCACTGTGGTGTGCATGCCCAACACCTCGCCGGTCGTGGACAACGCCAGCACCGTCGCCCTCATCAAGTCCGTCGCCGCCAACGCGCCCGTTCACGTTTATCCCACAGGTTGCATCACCGTCGGCATGAAGGGCCAGGCCCTCGCCCCGCACGGCTCGCTGCAGAAGGCAGGCGTCGTCGCCCTCACCGACGACGGTCTCTGCGTGCAGTCCAACGAACTCATGCACCGCGCGGTCGAATACGCGAAGATGTTCGGCCTCACCATCCTCGACCACTGCCAGGACGAATCGATGACGCAGAAGGCCGTGATGAACGAAGGTGTCGTCTCCACGCGCCTCGGCCTCAAGGGCTGGCCGCACGCCGCCGAGGACATCATCGTCGCGCGCAACATCATCCTCTCGAAATACACCGGCGCGCACATCCACATGCAGCACATCAGCTCAGCCCACTCGGTCGAGTTGCTGCGCCGTGCGAAAAAGGACGGCATCAACGTCACCGGCGAGGCCACGCCGCACCACATCGCCTTCACCGAGGAAGCGCTCGGCACCTACGACACGCATTTCAAGATGAACCCGCCGCTCCGCACCGAGGCGGACCGCCGCGCGATCATCGCCGGCCTGCGCGACGGCACGCTCGACTGCATCGGCACCGACCATGCCCCGCACGCCCCCGAGGAGAAGGACCGCGAATTCGACTACGCCCCCAACGGCATCATCGGCCTCGAGACCGCCCTGCCCGTGTGCCTTGACGTCCTGGTGAAGCAGAACAAGTTCAAGCTCAGCCACGTCATCGACCTCATGACGCGCAAGGCCGCCAACCTCCTGAAGCTACCTGCCGGCACCCTCACCCCCGGCGCCCCCGCCGACGTGTGCGTCTTCGACCCCGACGAGACCTGGCTCTACAACACCTACGGCGCCTTCTCGAAGTCCATCAACTCCCCCTGGGACAAACAAAACCTCACCGGCCGCGTGAAGACCACGATCGTCTCCGGAAAGGTGGTTTACCAAAACGGGAAGATGTTAGTGTAAGCGAAACGCACGTCCCATTCGCCCGCCTATGCGCCGTTTGCTGCTTGCTGCAGTGCTTTTCCTAGCGGGTTGCCTTCCGTCGCCTCCGCCACAGACCATCGAATGCGTGGAGTTTTCCGTGCAACTCGCCGCCGGTTGGAGCAAGGGTAAGGATCTCTACGCCGAAGGGGTGCATCTGGTAACCGTGAAGGATTCTGTAGACACACTAGTTAACTTCTACGTCTATCCACCCAAGAGCCGGAACACAGCGGCCGAGCTCAACGATTATTTCTTCGGGGAACTTTCCCCGAGACTCAAGAGCCAAGGAACCCTGACAAGTGACGAGCCTGCCGCAGGCGAGCTTTTCGGACGTCCGGCAATCACCCGTAACTTTTCTTTCACCATGCCGGGCAGCAGGTCTAATTTTGACCTGCATACTCTCCGGCTGGACCTCGGTGATCGTGTGTTATTGGTCCTGATTCAAGTGCAGGACCGAGATCGAACGCGGGTGTTGCGCGAAGTGGGCCCTATGCTAGCCTCGGTCAAGGGCCGCTCCACAGCGGCCAATCCACCCGAAACCGGAAAACGCGACTGATTCAATTCAGGTAAGCGATGTCTCATCGCATTCATATCATTCCCTCCGCTCGCCTCACTTCCTCCGCGCCCGTGCTGCTCGTCCGCGATGTCGCGGCCGCGGCGAACCACTACCGCGATGCGCTGGGCTTCACCTACGAGCGGTTCTGGGGCGAGCCGCCGGATTTTGTGATCCTCAAGCGCGACGGGCTACACCTCATGCTGACGCTGGCACCGCGCGGCACAACCATCGTGCCCCACTGGCAGGTGAAGTCCGGCATGTGGACCCTCTATTTTTGGGTCAACGACGTGGACGCCCTCTTCGCCGAGTTTCAGCAACGCGGCGCGAAAATCGACTACGGCCTCGGCAACAAGCCCTACGGCGTGCGCGAATTCGGCGTGCAGGACCTCGACGGTTACGACCTCGGCTTCGGGCAGGTGCTGTGAACACCGGGGCGAGGGCGCCCCGGCTCCAGTGAAGACAGGGCGGAGCAGTCTGCCGGCCTGATGCCGGCTCCTGTTACTTGCTACCTGCTACTTGTTACTTCTCTTCGCTGCGCTGCGCTCACTTCTTCTTCCACTGCCCGGACTCGTCCTGGATCCACACGCCGGACTTGCTGCCCGTGGCGATCTGGCGGGCGCGGGCCTTGCCGACGGCTTCGGGCGTGGCGCCGGTCTGCTTGGCGATGAGTCCATAGACCGCTTCACGGTCGCGGTTCTCATCGGAAATGACAGTGCCGGTGCTGGCCTTGCCGGCCGGCGGCACCTCGAGGAAACCGCGGTTGTTCTCGCCCACGGCGCCCTCGGCTTTGAGGGCGTCGATGGCGGGCAGGCGCTGTTCCATGCGCCGGCGGATGTCGGCGGCGCTCTCCGCGTGCACGACGACGGCCGACAGGGTCACAAAGGCGAGGCAGGAAAGGAGGCGGGCGTTCATGGGCGTCAGGTTTTCGAGGGTTCGTGGGTTGAGGACTTGTTGTCGAGCTCGCCGAAGAAGTCGTCGAGCGCGCGGTCCACCTTCACGTTCACGTCCACGGTGATGTGGATCGGCTTCACTTCAATCGGCGCGGTTTTCACGTTCACGCAGCCGCCCAGCAGGGGCGACAGGGCGATCGCGGCGAGAATCAGGGAGCGGTTCATGTGGGGAAAGGTGACCACGGATTTCGCGGATACGCACGGATTAAATCCATCGGAACGCCGGTCTTATCCGTGTTCATCCGTGCAATCCGTGGCCTAGCATTCTGGTTTAAGTCAGCCTCCTCAAGGTTTGGTTCCCGTTTTGATCCCGCCTTTCAGACCAAGGTTGAGCAGGCTCTCGATGGGGCCGTTGACATTCAGGTCGAGCGTGACGGGCGCCTTGACGCGGGGATCGACCGGCTCGCCGGAGATGCGCAGCTGCGCGGTGCGATTCGGCGGGGCGTTGGGCGGGCGCACGTCCAGCCGCAACTCCGTGACCTTGAGCTTCAACAAACCGTCCTCGACCTGCTTCAGCACGGCGTAATTGGCGCTCTTCGGCGATGCGCCCGCGGTCAGCAGGCCTTCGGCGTGAAACTGGATTTCGAAACCCTGCCCCTCCGTCAGGCCCAGCCAACCTGTGCCCAACATCAGGTTTCCGCCCTCGTAGCGCAGCGGGAGCCGGCCGCTCAACGCACCGGTGGCGCTCGCCGGCAGATTCTGCGTGAGGGCGAGCACTTCTTCGGCGCGGATCGCCTCAGCCCGCACCACCGCCTCGATGGCCGGATCGCTGAACCGGTATGCAAAAGGCTCCACGTGCATCGTCCCTCCCAGCGTGCGCAGCGACAGAACGGACACTTCCACTCGCTCCGCGGTGGCGCTCGTCAACTCGGCCTGGAGGTCCGTCATGGCCACCGAGCCGGCGTTCGCGGCCTTCGCCCGCACCACCACACCCGACGCCTGCATCTGCCCCAAGTCCAGTGTGGCGATATCGGCTTCGACGCCTTCGGCCGTCACGGCGAGGGTGGGATTGGCGAGACGCGCCTCGCGCAACTGAAACCCGCCCTGCCCGCCCCATTTTCCTTCCCGATAGGAGCCATTGACGGCCCCGCTCACCTTGCCGGCAAAATCCCAAGGCCCGGACGGTAGCGGGGCCCAGTGCTCGAGCCACGCCCGCCACGGCTGCAAGTCCACCCTCAGCGCCGTCGTTTGAAATTCCGCATGCGTCGTGACTGGCGCTTAACTGGCTGCCACGGCGAGGTACAGACCCGGCGCGGTCACCGACGACTCGCCGCGCCAGTCGCCGGTCGTTTCCGGGCGCACCTCAAAACGCACCGTCAACGTCTGCGCCAACTCTCCGCCGGCCCGCACCGTGACCTGGCCGTCGAACGAGATGCCTTCCAACGGCAGCTTGACCGGCGCGGCCGGCGCAGCACTCGCGGGCGCGGCGTCCGGTTTGCTGGCCGCCAGTTGGTCCACGTCCAAATCCACGCGCGCTGTCTGCACGCTGATGCGTCCGAGCGAAGGCGACCACCAGTGCGCCCGCTCGAACGAAGTCCGGCCCGCCGCGAAGCGCACAGTATCGAGCTTGAAAGCGAGATCGTCCACCTCGACCCGCCACGGCGAGACCTTGGTTACATCAAACGACACCTCCGTCGCACCACCGGCCTTCAAAGCCGCCCCCAGTGCCCAGGGCAGCGCCGCCCAGCGCGCCGCCGCCAATCCCGCCACCGTCGTCACCAACAGCACGACCAGCAACAGCAACAAACGGAAGCGCAGCGAGGTTTTGGACATGAGCGGGAGAATCCCTGTGAGACGGCCGGAGCGGGTGAATGTTTCCGATGAACGGCGCCATGCGCACCGGCGTCGAGCTGTTTTTGCCTGCGCCGACAGCCACGCCGCCAAGTGCGGGGTTGCCTCCGGGCCAGGATTGCTGCTGCCTCCTTGTCGCGCCGCATGAGATTCCACGCTCTCCTCCTGTCGCTCCTCGTGCTGGGCTTTTGCCCCGGCTGCGTCAGCACCACAACCCCCGAGTCAACCTCCTACGCGGAATGGAAACAGGAGCAGAAGGCCCGCTGGGAAGCCAAAAAGTCCGGCACCGAATACAAGACCAAGGCCCAGGTGCGCAAAGAGGCGGAGGAGATGCGCGCCATCGCCGCCGAGGTCATGAACTCCGCGGTCAAGCCGGCCCCCGCCGCGTCCGCCCCGGCCAAACCTGAGTCGCAATAGGACGCACGTGGAGCCGGTCCGCCCTCGGGCCGGTCTTCTCTTCCAACCGGGGCGAGGGCGCCCCGGCTCCAAAAGAAATTCCCGCAGGCTGATCCCTCAAGTCAACGCGGCCTCTGTGTCGCCCGCCCAGGTTTTGGGTTTTGTGTTCCTCGGTCTTTTCGCGGCCAATCGGCTCATGAGTTCCCCCGCCGAGATCGTCCAACGCCAGCTCGACGCCTACAACGCCAAGGATGTCGCCGCCCTGGTCGCCATCTACGCCGACGATGCCTCGCTCTACGAGTTCCCTGCGACGCTCCTCGCCCAAGGCTCCGCGGCGTTGCGCGAGCGCTTCGCCGCCCGTTTCCAGGAAGCCAACCTGCACGCCGCCCTGCTCCACCGCATCGTCGCGGGCGACACCGTCATCGATCACGAGCGTGTCACCCGCACCTTTCCCGAGGGCCCGGGCACGATCGAGCTGACGATGATCTACGAGGTAAAATCCGGCCGCATCACCCGCGCCTGGACCATTCCCGGCCCGAAGGCCCTGGCCAAGGATTGAGCGGGCAATCTGTGCCCTATTCAGCCTTTGAACCGGAGCCGCGACTCCTGGCGCGGGCTACAACGGCAATCGCGGCATCCCGATGTAATGGCCGGGCCGCTATCTCTCAGGCGTGTCCACCACCGCCCTCCGAAAATCAGGACAAATTCCGCGCACGAAGCGGGCTTGTGTCTCCTCCTACCTGCGGCAAGCTGACAACCGTCTCACCCCCAACCATGAACAATCCCCTCCGTTTCTTCACCGGTCTGCGCGGCCTCTGCGCGCTCGCCCTCATTGCCGGTCTGGCTTTCGCCCTGCCAGCCGCCCAAGCCGCCGACAAGGCACCCGCTCTGCCCCTGAAGCCCTCCTTTGAAAAGGTCGCCAGCACCGAGGGCACGCCCTACGTGCTCCACCTCAAGAACGAGTCCAAGGACTCCCTC
This sequence comes from uncultured Oleiharenicola sp., assembly GCA_966252395.1. Lineage (GTDB taxonomy): Bacteria > Verrucomicrobiota > Verrucomicrobiia > Opitutales > Opitutaceae > Lacunisphaera. Next base: position 12,348 of record CBINOW010000042.1, on the reverse strand, counting down.
AAGGTCAGCGGCAAGGTGCTGCTCAGCGTCGTGCACCACGCCATGGACAAGGCCCGCGCCGTGCCGGAACAGACCGTCGCCGCCGGTGCCTCGATGACCATCAAGGACCTCTCCGCCGAAGACCGCGTGATCCTCAACGCCGCCGGCCACGAGCCGCTGGAAGTCCGCGTGCCCGGCAAGTAATCGTCCACCCACACTTTCGCCTGCGAGCGCGTCCTTCGGGACGCGCTTTTGTTTTGGCCGGCCCGCAGCCGGGCGTCGCTCGCACCAACCGGCACTCGCACCGGTTCATTATCTCGGGCCCGACTTGGGATGGCGACGCTGTGCGTCGGTCGACAGGCGAAGTCCGTTCAACCGCACCGGCTTCCTCAACGGGCAAATCGCCCGCCAGAGATCCTTCAACACGATCCCCGCATCTTCCTTCAGTTTGAGGTAAATCGGGTCGGTCATGGCGAGAAAGGGTTTACCGGATCAAGCGGGCGTGACTCGTCGCCGCGTAGATCGCGCCACTGAGGGCGACGAGCATGAAGAGCGTGATGGCGAGGGTCATGCCCTTGTATCGGCGCAGGCGGACCTCGGGTTTACCAAAAAAGGCTTCCCCTCGCCCGCCGCGCCGCGTTTCCTGCCCGACTCACCTTTTACATCCGCCCTTCGCCACCCGTCCTTCCGTCCTCTTCCCCTCGTCCTCTGCCCATGACTCCCGCCCAGGAAATCGCCCGCCGTCGCACCTTCGCGATCATCTCGCACCCTGACGCGGGCAAGACGACGCTGACCGAGAAGTTCCTGCTCTACGGCAACGCCATCCACCTCGCCGGCGCCGTGAAGGACCGCAAGAACCAGCGCGCGACCGCCTCCGACTGGATGGAACTCGAGAAACAGCGCGGCATCTCGATCAGCTCCACCGTCCTCCAGTTCGATTTCGCCGGCTGCGCGGTCAACCTGCTCGACACCCCCGGCCACAAGGACTTTTCCGAGGACACTTACCGCGTGCTCACCGCCGTGGACGCCGCGCTCATGGTGATCGACGCCGCCAAGGGCGTGGAGACCCAGACCCGCAAGCTCTTCGAGGTCTGCCGCCGCCGCGGCGTGCCGATCTTCACGTTCATGAACAAGTGCGACCGGCCGACGCGCAACCCGCTCGACCTGCTCGACGAGTTGGAAAGCGTGCTCGGCCTGCAATCGTCGCCTGTCATCTGGCCGCTCGGCAACGGCCCGTCCTTCAAGGGCGTGTTCGACCGCCGCACGCGGCAGGTTCACCTCTTCGAGCGCGTGCCCGGCGGCAAGTTCCAGGCCCCCGTGAATGTCACCTCGCTCGACGATCCGGCGGTGCGCGACAAGCTCGATGACGACACCTACCGCGACGTGAAGGAGCAGCTCGAGATGCTCGACGGCGCCGGCCATCCCTTCGACCTGCACGCCGTCCAGCACGGCAAACAGACGCCCGTCTATTTCGGTTCCGCCGTAAACAATTTCGGCATCGAGCTTCTCCTGAACGGCTTTCTCCAGGACTCCGTGCCACCCGCCCCGCGCAAGTCGGTCAGTGTCACCGTCCCCGGTGCGCCCGCGCCAACGACCGAGCGCGTCGTGCCCGTGGACGACCCGAAGTTCTCCGGCTTCATCTTCAAGATCCAGGCCAACATGGACCCGAAGCACCGCGACCGTATCGCGTTCTGCCGCGTGTGCTCCGGCAAGTTCGAGCGCGACATGGTCGTCACCCACCAGCGCACCGGCCGGCAGGTGCGCCTCTCCTCCTCGCACAAGCTCTTCGGTCAGGAACGCGAGACCGTGGACGAGGCCTGGCCGGGCGACGTCATCGGCCTCGTCGGCCACGACAGCTTCGGCATCGGCGACACCCTCACCACCGACCGCGGCATCCTCTACGACGAGATCCCGCGCTTCCCGTCGGAAGTCTTCACCTACATCACCAACCCGAACTCCGGCGACGCCAAGAAATACCGCGCCGGCCTCGAGCAGCTTCTCCAGGAAGGCGTCGTCCAGTCCTTCTCCGCCAAGAACGCCCCGCCCGGCGCGACGCTCCTCGCCGCCGTCGGCCCGCTGCAGTTCGAAGTCGTGCAATGGCGTCTTCAGAGCGAATACAACGCCGAGTCCCGCCTCACGCCCACGCCATGGACCGTGCTCCGCTGGCTGGAGATTCCCGACAACCTGAAGGACGCGAAGGGCAACTTCGACTTCACCCGCCTGATCGTCGCCACCGGCGTCAGCTTCGGCGCCGACAAGTTTGATCACCCCGTCGTGCTCTTCCCGAACGAGTGGACGATGCGCTACTTCAGCGAAAAGAACCCGGAGCTGAAGCTGCATGAGCTGCCGCTCGAGCAGACGAAGGCCTGAGCAATACCATGGAGCCGGGGCGCCCTCGCCCCGGCTCGAGGCAAGCCACTATCTCGGGCAGGTTGAATTTTGTAGGGCGGGGTCTCTGAACCCCGCCTCGAACGAGATGCGGCAACCGTCACCAGGCGGGGTTCGGAGACCCCGCCCTACAATTTAGTCGCTCACGCCTGCAACCGCACGAGCAGGTCCTTGCTCTCGACGGTGTCGCCGACGGCGGCGAGGACTTCCTTCACCATGCCGGTGGCCGAGGCGTAGAGCGTGGTCTGCATCTTCATCGCCTCGAGCGTGAGCAGTTTGTCGCCCTTGTTGACCTTGGCGCCAACACTCACGGCGAGCGCGGTGACGAGGCCCGGGATCGGCGCGCCGATCTGCAGCGCATCGGCCGGATCGGCCTTGGCGCGAAGCTTGGCCGGCGCGGCCACGGATTTGTCCGGAACGCGGGTCTCGCGCGGGCGGCCGTTCAGCTCGAAGGTCAGCGTGCGCAAGCCGTCGCGGTCGGCTTCGCTCACGTTGATGAGTTTGATGAAGAGCGTCTTGCCCTCCTCGATCTCGACTGTGATTTCTTCGCCGGCTGAAAGGCCGTAGAGGAAGGCGCGCGTCGGCACGGCGCTGACGTCGCCATAGGCGCCTTGGAACTTGGCGAAGTCGGCGAAGACCTCCGGATACATGAGGTGGCTGTAGAGCGCGGCGTCGGACACCTCGATCTTCAGTTTCTTGTGCAGCGTCTCCTTTTCCTTCTCGAGGTCCACGGGCGCGAGGTTCGCGCCCGGACGACCGCGGCGCGGCTGACGATCGCCGAGCACGACTTTCTGCAGCTTCTTGGGCCAGCCGCCGGGAGGCTGGCCGAGTTCGCCGGCCAGCATGTCCACGACCGAGGCCGGGAACGGCATGGAGCCGGGCTCCAGGTTGACCACGTCGGCGGTTTTGATGCCGCGTGACACGAGGAACAGCGCCATGTCACCGACGACCTTGGAAGAAGGCGTGACCTTCACGATGTCGCCGAAGAGCAGGTTGACCTCCGCGTAGGTGCGAACGACCTCGGGCCAACGGGCTCCGAGGCCCATCGAGGCGGCCTGCTCCTTGAGGTTGGTGTATTGGCCACCCGGCATCTCGTGCTGGTAAACTTCGGCGCTGCCCGCGCGCGGGGCGGAATCAAACGGCGCGTAGAGGTCGCGCACCTGCTCCCAGTAGCCGGAGAATTCGTTGAGCGTGTCGAGGTTGAGGCCGGTGTCGCGCTTCGTGTGCGCGAGCGCGGCGACGATCGAGTTGAGGTTGGGTTGGCTGGTCGAGCCCGACATCGAGGCGAGCGCCAGATCCACGACGTCCACGCCCGCATCCACCGCGGCGATGACCGAGGTCGAGGCGATGCCGCTGGTGTCGTGCGTGTGAAAATGGATCGGCAGCCCGACCTCCTCGCGCAGCGTCTTCACGAGCTTCGCCGCGGCGTAGGGGCGGCAGAGGCCGGCCATGTCCTTGATCGCAAGCAGGTGCGCGCCCCGCTTCTCAAGGTCCTTCGCCATCTTCACGTAGTATTTGAGCGAGTATTTGTCGCGCTTCGGATCGAGCAGGTCGCCCGTGTAGCAAACCGCCGCCTCGGCGAGGGCGTTGGTCTCCAGCACGGCGTCGAGGGCCACGTAAAGGTTCGGCAGATAGTTGAGCGAATCGAAGACGCGGAACAGGTCCACGCCGGCCGCGGCCGCGTGTTTCACGTAGCCGCGCACGACGTTGTCGGGATAGAAGCTGTAGCCGACGGCGTTGGCGCCGCGAAGGAGCATCTGGAACAGGATGTTCGGCACGCGGGTGCGGAGCGCGGCCAGGCGCTCGTAGGGATCCTCGCGCAGGAAGCGCATGGACGTGTCGAAGGTCGCCCCACCCCAGCACTCGAGGCTGAAGAGGTTCGGCGTGCGCCGGGCGACGGCGTCGGCCACGCGGAGCATGTCGTAGGTGCGCACGCGCGCGGCCATGAGCGACTGGTGGGCGTCGCGCATCGTGGTGTCGGTGACGAGCAGGCGCTTCTCAGCCCGGACCCACTGGGCAAATTTCTTCGGCCCGAGCTTCTGGAGGAGCTGACGCGAACCGGCCGGCGGCGGGAGCTCCGGCGGAAAGGACGGCGCGGCGGGTTGCGGCGGCACCTTGGCGGGGCGGCGGCCCTTCACGTGCGGGTTGCCGTTGACGATGATGTCGCCGAGGAAGGCCAGGAGCTTGGTCGCGCGGTCGCGGCGCTGCTTGAACTCGAAGAGTCCCGGGCTGTGGTCGATGAACCCCGTGGTGACCGCGCCCGAGCGGAAATCAGCGTGGGCGATGACGTTCTCGAGGAACGGAATATTGGTCTTCACCCCGCGGATGCGGAACTCGCGCAGCGCGCGGTCCATGCGCTGGAGCGCGATTTCGAACTTGGGGCCGAAGGCCGTGAGCTTCACCAGGAGCGAGTCGTAGAACGGCGTGATCACGCTGCCCGTGTCGCCCATCGCCCCGTCGAGGCGGATGCCGAGGCCGGCGGCGCTGCGGTAGCTGACGATCTTGCCGTAGTCGGGCGTGAACTTGTTGGCCGGGTCCTCCGTCGTGATGCGGGCCTGCACGGCGTAACCGATGCGCGGCACCTCGGCCTGCGCGGGCAGATCGAGCTCCGGTCCGTGCAGGGTGTGCCCCTGCGAAATCAGGATCTGCGAGCGCACGATGTCCACGCCGGTGACGATCTCGGTCACCGTGTGCTCCACCTGGATGCGCGGGTTCATCTCGATGAAATACCACTCCGCGGGGTTGTCGGCGTTGACGAGATATTCGAGCGTGCCGGCGTTGTCGTAGCGGATCTCCTTGGCAAGGCGCACGGCGGATTCGCAAAGTTCCTTCCGCACCTGCTCGGGCAGGCCGACGGACGGGGCGATCTCGATGACCTTCTGGTGGCGGCGCTGCACGGAGCAGTCGCGTTCGTGGAGATGGAGCACGTTGCCGTGACGGTCGCCGATCACCTGCACCTCGATGTGCTTGGCGCGCGGGAGGAACTTCTCAAGGAAGACGGCCGGGTTGCCGAAGGCCGTGGCGGCCTCGCCCTGTGCCTCCTCGAGACGGGCGCGGAGATCCTCCTCCTTGTGCACGACGCGCATGCCGCGACCGCCGCCGCCGAAGGCGGCCTTGATGATGAGCGGGAAACCGATCTTGCGCGCGAGCTTCATGGCCTCGGCCGGATCGCTCACCGGTTCCTCGGTGCCGGGCAGCACGGGCACGCTGAGCTTCTGGGCCAGGGCGCGCGCCGCGGTCTTGTCGCCCATCATGTCGAGCAGCTCGGGCCGCGGGCCGACGAAGGTGATGCCCGCGTAGGCGCAGGCGCGCGCGAAGGCGGCGTTTTCAGACAGGAAACCGTAGCCGGGGTGGATGTGCGTGACTCCCTTGGCCTTGGCCAGGGCCACGATGCCGGGAATGTCGAGGTAGGCGGCGACCGGGCCCTTGCCGGCCCCGATCAGGTAGGCCTCGTCGGCCTTGAAGCGATGCACGCCAAGGCGATCCTCCTGGGCGTAGATGGCGACGGTCGGGATGCCGAGTTCGGTGGCGGCGCGGAAGACGCGGATGGCGATCTCGCTCCGGTTGGCAACAAGCAGCTTGGTCATGCGTGGGGTAAGTGCCGAGCAGCTAGGCGACTGCACAGAACGTCGTCAACTTTGCTCAGCATGCCGGACAGTTCAATTTTGCGCGACCGAGCGCTCTGCGGGTCGGATCAGCCTCCGCCGTTAAGGGAAATTTCAAATTATTCACATCCAGGCTAAACCTTTGCGTCGTCGTGTCCGATACATCCCGAGTCGCCACACCTGCGTGGCGCCAGGACTGACCGGCCCAACCGGTTCGCCGCGGCACGGACGCCGCCTATCACTTCAGGGAAGAGCCATGTCGGTCGTCATCAACTCCAACTTTGCCGCGACGCTCGCCGCCAACAACCTGGCCGCGTCGAACAGCATGCTCCAAAAGAGCCTGAACCGCCTGTCCAGCGGCTCGAAAATTGTGAACCCCGCCGACGATGCCGGCGGCCTCGCCGTCTCGATGAAGCTCTCCGCCACCGCCAAGCGCCAGGGCGCCGTGGGCAACAACCTCGGCAATTCGACCTCCTACCTTCAATCGCAGGACGGTGTCCTGAAAACCGTCGGCAAGGTGCTCGAGCGCATCGGCGAGTTGAAGACCCTCGCCTCGGATCCGACCAAGAACACGGATGACCTCGCGAACTACAATGCCGAGTTTCTCGCACTTCAGGACGAGCTTTCGTCGCTGGGCGGCGAGACCTTCAACGGCGTCGCCCTCTTTGGTTCGACCGGCCTCAGCGTCGGCTCCACCGCAGACTCCGGAGGGGCCGCGATTTCGTTTGGGGCGGCAGACCTGTTGGAGGGCCCTGCCAGCCCGGCCTTCGCCACCCTCACGGACACCTTCAACAATCTGGCTAACTGGACGAATTCAAGCGCAGGCACCTCCACCGTCGCCACAGCCAGCAATTATCTTACCCTCACCACCAACAATCCTTCCGGCAGTGGCGATGCCGCGGTGACGAGCAACGCCAGTTTTTCGGGGGCGCTCGAGATCACGCTGGATTTCACTCCCAACGGTCCGTTCGAGGTGGATATCGGCGGCACCACGGTTTTCAGCCATCCCTCGGGCAGCACTTCGTCGCTGCGGATCGTCGTGGACGATTCCGGCAACTACAGTTCCTACGTCAACGGCTCGGCCACGGCCTATAGCAGCGGCAGTGGCATCTCCGGCTCGAACCAGGTCACCCTGAGACATGTGCGCCAGGCCTCGACCATGTCCAACGTCCACATCCAAAATTTTTCCATCAGCAGCACCGCGGGCGGTGGCTCGGATGTTTACGGAATTTCCCAAGCCGGCAGCCTTTCCACCGTCGATCTGTCCGACATCACCGGAGCCCTTCAGGAGGTGGCCACCTATCGGGCGGAAAACGGCGCCCAGCAATCCCGCCTCGGTTTCGCCGCGGAAGTGCTCGCGACGAACAAGGCCAACGTCGAGGCCGCCAACAGCCGCATCATCGACGTGGACGTCGCCGAGGAATCCACCCAGCTGGCGCGCTACAACATCCTCGTCCAGGCCGGCACCGCCATGCTCTCGCAGGCCAACCAGTCGGCGCAAAGCGCCCTGCGGCTCATCGGCTGAGCGACGTGACGGGAAACCGGCTTTCCAAGCCGGCCGCTTCCGCCATGCTCGCGGCATGAAACCCCGCCTGCTTGCCTTCCTGCTCACCCTGGCCGTCGTCACGGTCGCCCCGGCCGCCGAATCCGCCACCAAGTCTCCCGTGCTGGTCAGCGTCCACGGCGCTTGGGCCGGCGGTTGGCAGATGAGGAAGGTCGCCCCCCTGCTCGAGGCAAAGGGCTGGAGGGTTTACCGCCCCACCCTGCCGGGTCTGGGCGAGCACAACCACCTCGCGTCGCCGGCCATCGGCCTCGACGACCACATCCAGGACATCGTCAACCTGATCCTCTTTGAGGATCTTCACGACGTGATCCTGCTCGGGCACAGCTACGGCGGCATGGTCATCACCGGCGTGGCCGACCGCATCCCGGACCGCATCGGCCGGCTCATTTATCTCGACGCCTTCCTCCCGGAAGACGGCGAGAGCGTGCTGAAAGGGCGCATGAGCGGAGCCGACTGGATCGAGAAGATGATCAAGGACGGCATGATCGTCCCCGCCTGGGTAACGGCCGACAAGCCCCTGCCCAAGGACATGCCGCAGCCCCTCAAGACCTTCACCGATCCCATCGCCCTGAAAAACCCTGCGCGCGTCAAGGTGCCGGCCGCCTACATCCTGACGGTCGATCCCGGCAAGAAGCCCGAGGAGGACAACTTCTTCCCGTTCTACGTGCGCGCCAAAGAGCGCGGCTACCCCGCGGTCGTCATGGAAGCCGACCACGTCCCGCAGTGGCACAAGCCCGAGGCCACCGCCGAACTTCTGCTGAATCTTCCATGACCGCTCCGCTTCGCCTCGGTCTGCTGCTCGCGTTTTTGAGTCTGGGCAGCCTCCTCCGAGGCGTGACCACCGACTGGCCCGATGCCGACGGCACGCGCTTCCCGGGTGAACCGGCCGCGATCTTCGGTTCGCTCGCGCTGTTCCGCACCGCCGACCCGGTGCTCAAGCGCGTCCCGCTGCGCGCGCTGTCGGCCGAGGAATGCCAGCGCTTCCACCAAGCCCTCGCCCAACGCCCCGTCCGCGCCGCGCGCTGGACGGAAGCGCAAAGCCCCGCCACCCGCGAGCTCAGCGGCGCGCTCAAGCGCCTCGAATACCAATACCGCCGCATGATCCCGGCCGATCTCTCCGACCGGCCCGAGCCCGAGCTGCTCGTCGTGATCTACGGCTACCACGGCGATTCGGGCACCTGGATGCTCTCGAACAACATCATCCCCATCCATAACCGCCTCCAAAGCATTTATCCCGGGCTGACCGCGACGGTCTTCTACGGCCTGTGGCACAACGAGGAGGAGCACGAACGAGTCACGATCCAGTCGTGGACACCGTGGTTGGTCACGGATTTCAAGCGCCAGAAAGACATGCCCACCCTCGCCGGTCGCGCCCCGCCCGACGGTTCGGCCATGGTTGTCATGACCCGGGATGGCGACCTGCTGCTCTGGGCGCGTCCGCTCAATCTCGCGGCGATCCGCAAGTTCATCGACGACCTTTCCGACTTGGTCTGGGCCGCCAGCCCGCTCAACAGCCGCGCCTGGACCGACCGCGCCCACTACGGCCGCGCCGTGCGCGCTCTGGCCTATGCGAGCGTGGACACCGGTCCGGAACTCATCGGCAACCCGCTCCGCGCCGACGGCCTGCGTCAGCGCAGTGTCGGCCGGGTCGTCGCCAAGCTCGAAATCGACGCCGACGGCAAGGTCATCGCCGCCTCGCTGCAGCCCGGCTCCGCCGTGCCGGAGAAACTCGCCGGTCCGCTGACCGACGCGCTCAAACGCGCCGTGTTCCTGCCCGCCATAGCCGGAGGCCAGGCCGTCGCCTCGACCTATGACTATGTGCTGGAAGTCCCGCCCACCACCCCGCAGGCCGAAGCCGACCTCGCGTGGCTGGATCGCAGCATCCGCGGCGAAGTGCCGTTGCTGAGCTGGAAGACCCTCGGGCCGATTCCCGTCAGCGAACAGGAGTTCGGCGACATCGAAAGCGTCGGGCCCGACGGCAAGGTCGTGCTGCGTGCCTTCGAGGTTTCCGACCGACGCGTCTCCCGCGCCTCCCAGGTCAGCGCCTTCAACAGCGATTTCTTCGGCGAGGGCGGCGCCGCCAGCGTCATGCCGGCGGACGGACAGGGCCAGGTCGTGGACGGCAAGAGCTACACCTGGAAAGCGATCCAGTCGCAGAACGGCTACGTCAACCTGCAGGAAGGCATCTACCCGCGCCCGGAATACTGCGTCGGCTACGCCTGGACGGAGATCGAGGTCTCGGCCGACACCCAAGCCTGGCTCGGCATCGGCAGCGACGACGGCCTCAAGGTCTGGCACAACGGCGAACTGGTGAACGACCGGTGGACGCGCCGTATCAGCCGCATTGACGACGATATCGTGCCGCTCCGCCTGAAGGCCGGCAAAAACCACCTGTTGATCAAAATTCAAAACGTCGCCGGCGACTGGAGCTTCGTCACCCGCCTGCGTTTCCGCGACCGATGAGCACGCCCCACCAATCCAAGGACCCGCTGCACGGCGTCACCCTCGAGAAGATCCTCACGGAACTCGTCGCCGCCTACGGTTGGGCGGAGCTGGGCCGCCGCGTGCGTATCCGGTGCTTCAATTTCGACCCCAGCATCGGCTCCAGCCTGAAGTTCCTGCGCCGCACGCCTTGGGCGCGCCAGGAAGTCGAGGCGCTCTATCGCGAGCACCTGAGCCGCCGGTCCTGACATGCCCAAGTCCCGCCAACGGCCCGCCGCCCGTCTGCCCCACCGTTACGAATGGCTGTGGGAGCCGTTGGAGGCCGACGCGACCTTCGTCCTGCGTTCGATGTTCGGCGCCAAGGCCGTGTATCTGGGCGGCAAGATGATGCTTTGCTTCAGCGCCGGTGAGGAGCCTTGGCGCGGCCTGCTGGTGTGCACGAGCCACGAACACCACGCTGCCTTGCAGGCGGAGTTCACGGTCCTCCAGCCCCACCCGATCCTGCCGAAATGGCTTTATCTGCCCGAATCGGCCGACGCCTTTGAGCGTGTCGCGACCAAGCTCGTCGCCTTGGCCCGCCGGCGCGATCCACGGATCGGCATCACGCCGCAGCCGAAGAAACGGAAAAGGCCTGCGCCAGCGCGCCAACCGAAGCGGTAGGCGCCCGAAGCCACGTTCAACTGGAGCCGGCCCGCCCCCGGGCCGGTCTTCTCCTCCCCGGAGCGAGGGTGCCCCTGCTCCATCGAAGCAAGCTCAAGGCTCGCGCGCCGTGCGACCGCTGTCGTGCAGCACCGACCGCGTGGCCGGTTGCGAGGACTCGGAGGAAGCCGGCGGGCTGTAGCTCGGCGGCGGAGTGTAACTGGGGGTCGGCGGCGAATAGGTGCGGTTCTCGGACGAGGAGGACGATTGCGACGACGGCGGCGGTGGCGAATAGTCCCGCCCGCGATTCGACGAGTTGCCGCCCGAGGAGCTGCGGTCGCGATGAAAATCGGAACGCGTGGCCGGACGGTTCGAACCGGAGTTGGAGGACGGAGTGTAGGTGCTGCCCGGGTTCGACGAATTCGACCGGTTGTCCCGCTCCCGCCAGTTCGGACGCGTGCCGCCATTGTTGGACGAGTGATCGCGCCGGTCGCGCCTCTGACCGTCGTTACCCTGCGGCGCGCCGCTCCAGCGGGTGCGGTCGTCCTGCGAAGGCACGTAGGAGGGCTTCAAGGCGCCACTGGGGCGTCCGTCCGTGCGCGGCGGGTCGCGATCGGGACGATGGTCCGGCCGGCGGTCCGGATGCCGCCAGTGGCCGGTGTAGCGAGGATAGGACCACGACGGGTAATATCCGCCGTAGCCGGAGTAGGGATCGTCGTAGTAGCGGAAGGCAAACGCACTGAAACCAAACCAACCGAAGGGCGAGTAGTCGTAGGTGTAGCGCGGGTAAAGCGGGTAGGACGTGTTCGCATAGGACGCCAGCATCTTGACCTCGGCCGCCGGGAAACGCGTATAGCGCACGACCACCCACTCGCCTTTGCCGACCCCGGACTCTTCGCCCAGATTTATCCGGAGATAGTAGTCGCCGTTGCCCAGTTCGCCCTGCTGGTTGAGGTAGTCGATGGCCTTGGCGCGCAGGTAGGCCATTTCGCGGTCGCTGAACTGGCGCTTCGTCGAGGTCTCGACGATCTCGAAATCATCGTTGGCTTGCCGGCGGTAAGCCGAAGATTGGCTGGCGCAGCCGGCGAAGAGGCCGATGAGGCTCAGGAGGAGGACCAACGCTCCGGTTCGGACGCAGGTTTTCATGGGGTGCTTGGGGGAGGCTAACTGCGTTAGGACAGGTGCAGCCCACCCCGGTTCCGGCGCGGCGACGATTTGGCATGTATTTTCCATCCGCTTTGTGGCTGATTGGAGCCTCTGACTTCCATGCCGCCCGACCTGAACGCTGTCCGCACCTACCTGCTCGCGCTGCAAGACTCGATCTGCGCTGCCCTCGAAAAGGAGGACGGCACCACCCGTTTCCAGGAAGACGCCTGGACCCGCGCCGAGGGTGGCGGCGGGCGCTCGCGGGTGCTGAGCGAGGGCGCCGTGTTCGAGAAGGCCGGCGTCGGTTTTTCCCACGTCTCGGGCGCCTCCCTGCCCCCCTCCGCCACGGCCAGCCGCCCCGAACTCGCCGGCAAACCCTTCCACGCCCTCGGCGTGTCGCTGGTCATCCACCCGCGCAATCCCTACGTCCCGACCAGCCACGCCAACGTCCGCTTCTTCTGCGCGGGCTCGAATCTTGATACTTGGAACTTGGGCCTTGGAACTTGCGGCGCGTCCCCCGACGCACCGGTCTGGTGGTTAGGCGGCGGCTTCGACCTCACGCCCTACTACGGCTATGCGGAAGAC
>CBINOW010000041.1:0-31580 GCA_966252395.1 uncultured Oleiharenicola sp. | reverse complement strand
CATATCGTGCACGGTGGCGCGCAGGGCGAGCGGCGTGGAAAAGCAATGAATCAGCTCGCCCGCGTCCTTGCCGACGATCTCAGCGCCGAGGATGTGGCCGCGCTTGGGTTCGGCGAGGACCTTCACGTAGCCGTAGTTGGCTTCCATCAGGATGGACTTGCCGTGGTCGTTGAAGGGGTAGCTGGCCTTCAGATAGCGCACGCCCTTGGCGTCCAGATCGCGCTCCAGCGCGCCGATGGTGGCAAGCTGCGGGTCGGTGAAGACCACATTGAGCAGCAGGGAGAAATCGACCGGCTTCAGTTTATTAACGCCGGCAGCATGCCGGGCGGCGAGTTCGCCTTGGGCGATGGCGATGTGGACGATCTCGTGCGGCCCGGAGCAATCGCCGGCGGCGTAGATGTGCGGCGCGCTGGTCTGCTGCCAGCGGTTGATGATGATCTGGCCGTCGGGACGGGTTTTAACCCCGGCGGCCTCAAGGCCGAGGCCGGCCGTGTTGGGCACGCGGCCGAGGGCGTTGAAGCAATGGTCCGCCCGCCGCGTGAGGGTGCGGCCGTCGTGTTGGAACGTGATGCTGACGCCACGGCGATCCTGGGTGATTTGGGAAATCTGCGTGCCGGCGAAGAGCTCGATGCCTTCGTCCACGAGCGCCTGCTGAACCACGGTTGAGGCGTCGTCGGAGTGGTCGCGCAGGATGTTGCGGCTGCGCTGGACGAGCGTGACCTTGGTCCCGATGCGGTTGAGGAATTGTGCGAGTTCGCAGGCGACGATGCCGCCGCCGAGCACGAGCACGCGCTTGGGCACGAAGTCCAGATCGAGCACGTCGTCGCTGGTCCACGTCTTGATGTCCGCGAGGCCGGGCACGGGCGGGACGGCGACCTTGGAGCCGGTGCCGATGAGAAAGTGTCGTCCGCGGATTTTCTTACCGTTCGAGAGTTCCAGCGTGTGCGCATCGAGGAAGCGGGCGTGGGCGCGATGGAGGTCGAAGCGGCCCGCGGTGAGCGCCTTGAACCGGTATTTGGCGAAGTCGGCGATGATGCGTTTCTTGCGGGCGTGGACGGCCTTCATGTCGGCCCGCGCGCCGGTGATTTTCAGGCCGAAGCGTTCCGCGTGCCTGGCATGATGCAGCACCTCGGCGGCGTAGAGCAGGGTCTTGGACGGCATGCAGCCGCGCAGGATGCAGAGACCGCCGAGTTCGCGCGCGCCGTCCACGACGGCGGTCTTGAGTCCCAGGCCGGCGGCGACGCGCGCGGCGTTGAAGCCGGCACTGCCGCCCCCGATGCAGATGAAGTCGTATTCCTTGGGTTTAGCCACGGGTTGATAGATGCGCAGAAACGCGATTTATTCCAGTCTCACGCCGATGTCTCACCGGCCTTTGCCAAAGAGCATGATGTGAATCGTCTTCAGGACGATCGACGCATCCAGCACGAAGGAGAAGTAGCGGATGTAGTAGAGGTCGTATTCCAGCTTGTGCAGGGTGTCGTCGAGGTTCGCGCCGTAGGGGTAGTTGACCTGGGCCCAGCCCGTGATGCCCGGTTTCACGAGATGACGGAAGTGGTAGCAGGGGATTTTCTTTTCGTAGTCTTCCACCAGTTTCACCCACTCGGCGCGCGGGCCGATCAGGCTCATGTCGCCGGCCAGCACGTTCCAGAGCTGCGGCACCTCGTCGAGCCGGGTGGCCCGGAGAAAACGGCCGATGCGGGTGATGCGTTCGTCGTGGGTGCCGGTGTAGAGCGCGCCGTCATGGTGCAGGCGCATCGTCCGCAGTTTGACGATATCGAAGAGCACGCGGTTTTTGCCGACGCGTGACTGGCGAAAAAAGACCGGGCCCCGGTCCTCCAGCCAGATGGCCGCGGCCACGAACGGAAAGAGCGGCAGCGCCAGCAGCAGGCCGAGCGAGGCGAATCCAATGTCGGAGATGCGTTTGAGCCGTTCGAACACGGGCTCGCGGGCGATCTGGAATCCTTCCTGGAACAGCCAGGTTTGGTTCAGGCGGTAGAGCGGAATCTTGCGCCAGTAGATTTCGTGAAACAGCTCCAGCGTGTAGGTCGGCACGCCCGAGAAATGCAGCTGCATGAGGCGGTCCGCGACCGCGGTGGGCAGCTCGTGACTGGACTCGCGCAGGATGATGGCGTCGAGGTTGTCCTGGTATTTCTCGAGGTAGTTGGCCACGTCGCCCAAGGGCGGGATGGAGACCTCGGAGGCCGGCAGGCCGTGGACAATGGTCTCATAGGTCGCGTAGAGCACAGCCTGGTTCATGCGGTTGCGGCGGCATTCCTCCTTGAAGGCGATGCAGCTGGCCGGCGTGCCGAGGAACATGAAGTAGCGCTGCTGCCGCTTGGCCAGCCGGCGCTGATAAAACCACCGCCGGTAGGGCAGCGTGAGCGGGACCAGCAGCAGCGAGGAGACCGTTAAAACAAAGCGGCTGGACTGCAGCGGGAACCCGGCCGGGATGAACACATAGGTCAACAGCAGGGTCAGCAGCGCGACCACCAGCAGCGCGATCGCGTGCAAGCTCGTATAGGTGACCGACATCACGTCGGTGCGCGGATTGTAGCCGTCCACCAGATAGACCGCGAGCACGTGCATGATCAGCGGCAGCAGCAACGGCTCCAGCAGCGGCGCGTGCCAATACACCACCCCGTATAGCCAGCCGACGGTGTTGAACACCAGGAACACCAGACAGGCGTCCAGGAGCAGCAGGGCGAGGGTGACGGATCTTCCCTGAGTCATGATACGATTAACGCGGCACAGGCGGGGAGTGGCAAACCGAAGTTAACCGCTCCCCGCCACGCGGCGGAGCAAGGCGTCCCAACCCTCCAGCGCGGCATCGCCGGTGAAACGCGCTTCATAGAGATTCCGGGCCTGGGATGAGTGGGTGGCGCGCAGCGTTGGCTCATCGGCCAGCCGGCGGATGCCTTGCGCAAGCCCGGTGGCGTCACCCGGAAGGAATGCCGACCCGCAGCCGGTCTGGCGCAGCAGCCGCGCAATCTCGCTGTCGGCCGGGCCGACGAAAACCACCGGACGCCCGGCGGCGAGCACTCCGGCCAGCTTGCTCGGATAGACCAGCTGGCGGTAGGCGGGCAACAGCGTGACCAGCTGCGCGTCCGCCGCCCGCAGCGAGGTTGCGAGCATGGCCCGGGGCACCGCGGGTATCAGGCGGATGTTGGCGAGCGTCCGCTGGCGGGCCGCCCGGGCGATGCCGTCGAACCGGGCGCCGCTCCCGATGAACAGGAAGACGATCTGCGGGTCGTTCCGCAATTTTGCCGCGGCCTCGATCAGCGTGTTGAACTCATGCACCCGGCCGAGGTTGCCGGAATAGGCCACGATGAACTTGTCCGCCAGTCCCCAGCGTTCGCGCTGGGCGGTGACGTCGCGGTCGGGGGCCGGCGCGTGCAATTCCCGCGGAGCCCAATTGGGGATGATGCTGATCCGGCTGCGCAGCACGCCCTGCTCCGAAACGAGTGCCGCCATGTCTTCGCCGAGGGCCACGCAGGCGGCGGCTGTGGTCCAGGCGGTGTCACGCTTCCGCCGCAGGGGCTCCAGCGCCAGGCTGGCAAGAAATCCAAAATGAGCCGCGGCGATTTCGGGATAGATGTCCTGGATCCAATGAATCACGCGCGCACCGGGCGGCGCGGCTTGGGCGATGGCCGCGCCCAACATGGGTGGATCGGTCATGGCCACGAGGATGTCCCCGGACCGCGCGATCGCCGCGATTTTGGCCGAGGCATCACGGAGAAAACGGCGGTAGTTCCGCGCCCGCGAAATCATGCCGGCATGCTCTCCGCCGGCGCCCGTGCGGTGGACGGTCACGCCGTTGCGCGTGGTGTCGCCGACGCCGGTGGCGACGACCTCCACCGGCCAGCCGCGCACGGCTAGACCCTCGGCCAGGTCGGTCAGCAGCTGGGCGGTCGCGGCCGTGGACGGCCAATAGACGCGGTTGGCGAAGATGACGCGCGGAAGACCGCTCACGGGAGGGGCTGCTTGGGCGCTGACCGGCGCAGTTCGCGCGCCTTGGCGGCGTTCAGAAATTCATACCAGGCCATCAGGCGGCAGAAAACGAAACCGCGGTAACCGTCGAGGAAGCCGGCGCGCCAGACGTAATGGTAGAGAAAGCGCAGCGTCGGCCGGAACGGCAGCCGCCAGGCGAGGCGGCGCAGGCGGCGTTTGCGGGCGAGGTGCGGATCGAGGCCGGCGGCGTCACCGTGCTCGCCCTCGACCTGCTGCTTCGCCTCCCAGTTGCTGTAGCGGTTGTGCTTCTCCACCCAGGTGGCGATGTCCGGAAAGGCGTAGTGCTCCATCTCGCCCGCGAGGTAGCCGGCGGTGCCCTGCAACTCCACGTGCTCATGCACCTCGTTGTCGCCTGACCCGGCGGCGACCGCGCCGGCGGGTTGTTCGTAGCGGCCGAGCCGGTGGCGGAAGAACCGCAGGTTCCAGCTCGGGTAGTAGCCGCAGTGGTTGAGCCACCCGTCGAGGAACCAGAAGCGGCGGTTCACGTAGTAGCCGGCATGCGGGCCGGCGAGCGCTGCGCGCATCGCGTGCTCCAGCTCGGGTGTGGCACGTTCATCGGCATCAATGATGAACACCCATTCGTGCTTCCACGGCACGTTGGCCAGGGCCCAGTTCTTTTTGCGGGGGAAGTTGCCGTTCCACTTGAAATCCACGACGCGCGCCCCGGCCGCCTGGGCGAGGGCGGGCGTGCCATCGGTGCTGCCGGAGTCCACCACGACGATTTCGTCGCACCACGCGACCGACGCGAGGCAGGCGGCGAGGTTGGCCGCCTCGTTGCGGACGGGGATCAGGACGGAAATGGGGGCGCGTTCAGCCATGGGAGCGGCGGTCGTCGGCGGGGTCGGGCTGGTCGAGGGCGACGTAGCGAACGGCGCAGACAAGGAGCGCGCAGAATGTGAGCAGCACCGCCGGGTTGGCAAAGGGGAATTCCAGCCACGCGTAGAGCAGGATCAGCCCGCAACCTACGAGCAGGTAGCGCGGCACCAGCGAGCGGCTCCGGCGCCAGCGGACGGAGAACAGCACGAGCAGCCCGAGCAGCACCAACAGCCCGGTGCCGACAAAACCGACCTCGGCCAAGGCCTGCAGCCAGTCGTTGTGTGCCTCGGCGTAGAAGGGAATCCACACCCAGGCCTCCGTGGCGCGCTGCGTGTTGAAGATGCGGAAGACGTGCGCGTAGCTCTCGAGGCCCCAGCCAAACCAGGGCTTCTCCGTCGCCATCCGCCACGTGTCGCGGTAGAGCGTGAGCCGCGAGGTAATGACCTGGCCTTGTTCAAGGCTGGAGAGCTGGCGGGTGGTCTGCTGGATGCGCTCGGCCATCGCACCACGCCCGAGGAAAGCGACGGCTGCGACGGAGAGCACGGCGACGACGAACAATCCCGCCACGGGGGCTGCGACCGATTCACCCGACTCGCGACGGCGGCGCACGACTCGCAGCGTGAAGTGGAGCAAGGCCGCCCCCAGCAGCCCGGCGGCGAGCAACGTGCAGGAGCGCGAGGCACTCAGGGGAACGGAGGCCGCGAGCAGCAGGGTGACCACCGCGCCGATCAGCACCGGCGAATGCCAGATGTCGCGCTGCCCGCCGCGCCGATGGTGATGGAGCAGCAGCGCCAGGCATGCCGCGATGTTGAGCAGCACGAAGGCGCCCCAGTGGTTGTGGTAGATGAACGTCGCGAAGAAACGCGGATTGGGCGAGGGGACTGCCCCGAACCAGAGGCCCTCGGCCCCGACGAGCTTCTGGAAACTGCCGAGGACCGCGAGCGCCACGGCATTGCCGGCCATGAGAAAGAGCAGCGCGCGGACGTGGCCGCGGCGGCGCAGCGCGTAGAGCAGGTTGAAACACGAGAGCACGATCCCGTTGAACTGCCACAGCTCCTTGGCCGCCAGGCGTGGCAGCGCTGCCGTCGGCAGCCAGGGATGGGGCGAACCTTTTACCAGCATCGCCTCGCCGGCCACGGTGAATTCCCGGAAGCCGGGGTTGAAACAGCTGACGATGACCAGCAAGTCGAAAAGCCAGAGCGGCCATAGCAGGCGGAGCGCCGGATGCAGGCGTTGGTCCGGCCGGCGATACGCTAAGGAGGCCCAAAGGAACAGGACCATGCCCGCCGTGCCCCACCACGCGATTACTTGTCGCGCCCATGGAGCCTGCCCGCCAAAGGCCCAGGTCGTGAACAGCAACAGGGCCGCGAAATGTATCACGACCAGCCGGTCAAGCGGCACGCCGCGGGGCGCGTGGTCCCGGCGCTGGACGGGTTCCTCAGGCATGGAGCAAGTGACGGTAGAAGCTGTGCAGCAGACTGGCGGCCCGCGCCCAGGAATATTCGTGTTCCACCCAATGGCGTCCGCATTGGCCCATGGCCTGCAGTTCGGCGGGCGGAGTCAGCAGCGCATTCGCCAGCGTGGGAGTATAGTCGGCCCACGGCACGCACCAGCCGGCGTGGTTGGGGGTCAGGTCCGACCAAGGCGTGGTGTCAGTCACGAGTGCCGGCACGCCTGCGGCCAGGGCTTCCGCGATCACGAGACCGAAATTTTCGGAGTGCGAAGGCAGCAGGAAGAGCGAAGCGATGGCATACGGCGGCGGCCGGCCGGCGCCGTCGAGCACCTTGATGTTCTCCGTATGACCGAGGTCGGCGACCTCGGCGGCCAGGCTTTCGGCCGTGTATTCCTCCGCGGTGCCGACGATCAGCAGGAGCCAGTCGCCCCGCGAGATGGACAACCAGGCCTCGATCAGTTCCCGCACCCGTTTCTTGTGGTGGAATCGCGAATAAAACAATGCGACGGGTCGTGAACGGGCGGCGGGACACAGTTCCAGCCAGGCGGCCCGGGCGATGGCGAGCTGCTCTGCGCTGGGAATGTCCACGCCATTGGGCGACACGCAGACGGGTTGCCGGAAACCGAGCGCGTGGATGTCGGAGGCTTCCTCCGCGCTGGTGGCGTGCCAGCCGGCGGCATGCTGCAGCGCCCCGGGATGAACGAGCTTGTCGGCGAGGTATTTTCGCCAGCGGCGGTGGCGCCAGGCCCAGGCGTTCATCATGCCACGCGGCGAGATGACCAGCGGCGCGCCATGCCGGCGCGAGGCCTCGGTCGCGTAGCGCAACGTGAGCAGCCAGAGCGAATGGTGGTGGACCAGGTCGGTTGGCACCTCGACGAGGTAGTCACGCAGCGTGGGCGAGCAGGTGAGCCATTGCGGTGTGACGCAGCGGAAAAGCCGGATTTTCGCGCGGTCATCGGGAGCCGGCGTGACGACGTCACCGCGCACACCGGTGGAGAGCAACTCCACCGCCGCCCCCGCATCCACGGCATGGTTGGCGAGCGCGCGGACCGATTTGGACGGACCGCCGTGCCGCTCGGCGAGACTGGGCACGATGTGGCAAAGGCGCATGACGGTCAGTTCAGGCGGGCTGCGACCGGTCGCGCAGCGGACGGCAGGGGGAGCCGACGCAAACCTTGCCGGCCGGGAGATCGCCCACGACCACCGAGCGGGCGCCGACGACGGTGAGTTCGCCGATCGTCACACCGGGACCGACGAAGACATCGGCGCCGAGCCAGGCGTTGCGACCGATCGTGATGGGCGCGGTGATGAGCGGCATGGACCAGCGCGTGAAGTCGTGGCTGCCCGCGCAAAGGTGGGTGTGCTGGCTCAGGTTCGCGCCGTAGTCGAGGCGGACGGGCGCGAGGTTGTAGATCAGGACCCGCGGACCGATCATGCTGCGCGGAGCGAGTGTGAGTTTCCACGGGAAGACGACCCGTGCGGTGGGGAAAACAACGACCGGGCCTTCGATGTTCGCCCCGAAGAGCCGGAGCAGCGCGGCGCGGAAACCGTGCAGCGGGCGCGGACTCCAGCGAAAGAGCGTGGATTGCACCGCGAGCCACAGCCACCGCCGCAGCACCTCCGACTTCGGGTAGGGTGTGACGCAGTTCTGACCGAGATAGGGGTTGTCGGGCGCGCTCAAAGCGTTGGGAACGTCCTTAGTCAGCGAGCGGAAGCGGAGGCGGTCAATCGCGCAAACTCCCCCAGCAGCGCGCGGGCGGCCTCCGCGTAGTCGTGTCGGCGCACATCCGCCTGGCCTTGGCCGGCCACGCGTCGGCGGAGCGCTTCGTCCTGCAGCAAACGAGTGAGAATGGCGGTGAGCTGCCCGACGGCATCGGGACTGGATTGGTCGAACTGGAAGCCATTTTCCCCCGGCCGGATGAGGTCGCGATAGCAATCGAGCTGGGAAACCACCGCCACCGCGCCGGCAGCCATCGCCTCCATGGGTGCGATGCTCAGGCCCTCGCCTTTGGCGGCGAGACTCGGGTAACAGAAAATCGCCAGGCCGCCGTAGCGCACCGCGAGGGCTTCGGCATCATAAACGGGCGGGCTGATCGCGAGGCGCTCGCCGAGCGAAGGACCGTAGCGGGCCAGGAGCGCGTCGCGGTAGGGCTCGCCGCCGCCGCCCTGCGGCACGGCGACGGGCCCGATGAGTTCCACGCGCCAGTGGCCGAGCTGCGGGTGCTCGCGGAGCAGCCGCTCCGCGGCATCAAGCAACTGCTCGAGACCCTTTTCGGGATGGATGCGCCCGATGTAGCCGATGGTTGGAACGGCGGGCGTGGCCGCGGCGCCGGCCCGCTGGTGCAGCTGCCAGTCAAGTGGGTTAGGGAATTTGAAGATGCGCGCGTCGAGCGACGCGTTCTCGGCGCGTATTTTGTCGGCCACGGCCGTGCTCGTGGCGAGCAGGGAGTCCACGGCGGCATAGGCGCGGTTCTGTCCCTTGGGCATGCGGCCAAGGACGACGGTGACGCGGCCGGCGGACGGTCGCACCCAGCGCAGGTAAACCGGCAGGGTGACGGTGTTGCAGACGACGACATCGGCCTTCGGCAGGTGCCATGCCACCTGCATGCCCCAGAGGAAATCGAGTAACAGATTGATCGGCAGGTAACGGGTGTGGGTGCAGCCCCGCAGGCGCAGGTGCGTGAGGCGTCCGTCCAGTTCCGTCGTGCACTCCGGCCAGCCGGGCCAGCGGCGGGAGATCATCGTCACGGTGTGACCGGCGGCGACAAACTCGCGGGCGAGGCGGTGCCAGATCTTTTCGGTGGAACCCCCGAGGATGGGCGGCACCGGCAGGAAAAAACCGCTGACGATGGTGATCTTCATGAGGTGGAAGCGACCGCCTGGTCGAGGGCTGCCTGCAAACCGCGGGTGGCCTGGGCGTAGGTGTAGCCGCCGATGCGGGCGGCCAGGCGCAGGCGCAGCGGTGTGGTGTCACCGCGCAAGGCTTTGAGGGCGCGCGCGAGTGTCGTTTCCAGGCCGGCGGGATCGGCGGCGGGAAACACCCAACCGGTTTCGCCGTCGGTCACGAGGTCGCGCTGGCAGCCGACGCGGTCGCTCACCAGGCACGGCACACCGAGGTGCATGGCCTCGTTGACCGCGAGGCCCCAGGTCTCGTAAAGGCCGCCGGAGGGCAGCACGAAGAGATCGGCCAGCGCGTAGCGCGAGGGCATTTCGCTCTGGTTGGCGAAGGGCAGGAAACGCACGGCGCTGCGCGGATGCTGCGCGGCTCTGGCCTCGAGCGCGGCCCGCTCCGGTCCCTCGCCGACGAAGACCAGCGCGAAATCCGCGGGCGCGAGTTTGAGGAATGCCTCGAGCAGCGCGCCCGGTTGTTTGGCCGGAACGAGTTTGCCGGCGAAGAGCACGACCTTGCGTCCGCCGAGATCGAGTTGGTCACGCAGCTTTTCGGTGGCAGCGCGACAGGCGTCGTCGCGCACGAAGCGATCGGCATCCACGCAGTGCGGGGCAAAATGAAGCTTGGTATCGGGCACGCCGAAGGCGCGGAAATAGTCGCGGTTGGCCTGGCCCACGTAGGTCAAGGCGGTGAAGCGCGCATAGACGCGGCGCAGCACGCAGCGCTTGAGCCACGACGGCGAGTGACTGATCAGGTGGGAGTCGCCGCGGAAGATCAGCGGTGCGGGCGGATGGCGGATCAGGTCGAGGTGCGAGCGCCAAGCATAGCCGAACACGAGCACCGCGTCAGGTTGCCAGGCGCGCAGGCGCTCGCCGAGGGTCGGGTTGTGCAGACCGCGGAAATGATGGGTGCCCGGGTCGCGCGCGACGTTCGGCACGAACTCGTGGTCGTAGCCGGAGAGCAGGTCCACGTCCCACTTGAAGCGGGCGCCAAACTGCGGGTCGCGCTGCTCCGTCACGCCGAATTCCCAGAGGTAGAAGACATGGAAATCCAGCCGCGTGTGCGTGCCCATCCAGCGGAACCACGGGCTGTAATACTGCGTGGGGTGCGAGAGGACGATGGCGAGGCGCGACATGTGAAATCATTCCCCTCCGAGCAGGCTCTTGATCAGGAACGGCACACCCAGCACGACGACGAGCGCCTGTTGGAAGGACGAGATCCACGCCGCCATGGTGAGCTCGGAGTTGAAGGCCCACGCGGTGAGGAGCACCATGGTGAGACCGGCGAAGGACAGCATCGGACTAAAGGTGGACCAAATCTGGAGCTTCTTCAGCGAGTAGCCCCAGAAGACGCCCAGCAGGATGGAGCCGATGAAACCAAAATTGGCATACGCCTCGGCCAGCAGGCCGAACGCGATGGTGGTGGTCTCGGTGTCTTCCTCGCGCTGGATGCCGTAGTAGATGGAGAGCTCGTAGGTGGCGATGTGGGACTTGGGTTTTTCGGGCCAGAAGAAACGCGGGATGAGCTGCGGCAAGACGTGCCGGTAAGTCGAACCGTAGAGATAATCCTGCCGCTGCGGCGTGTAGGAGCCGATGAGGCAGAGGATGTGCATGAGCGAGGTGCGCTCGAGCAGCCGGCGGCTGGCGGCCTTCTTTTCGTCGGCCTTCTGCACGCCGTATTCGAACCACTCGGCGTAGTAGTCGCCCAGTTGCGTGATGCCGGGTCGCGGCAGATCGGTTTCCCAGTATTTCTCGCGCATCTTCGCCTTGCCGGTGTGCAGCACCGCGAGGATGCCAAACGTGACCGCCATCACGACCCACGGGATGCGCTTGCCGCCCGAGAGATAACCAAGCAACGCGATGCCCACCTGGCTGATGGCGCCGATCAGCACCAAGCCCACGGACATGAAAACCATCTGGGGCACGAGCGAGCCCACGAAGAGCGCTTTTTCTCCCTGGGTGAGTTCTCCGCGGCCCCAGCGCAGGGCGCTGATGAAGGTGCAAAGGACGCTCAGGCCGAAGAACACGGCGCGCAGCACGCTGCCCAGTTCTGAGGGAATCCAGTCGGTGAACACGCTGATGCCGACATAGACCGTGGAGACGGGCAGACCGTAGATCACCGAGCGCTCGATGCCGGGCGACAGCAGCGATTCTGTCCAGAAGCGCCCATGGCCCGGCCGGCCCCGTGTCACCTGATAGACGACATTTGCGCAGGCCACATAGAGCACGACCACCCAGCCGGAGCGCGTGATGACCTCGTCACTGTAGTCGGCCAGCTGTTCGCGGGCGTTCAGTAACGGCAACGCGTAGGCATTGGCGCACAGCAGCATGATCGTCTCGAACACCGGGAAGCGGCTGCCGCCGGTCTTGGCCCAGAGCAGGCCGGGCAACACGGAGAGGGTCAGGATCAGCAGGCCCTGGAAAATGTGCAGCTTGTTCTCCGTGTTGGCCGTGTAGCCGAGGTAACCCAGGGCGGCGGCGAGCAACACCAGCCCGGTGGTGAACAGGCGCTTGCCGCGGTCGAGGTGCTCGCCACCGAGCAGCGAGTAGTCCATCGCGTGCTCTCCGGGCTGGGGATCGGGGCTGACGTGTTCCATGCGGGCGGAAGAGGGCTAGGCCGTAACGCCGGATACGGAAGCCAAAATCTCCAACTGCCGGGCGGCGACGGAGCGGGCGGCGTAGTCCGCGGGGGGCGGCACACAGACGGATGGTCGTTCCAGAAGTTCGCGCAGCGCGGCGATGCTGGCGCGCAGGGTGGGTTGGTCGTCAGCGGACAAGTGGGCGAGAACGCAGGGCAGTCCGAGCTTCTCCAAGCGTCCGGCCAAGGCTGAACCGGCATAGGCCAGGGCGAACACCGGCCGGCCGGCGGCCTGGACGCCGAGGATCTTCGAGGGCGTGAACGCAAGGTCGGTTGAGCCGAGGATCAGGTTGGCGTCGGCCTCGAGCGTGACTTGCAGGGCGTCAAAGTAGGGCAGGCGCCCCGGTTGCTCGAAGACGCAGTCCTCCACACCGGCTTTTTCTGCCAAGGCCCGCAGGGCGGAACGGGCTTCTCCGGCGGGAGCATAGCTGGTGCCGTAGAAATGCGCCGAGACGCGCGGGCTGTCGCGGTTGACCGCCGCCATGGCCGCGAAGAGCACTTCCACGAGTCCCAGCATGCCCGGGCCGATGGCACCCGCGAAGGCGAGACGGAATCCTCCGGTCGGCAGGATGGGCCGTCGCTGGGCTAGCGAGGCGCGCAGGTGCTGCAGATCGGCGTCGGGAGAACCGAAGGGCAGCTCCGTGCACGGCAGGTTTTGGAGCGCGGGATAACGCTGGCGCAAGGCGCGGCCGTAGTCGGCGGAGACGGTGATCAGGTGCGCGGCCTTGCGGAGGGACCAGCCCTCAAGCAGGAGGTTGAGCCGGCGCGCGAAGCGGTATTTCCAACCACCCGGCGGTGGCGGCGCTCCGGGGCGTTCGTAGAAATCCGTCACCCAGGGATCCTGCAAGTCCACGACAAACGGCACGCCATGCACCCGCCGCCAGATCCGCCCGAAGGGAACCACGATGAACTGGGTGGTGGAAAAATAAACCACGTCATGGCGCCGGGCCGCCAGCAGCCGGCTGCCCGTCAGGAACAGGAACGGCAGCGCCCGTAGCGCGACGTTGCCGATGCCCAGCCAGCGCGTCCAGCGGCGTGACCAGCAGTGAGCGCTAACCACCCGCACCGCGGGCGGGATGGTGGCGAGCAACTCCGCTTCGACCGGTGCGGCGGGAGAGGGGTCGTCCACCGTCAGCACAGTGACTTCCCAGCCCGCCGCTACGAAGTGCGGCAGCGCCGTGCGCACGCGGTGCATGTCCGGCGCATTGACCGGCGGAAAGTGCGGACTGACGATGAGCAGACGACGGGGACTCATGCGGACAGCGCGCGGTTGACCAGATCGAGCAGCACCTTGCGGTCATGCTCCCAAGAAAAATGGGTTTCGGCCAGCCGCCGGGCGGCCTGTTGCCGCGCCTGCAGTCCCGCGTGGTCCCGGATCAGTTCATCGAGCGCGGCGGCGTTGGCGATGGGATCGCTCCCGAGGAAAATCCCCGCCTCAGGCGCCCGGGCAAGCACCTCGCGCTGCCCGCTGGTCGGCGTGGCCACGACGGCGAGGCCGGCATTGAGGTATTGGAGGATCTTGTTGGTGATCGTCAGGTCCCGATTGCGGCTCAGCGGAGCCTCCAGCGCCAGCCCGATGTCATGCCGGGCGATAAGACCAGGCAGCAGATCCGGCGCCACCACCTCGTGGAAGGACAGCCGCGCTTGGTGCGATGGCGGCACGCTGGCCCTCAGGACATCGCGATAGCCCTGTCGGTCTTCGCCGAGGAGTGTCACTTCCGAGGGAAGGCTGGTGCGGCTCCACGCGTTCAGAAAGTCCTCCAGCCCACGAGCGGGACCGAGTGTCTGCGAAAACCAGAAATAGCGCGGAGGCTCGCCCGGCGCGCCGCGGCGCGGATCGGTTTGTAGCGCAAAACTGTTGTGCACGACAGACGGCAGCTGCCCTCCGGTCGCCTGCTGGAGCGCCCGGGCCATGGCTGAGGAGGTGGCGGACACAAAGGCCGCCCCGTTCAGCAGCGCGCGTTCGGTTTCCTTCAGGATACGCATGGGTCGGCCGGCGCGGTCTTCTGGCGGCAGATCTTCGGAATGCCAGTCCTCAAAGTCCGCGCCGACCTTATGGCCCTCGGCGAGGAGCTGGGCCGTCACCCAGAGGCCGACTTCGGTGTGCCCGATGACGAGGTCGGCCCGATGCCGGCGCGCGATGGCCAGCAATTCGCCGGCCGGGCCGATCGTTTCAATGGATTCCCGGCCCAGATGATGCGCAGCACGGCGGGCGGTGGACGCCTTGAGGCGTCGCAGGAAAACGCCCAAGCGCGAGGCCCCGGGCGCCGCGGCGACGTCCACCACGAGACGCTTGAAGCGCGCCGTGGCCATGATCTCCCGATCGAAGGCCTCTGCGGCCGCGTGGTTGCGCAAGGTAAGCACGGTCACCTCATGGCCGGCCTCCGCGAGCGTCGTGGCCTCCTTCAGCACGCGCGGGTTGCGACTGAGGGCCGCGCCACTGACGATGAGAATGTTTTTGGGTGCCATGTCAGCGCGCTGTGGCCGCTTCCTGCCAGCGCAGGGCCGTGTGTGTTTCGAGGAACTGCCACCACGCGGTGTGGCGCTGGCGGGAGCGTCGCAGCCGGAAGAACAGCCCGGGCCGCCGGACCAAGCCGCGACCCGCAATCCACCAGTCGGCCCAGCGAGCATGGCCGAGGATCCTGCGGCATGCCGGGTCGGCGATGGCGGCAAGGATCAGGCTGGTGGTGCCAGGTGGGCGTTGGGCGCGGGCCTGCTCCCACACCTCGGCCAGCCGGGAGTCATCCCAGGGGCAGGTCTTGAGAAAAGTGGCGGCGATCATGGCCTGACACTCCGCCCACTCTGAAGCATCGCGTGAACGTGCGGTCACGAGGGTCTGGGAGAAGGTGGCGAGCGGTTTGGTCACCAGCAGCAGCGGATGCGGAAACATGCGCTCGCGGAACGGCTCGATCACGGCAAAAGGCACGCGGGGAATCTCGAAGCTGCGGCCCGGATGCGAACGGAACAGGGCCGCGCCGTTGGAGTGCAGGGCCCCGCCGATCTGCGGCAGCGTTCCCCAGGGGAAGAGTCGCACCGTTTCATCCGGCTGCTCGGGCCAGAGGGTGCGGCCCGTGTCAACAAAGCGGCCATCGCTCAGTTCCTGGGCCACACGCATGTTGGCCCAAAAGACCGATACGGCGGGATGTTTTTCCGCAACGGCCAGCATGGTGGCGAGAAAGTCAGGCTCCCACCAATTGTCGTCCTCCAACAGCGAATAGAACGGCTCGCCTACACCGCGGAAAAACAGGTTGAACGTGTCCGTGCCGCCCAGATTGCGCTCGTGCGTGACCAGCGTGATGCGCGGATCACCCAGCCCGGCCAAGAGCTGTCCCGGTGCGGGATCCTCGGGGTCGTCGTTGTGCAGCTCGCAGACCCAGTCGGTGAACGTCTGGGCCCGCAGGCTCGCCAGTGCGCGCGGCAGCAGGGCCGGGCGGCGATAGGTGGGAAGATAGATGCGGACGCGGGCCATTTCAGGCGGTGCTGCGCTGATAGACGCGGTTGTGTCCGACGTTGAGCACATTCTTGAAGCCGAGGCCGGGGAGGTCGCGGACTGCTTCGGAGACGGCGGCATGCCCCTTCCAGAAGGCGGTGCCCGGCAGGTCGCATCCCGCGTCGTCGGCGATCAGCCAGCCGCCGGGCACGACCTTGGGACCGAAGGTCCGGAAATCATGCCGGGCTCCGGCCAAGGTGTGGTCGCCGTCCACATAGACGACGTGAAAGGTTTCATGGCTGAGCCGTTCCAACAGCTTCGGGTCCGTGGAGTAGCCGCGGTGCAGACGGACCTGCGAGAAGTCGAGGCCGTGATGGGAGAAGTGGGCGCGGACAATCTTTTCGTAGTCTTCGGTCGCGTAGAAGTCACCGTTGTCCACCCGCTCCCGGAACTTGCGGTCGAGCCGGTAACGGAGCCAGCGCAGGATCCGACTGTGCCCGGGCATGGGCTGGCCCTCGAGCGGCGAGACCGCCGAGACCTGCACGGAAAGGTTTCGTTCGCGGGCCAGCAGCGACCACAGGGAAATGACCTGCCCCTTGAACACGCCGATTTCCAAGGCGCGCACTTCGCCGAACCTTTTGGCCGCCGCATCGAGTAGCGCCGCCCATAGGGCGTGGAAGGCGGGATCGCCAAAACCCAGCTTATGCGCCTCCACATGACGACGATGGGCCGCCAGCAACGGATCGGCCCACGTGGCCGCCGTCAACCGGCGGTGCAGGGCGTCGTTGTGGGCGGCCGTGTTTTCGTAGGCGGCCGTGAGCTCGTCGAGTGACGGAGTGAAGGGGGCGCGGGGCATCAGCGAAAAAGACGGCGGGCGAGCCGCCAGCCGAACAGGCGGGCGGCAAGTTGGAAGCGTCCGCTGCCTGGCATCGGGCGGCGGGAGCCGCCGAGCGCGCGGGCCCGTTGTTCGGCCTCGCGTGCCTGCTCCGGTAGCGTCGGGTAGATCTCGAAGGCGGCTCGCATCCAGGCGTCGGCACAGGCGGCTTGGGTGCGCGGGGAGTTGTCGGCCTTGAGCAACGGCGCGAGGGTCAGCTCAACCGAGTGGAACAGCGAGAGGAGCGATTTCGGATCCGTGCGCCGGCTGAGGCTCGTGTCCGAGCCCGAACGATAGAGGCACCGGGCCGCCGGCACATGAACGAGGCGTCTCGCCGCCAGCATGACGCGGGCGAAGTATTCTCCGTCGTCGTTCAGACTCAGGGTTTCGTTCCAGGGGCCGGCGCGGTCGAGCAACGCCCGTGGGGCGAGCCAGGCACCGGGCTGCATCATTGAGCCGGTTTCGTAATGGAGTTGGAGAAACTCGACTCCGTTGCGGGCCTGATAGACGGTCTGTGGCACAAACTCGGCCTGCGCCGGGTCGCGGCTGAATCGTCCCCACGTTCCCGAGGCCAGCACGTCGGCACCAGCCTCCGCGAGCGCGGCCATCTGGAGATCGATCTTGTCGGGGGCGAGCAAATCGTCCGCGTCGAGGAATTGGATGAAATCACCGCGGGCCAGGCGAAGCCCCTGGTTCCGCGCCGCGCTGGCGCCCTGATTCGGTTGGTCCACCACCCGGACGCCGCGGGACTCGAACCGGCGCGCCGTGGCGAGGCTGCCGTCGCGCGAGCCGTCGTTGATAACGATGATGTCCGTGCTGGGCCAGGTCTGCGCCAGCGCGGATTCAATCGTCGGCGCCACCCACGCCTCGGCGTTATAGCAGGGGATGATGATGCTGACGGTTGGCTTCATACTGATGGGCGCCCGGGGACTCCACGGGCCGACCAAAACTCCCACTCGCCGATCCTGCGGCTGCTCCACGCCGTCCGGGGATAATCAACAAACGAGGCCAACAGGGCTTCGGTGCGTCCGTCTGCGGAAAATCCCTGTGGCACGATCAAGTGCACCGCGGAGGCGATTCCCCGGTAGGAGCGGGCACTGATCCAGGTGGCGTCATGCGCGAGTGCGTCGGTGACGATCATGCGGCAGGTCGGCAACTGGCAGGCAATCTCCGGTGTGGGCAGATAAAGGATCGCATCCGAACCGCTCGCGGCTGCAGCCATCGAACGCGCTTCGCGCAGCACGTTCGGCGGCATGTCAGCGAGTGAGGTGTGGTTGCCGGCGGGGTGGGTGAGTCGGCGCAGGTTGAGGTGGCGTTGAACCGCGGCGCCGATGCCGAACACCAAGACGGCAGCCAGCACCCCGCGCGCGGCGAGCTGCAGGCGGGGACGTCCGGCTTGGCGTGCGGCGCAGAAGTGAACGAGAACCGCCAGCAGGAGAAGCCCCGCGGGACGAAAATGGCGGTCTTCCTGACTGATATTGCCGCCGCAGCCGATCAGGACGCAGAGCATGAGGCCGCTGACCAATGCGACCGTCCCGGCGAGGCGCATGAACGGTTCCTTTCTCCGGCTCAGCCCAAAATACAGACCGAGCGCGATCGGTGAGGCGATGGCCAGCGCGGGCGCCAAGCGCGACCAACCTTCCTCGAAGCCAAGCCCCGAGATCATGAACGCCCGGCCCATGAGACTGCCGAACCCGCCGCTGGCGAAGAGCGGGGCCCAGGAGGAAAATGCATACGCGGTCAAAGCCCGACCGGGCAGCTGTCCGGGATCCGCGGGACTGGGGCCCGCATCGAACAAAAGGTGACGACCCACCAAGAAAAGCAGACCGCCTGCCAGCAGGGGCCAAACCGCGGCGATCACGCGCCCGGGCTTCCATTCCGCCTCGCGGCAGGCTTCGAGCCAGAGGAAGAGCAGCATCGCCAGTCCGAAGATCATGAATGAATGCTTAGCAAAAATCCCCAGTAGGAAGAGCGGCGGGATCGCGACGCTGAGCAGCCAGGGCCGGTGCCGGCAGCGATACAGCAGAAGAAATATCCAGGGCCAGACGGCCGCCAGCGCGCATTCCCCACCGTTGAACATGCCGAAGGGTTGCAAGGTGTGCCACGAGGCGGCGGTGGCGAGGGCCACCCACGGCAACGTTTCGCGCGGGGCGCCCAGTTCGCGCACCAAGGCGGTAACCCCGAGGATTGACGACCACGCCGCCAGCAGCGCGACCAGCAGGACCGCGGCACCCAAGGGCAGGCCGGCGGAAAGGAGAAGTCCCGCCGGAACATACTGGCCCGGGCTCCACCAGGTAACAGGTCGCTGGATGTTCTCCGCCAGATTCAAGGTCGATGGTTCCGCGATGGTGTTCCAGATTCCTCCCGCGACGAAGTTTCTCCAGGCCAGCAGGCCGGTGGCGGTGTCGGAAAAGATCAGCGGAGGCCCATAGATCCAGGCAAAGGCCAGGCCCAGCAGGGGAACCGCACACGCCGCCGGAAGGAGAAGCCGGGTGGACAAGGTCATGGGGCCGACACATCCAGCGCCCGGCGCCAGCCGTGACGGTAATACCAGCGTTTCGATTCGGCGACGTAGTGGTGCATGACGGCACGGGGGGCGGTGCCTTCGTCCCGACCGGGCTTGGTGAGATAGTCGTCGGCCGGCGCGACCGAGCAGGGCTGCTGGCGCGCGACCAGCATCGCGACGAGGGCCTGTTCCAGGTAGTAACTGGTTTTCTCGCGGGCAATGAGCTCCGCGCACCAAGCCTCGAGTTGATCCCAGTCGAGGGCATCGCTGCGGAGGCCGCACAGCCCGACGTTGACGAGCGGCGGGATGGGCGCGCCGGCCAGCCGTTCCATCAGATTGCGCGAGTAGCCGTAGCTTTCCTCACAGTCCACGGCATGCAGCGGCCGGTCGGGCGAGGCGCACCAATTGAGGAGGAATTCCGGACGGCGGAAAAACAGCAGGTCGGAATCAATCACCAGTTTCCAGCCCGTTGAACCGAGATGCGGGTCGGTCAATTTGCGGATGTTCGGGTAGTGGAGCCAGCGTTCGCGCAGCACCGGGAAGCGGCACTCGGGGAGAAAGGTGTCGAGCCTAGCGCGGACCTCGTCGAAAGAGTGGAATACGATGCCGGGGCCGAGCCGTAGCAGTTGCGTGCGCAGCGCCTCGTCGAAGCTGCCGTCGTCGTAGACATGCGCTTCAAGCCGCGCGTCGGAGTGGCGGGCGAAGGAATGCAGGCAGTAGGCGGCTTGGTAGAGAAAACGTTTTCCGGTGAGCAGGTGGAGCGCGACGGTCGGCGCGTCCTTGGGCAGGGGCAGCGCTGGGAGCGCGTGGGCCGCCTCGACCATCTGCCGGCGCTGTCGCTCGGTCTCGCGCTCAGCGAAGGGGCCGCCGTTGCGCAGGGAATCGCGCAGGCGGGCGAGCGGTTGGTGCCAGAGCGTCAATGCCAGGCGACCAAGACCAAGGGAGCGCAGCGCGGAGCTCATGCGGCGGGCAGCTGTTGCAGCCAGGTTTCCACCTGGCCTGGATCGGCCAGGGTGCGGCAGGAAGCGTAGCGGTGGCCGCGCAGCCAGCGGAGCAGGCGGGCGGCTCTCACGGGGCCGAGCCAGCGCGCGAGGCGCGCGAATTGAGGGCCACCCAACCGCACCGGCGGGGCGTCGGGCTGGGCCTGCCAGAGGGCGAGCATGCGCTGTTGGAAGGCCGGGGAGAAATCCTTGGGCAGGGCGCGCCAGGAGTGAAAGGCCTTCTCTGCCACCAGCCCGCGCACGCGTGAGGTGCTAGCGCTGGCCGGACAGCTGCGCATGAATGCCTCCATCACCGCCAGCGAGGCGACCGCCATCTTTTCCCAATGACCGGTGATGCGCGCACCCGCGTGCTGGCCGATCAGGGCGTGCGTGTCCGCTTCCGCGACTTTGATGACTTTGGCGGGAAGCACGGCGGCGACATGGTAGAACCAGATTTCCGCCACGGGATTGTAGGTGGCGGACGGGGCGAAGAGCGGTCGGGCGACGATGCCGCGCAGCCAGTCGGTCCGGAACATCGGGCTGTGGGGCGGTGGCTGCACGCGGATGAAGAAGTCGGCGGCGTCCTCTGCGAGCGGCAACGGGGCTTCCGCGGCGAGCACCGTTGTTTCCGCCAAGGACGCGCCGAGCTGGACGCGCGTCGAGTCGGTGTAACTGACTTCCGCGGCCTGCGCGCGCATGGCGGCGACTTGGCGGCGCAATTTCTCCCGGGCGACGAGATCGTCGGAGTCGAGAAACAACACAAATTCCCCGCGGGCTTCGCGCAGACCGGCCAGCCGCGCGAACAGCAGACCCTGGTTTTCCTGCCGGATAATCCGGTCCGGCTGATGCGGCCGGCCCTGCAGTGCCTCGGCGACGGGTTGGGCCGAGCCGTCGTCCACGAGGATGGTCTCAACCCTCAGGCCGCCGCGCGCCTCCGCGATGCTGGCCAGCACGAGCGGCACGGTGTCCGCCCGGTTGTAGGTGGGAATAACGATGCTGAGATCCGGGCTCATGCCTGCCACGCGTAAATCATGAGTTGGTTGCCCGGTTGCCGCAGGTGCGGAAACACCGTCGTGGTCCGCTCGCCGAGCGTGTCCGCGTGCACGATCCGGTAGGTCAGGCCGGCGGCGGCCAGTTGGGCGAGCGCCTCGTGCAGCCGCGGGGCCGTTGCGCCCCATTCGTGCC
The DNA here is from genome assembly GCA_966252395.1 of uncultured Oleiharenicola sp. Classification (GTDB taxonomy): domain Bacteria; phylum Verrucomicrobiota; class Verrucomicrobiia; order Opitutales; family Opitutaceae; genus Lacunisphaera. The sequence continues at coordinate 10,801 of CBINOW010000041.1, read as the reverse complement.
ATTCGCAGGCGAGGGCGCGGATATTCTTCAAGGTCCCGGTGGCAGCCAGATGCGCAAGCACGACGGCCTCGGCGCCCTCGATGTCGAGTTTCAGCAGGTCCACGGGCCCGCGGCAAAGACGCGCGAGATCCAGCGACGGGATCACGGTGGCGCCGTCGGTGCTGACGAGTCCGTTGTCCTTTCCCGTAGCGGCGAAGCGGACTTCCCCGTCGTGCGTCCAGGCGGCGGCCTGGAGGGCCTCGGTGCCGGAGTCGTCCCAAGTGCGGAGATTTTCCCGCAGCAGCGCGGCAATGGCGGCATCGGCTTCGATGGCCGTTATGTGGGCTTGCGGATAAAGCTGCCGCCAGCGCAGGACGGCGCAGCCGGTGTGGGCGCCGCAGTCGAGGATGCGCGGCTGCGGAGTCGGGCAGACGAAGTCGTAAACCCCGGCGACGAAGATTTCATGCATTTGCAGCAGGGCGGCCGAACCGTCGGCATAGGCGAAGGATCGGTTCTGCCAAAGGAGGCGGCCGGGGGTTCCCGGGGGCGCCTGCCGGAGTCCGCGCAGGCGCCACACGCTTTCGGCGGCGGACCGGGCCGGCGCATTCAGCGCCGCCCGGAGGCGCCAGCGGGCGTGTTCGATCGAGTGGGCTAAGGAAGGCATGTTTGCTAACGCCGATCAGCGGAGCAGGCGGAAGAGTTCGATCGGGAGCGGGTTGATTGGGTCGATGTTCCGGTGCACGATGTGCGCGGCGGGGATCAGCAGATTGAGCACCCCGCACGCGAGCACGAGGCGGGGAGCGACCACCGGGTAGCGGCGCAGTGCGGCAAAGCATCCGGCCAACACCAGTGGCGTGGCGATCGCGGCGGAGCGGCTGAGGTCCGACGCCAGCAATAAGCTGACCGCCAGCGTGGTAAGCAGCGTGATGGCCAGGAGCGCGCGTCGGCCGGCCGGGCCGTCCCACAGCGCGCAACCGATCGCGAGCCACGCTGCACGCAACCCCATCCACCAGCCGAGCGGGGCGAGTGCGAACAGCGGCAGGCTTTCGCTGATCTGCAGGCGCAGGAAGGAGCCGGTGGCCTCGGCCGCGCCCTGCCGGTCCCAGCACAGGCGGATGAGTCCGTAGGGCAGCAGCCACAGCGCGGTCGCCATGGCCCGTCCGAGGATCGGTTCGTTGCGATCCATGCGTGCGACGAGCCAAGCGAGGGGAAACCCGATGATGAAGCGCTCGTCCACCCAGGGACAAAGCAGGCAAGCCAGCGCGGCGGTCCACGGGTGGCGTCCGAACGCGACGACCAGCAAGCCCAGCCACACCCAGCCATCGTTGAGGCCGAGCCAACCGACCGGCACGAGCACGGCGGAAGTGGTGGCGAACAGCAGCGTGCCGCCGAATACGAAAAGGTGGTCGGCGCAGCGTCGCTGCAACAGGACCGCAGCGTAGCCGGTCGCGGCCAGCACGCCGAGCCAGGGCAGTAGCAGCGGGACCTTGCCGGGCAGATGAAGGCCATGGGCGATCAGCGGCGGCAGCAGACGCCAGAGCATCGCCGGCTCCACGTCGGTGCGCAGCGGCGCCTCGCATTGCCGGAGGAATGTCAGGGCCCGGCTCCACTGGTAGGAACCGGGAACGACGTCCTGCATCAGCCAGAGCCGCGGTGAGAAAAACAGCAGGCTCAACACCAACGCGCCCAGCACGCTCGCTGCGAGCGGCCACCGGTTGGACTGAGAAGGCGTGGTCATCGTTCAGGACGCAACGCGTCCGGCAAAGTGTCCGCAGGCGCCGCGCCAGCGGATGCGCGCGGCGGAAGAAGACCACGCGCGGTGAGTGAACCAGGCCTTGATTTTGCGCAGCACGGCATCGCCGGAGGAAAGCGCCGGCCACGGATTGGCCTCGTGCAGGGTGAGCACCTGCATCCACGATTTCTGGATGCCCTCGTTCAAGCGGGCGAGGTAGTCAGTGCTCAATCGGCCGGACGGGATCAGGTGGGTGAGTCCGAGGCTTGGGAAATACGCGACTTCCCAACCCGCCGCCATTGTGCAGAACACGATGTCGTTGTCGCCGCCGGAAGTGAGTTCGTTGCCGCGGCGGTCGGTGAGTCGGGTGCGGGTGGGAGAGCGCAACCACGCTTCCCAAGCGGCCCGCCGAATCGCCATGCCCGCGCCGATGGGAGCAAAGGCGGGATACTCGTTGTGCGCGACGCCGGCGGGGCGGAGGCCGTTCGAGATGAGCGGCGTATCGCCTAGATCACGCAACGCCAGCAGACCGAAAAACTCTTTCGCCCAATCGGGGGGCGTGGTCTCGAACTCGGGTCGCGATTTGCCGCCAAGCACCCCGATGCGCGGGTGGGCGGCGAGGAGTTCCAGCGCGGTGGCGAGGTAGTCGGGAGCGAGCACGTTGTCGTCATCCACCAGCACGACGCATTCGCTGCGTGCCTCGGTGAATCCCCGGCTGCGCGCGTGCGTGAGGCCGGCGACGGGCTCACGGACCACGCGCAGTCCGCCAGGGGTAGCGTCGGCGAAGGCGCTCGCTTCGATGGCCTGAGAGGAGGCGTTGTCCACCAGCAGGCATTCCCAGTCGGCGGCCGGCAGCGTCTGGGCGCGCAGGCCGGCCAGCGTGCGGCGCAGCCGCCCGGGGTGCGGGTTGTGCGCCGGGACAATGACCGTCAGCCGTGGGGCAGGGTTCAAATCAGTAACTGTGGCGTTGGCCGATTTTCAACCAGGGCGACTCGAAGAACTTCCAGGAAACCACCGCGGCCGCCCAAGTGGCGCCGATGGCCACCGCCACCACGGCCACCGCGGGCAGCGAAGCCAGCGTGAAGTCGGGTCCGCCCAGCCAGCGGATGATCCCCAAACCGATCAAGGCGTGCCAGAGGTAGATGAAATACGAATGCCGCCCGAGATGCACCAGCGGTGACCAGGCCAGCAGGCGGTTCAAGGCCGGGGGGCGCACGCAGACCACGAGGGCGACGAGCAGGGTGAACACGAGGTTGATGAGCGTGTAGCCGAGATAGGCCGAGAGTGCGTCCCCGGGGTGCGGGCGATTGACGGCGAAACCGGCCAGCAGGGCGATGCCCGCGCCAAGCCACAGAGGCCAGTTGGCCGCGAGTCGCTGGAAAAACGGGCGGACATCGGGTGTCCGCACCGCCCACGCGAGCAGCGCCCCCCACGCCAGCGAGTCCATGCGAAACGGCGTGAATACATGAATGCCCACGTCGAGCTGCGGCAGCCGCCATTTGACGAGGGCACGCAGAAGGATCGCGCTCACGATGAGTGCGCCAATCAGCCACGGCAGGCGGTTGGCCGGAATGGCGCGCACCACCCACGGAGCCGTGAGGTAAAACTGTTCCTCGACCGCGATCGACCACAGCACGGCGAACATCAGCATGTCCCAGTGGTTTTGGACCAAGAGCGCGACGTTCGTCAGGAACAATCCGTAAACCCACGGCGAGAAACTGGGCGACGCGCCGGTCACGAGCACGGCGACGAGGCAGACGCCGAGGGTGAGGTAGTAGAGCGGCAGAATCCGCACCGCCCGACGCAGGTAGAAGGTCCGCACGAGATTCGGGGAGTCCCGATGGTCGATGAGAATTCCGCCGATAAGAAAACCGGAGAGCACGAAGAACAGATCGACGCCGCACCAGGCGAGGTTGCCGGCCACCTGCACCCAGCCAAGCCAGTGTCCGGCGCCGGGTGGCAGAAAAACGTCAACCAGATGATGCCAGAGCACGAGGGCGATGGCCAGGGCCCTCAGGCCGTCGAGTTCAGGGATGCGGCGTTCGGAAGCAACGCTCATGTGCACGCGCAGGCCGACACACCGGGCCGGGACTTCGAGGAACTGCGGGAAATTGGATTCACCTTAGCCGGGAGCGTTCTCGCGGTAGCGGCGGACCTCCGCGGGCGTGCCGTAAGCGATGGCGCCGGGCGGGAGATCGCGCGTCACGACCGAGCCGGCGCCGACGACGCAGCCGTCCCCGATGGAGACACCCCCGAGCACGGTGACGCCGGCGCCGAGCCAGACATCGCGGCCGATCTTCGTGGGCAGGAGGATGTCGGGCTGGGAGCGGATGAAGGTGCCCTGCGGGGCCACGGTGTGGTTGGAGGAGAGAATGCGGCAGTGCATCGCAATCAACGTTCCTTCGCCGATGGTGACGCCGCCATGGCCGTAGAGGGTGGTGTAGGGGCCGACGTGGACCCAGCGGTCCAACTCGATGCGGTTGCCATAGGCCGCGAGGACGACACCGGCACCGAGCGAGCAATCGTTGCCCAGCGTGACCTGTCCGCCGCCGGTCTCAACGAGCACGCCCGGGCCCAGGTCGCAATTGGCCCCGAGCGTCACGCCGGCATGGGCGCGCAGCCGCAGCCGGCGCGCGGTTTTGATCAGTTGCTGGAGGGCGCCCATGCGGGACTCAGGACTTCGGATCCACCGACCACTTCCACGGCAGGTCGAGCTGGCCGATCACGTGGAGGGGCGGGCTCTCGGGATAGAAATTGGGCGAGACAAAGTCGAACTCCAGCGCGTCGAGCTTCTGGTCGTAATCCTGCACCGCGTCGCCGAGGTAGATCGAGGCGCGGTAGGTGTCGCTGTGCAGCGGCAGCGGACTGATCTCCGCCGTGATCACGCCCTCGCTCAGGGCCGGCGGGTGCCAGCGGTCGCCCATCATGCGGCCGTTGCAGCCGGCCAGTGGCTGGCCGTGCCGGCTGTGCAGTGTGATGCCCACGACCGGGCAGCCGAGCGGAAAGGGGGATTTGAAGCCCACGCTGATCCGCAGGCGGCCGGTGGCGAGGGCGGCGCGGTCAAGGCTCACGGAGGTGATGTGCGGCTTGGCGGCGTTGACCGGTTTGAAGGCCGCGCTCTCGTTGCCGGACGCGAGATAGGCCGAAAGGCATTCGCCGATCGGGCCGTGCTGCACCACCTGGCCCTGCTGCAACCACAAGCCGGTGCGGCAGATGGCCTGGAGCGCAGCGGTGTTGTGGCTCACGAAGAGCACGGTGCGGCCGGAGTTGCGGGCCACCTCGTTCATCTTGCCGAGGCACTTCTTCTGGAACTGGGCGTCGCCGACGGCCAGCACCTCGTCCACGATCAGGATCTCCGGCTCGAGGTGCGCCGCGACGGCAAAGGCCAGGCGCACATACATGCCGCTGGAGTAGTGCTTCACCTGGGTGTCGAGGAACCGCTCCACCTCGGCGAAGGCGACGATCTCGTCGAACTTCCGCGCGATTTCCGCGCGCGTCATGCCGAGGATGGCGCCGTTGAGAAAGATGTTTTCGCGGCCGGAGAGCTCCGGGTGGAAACCGGTGCCGACTTCGAGGAGGCTGGCGATGCGGCCGCGGATCACCGCGCGCCCTGTGGTCGGCTCGGTGATACGGGACAGCACCTTCAGCAGGGTGGACTTGCCCGCGCCATTGCGGCCGATGATGCCGACCACGTCGCCCTGCTTGACGTCGAAGGACACATCGCGCAGCGCCCAGAATTCTTCAGCCGCCGCACTCGCACCACCGCTGAACAGCCCGCGCACTGTCTTCGCCAGCGTATCGCGCAGCGTGTCCGCCTGTCGCTGGTGCGCGAGGTGGTAACGCTTGCCGAGTTTTTCGACGGCGATGACGGGTTGGCTCATGTTTAAATCAGATCTGCGAAGCCGCGCTCCATGCGGCGGAAATACCAGAGGCCCGAGCCGAGCAGGAGCAGGCTCATGACCACCGAGATGGCGAGGCTGGCCGGGTCAAGCGGCGGTGCGCCGCGCAGGAGGCACCAGCGGAAGCCGTCGATCACGCCGACCATGGGGTTGAAGGAGTAGAGCAGTTTCCACGTGGGCAGGTTGGTGGTGCTGAAACCGACGGGAGAAAGGAACAGCCCGACCTGCAGGAGGAAGGGCACGATGAACCGGAAGTCGCGGTATTTCACGGTCAGGGCCGTAAGCCAGAGCCCGGTGCCGATCGCGGTCACCAGCGTGAGCACCACGAACAGCGGGAGGAACAGGAGGCGCCAGTCGGGCACGAACTGCCACCACGCGCACATCGCCGCGAGCAGCACGAGCACCACGGCGAAGTCGATCAACGCCACGGCGACGGACGAAAGAGGCACGATGAGGCGCGGAAAATAGACCTTGGAGATCAGGTGCGTGTTGGCCACGAGGCTGCCGCTGGCGTTGGAAAACGCGGCGGCGAACAACTGCCACGGCAGCAGGCCGGCCAGCACGAGCAGCGGGTAGGGCACGTTACCCGACGGCATGCCGGCGAGCCGGCCGAAGATGAAGGTGAACACCGCCAGCGTGACGGCCGGCTGGATCAGCGCCCAGAGCACGCCGAGCACGGTCTGCTTGTAACGCACCTTGATGTCGCGCCACGCGAGGAAGCCGAGGAGTTCGCGGTAACGCCAGAGGTCGGCCCAATAGTGCCGGCTGGTGCGGCCGGCTTCGAGCACGAGTTCGGGGGCGGGCTCAGACATGGGTGGCGAGAGGGACAAAGGACCAGGGACCAAGGACGAGGGACCGCCGATACCCCAGACTCCGGACTGAAAGAGACTCGCCGGTTCGCCCGGTATCGGCACGGGCGCTAGGGCTGAGGGTCGTTGGTCTTTGGTCCATAGTCCTTGGTCCGCTCGCCTGTCCTCAGGCGAGCGCTGCGGCGAGGCGCTGGGCGAACACGGGGAAAGCAAACGAGGCGGCGTGGCGGCGCACAACCTCCGAATCACGGGGCGTGCGCACCAGTTCGTCCACGGCGGCGGCGATCTCGGCGATGTTGCCGTATTCGACCAGCCGTCCGACGGTGTCGTTGACGACCTCGGGGGCGCCGCCGGCGCGGGCGGCGAGGCAGGGTTTGCCGTGGATCATCGCCTCGAGGTAAACGAGCCCGAAGCCCTCGCGGCGGCTGGGCAGGGCGAAGAGGTCGCAGGAGGTGTATTCGAGCCGCAGGGCGTCGTCGTCGATCGCGCCGAGGAAATCCACCGAGCCGGTGACGCCGAGCCGCTGCGCGAGCGCGCTGAGCCGCGGCTGGTCGTCGCCGGTGCCGACGATGCGCAGGCGGGCGGCGAGGTATTCGCGGCGGATGGTGGGCAGAGCCTCAATGAGCGTGTCGAAGCCCTTGTAGGCGTCGGCGGAAGAGAGGCGTCCAACCGCCAGGATGCGGGGTAGCGCGAAGGGTTGCGGGGAAGACTGTTCGTCGGCGCGCGGCGCGAACTGCGGGTCGAGCGTGTTGGGCACGACGACGAGTCGGTCGGCGGCGAGCATCGGTAGGAAACGCAGCAGCTGGCGGCGGGTGTATTCGCTGACGCAAAGGATGCGGTGGGCGCCGAGCAGCGCGCGGCGCTCCAACGCGGTGTAGGGGCGCCAGACCTCGATGCCGTGGGCGACGAGGGAGTATTTCAGCGCGGGATTGAGACGCTGCGCCAGCCAGGCCACGGGCAAATGGTGCAGGTGGGCGCACACGAGCAGATCAGCGCGTTTGGCCAACCGCAGCGTCTGGCGCACGAAGGCGAGCTTGCTCCGGTCACAGCAGATGCGTTCGCCCAGCCGCGCGTTGGCGTAGCGGGCGAGGCGCACCTCCGGGCCGGGCCGGTCGTTGAGCACCACCGCATCCACGCGCGTCGCGCTTTCGCACAATGCCAGCAGGTAAAGCCGCATGATGCGCGCGATGCCGCCTTCGTGGAGGAAAAGCTCCGGGGACATCAACAAAACGTTCATGGCTGACGACCTTCGGCCGGCCGATGGTCGGCAAATTCCAAACGCCAAGGGCCAAACGCCAAAGAAATTCCAGTCCCCAAATCCAAATTTCGAGATTCGGTATTCTGCCGTTTTATTTGGCCTTTGGAGTTTGGCATTTGGGTTTTCAATCGGTCCTCCGATTGGCAAACGCCACGAGCATCGCCACGGTCCACACCCGCGACCAGGCCCGCGGATCATGCTTCGTGGTGTAATCGCGCCAGAGGCCGGCCACGGCGGTGGCGTCGAGCCACGGGCAGCGGGCGAGCGACGCAGGGGAGAAGGTTTCCTCCAGGAACGGCCGCAACTCGGCGAGCATCCAGCGGGCGAAGGGCAGGGTGAAGCCTTGCTTCGGACGGTTGCGCACGGCGGCGGGCACGAGGTCGGCGGTGGCGTCGGCGAGGGCGCGCTTGAGACGGCGCGGATCGTATTTGAACCACGCGCGTTGCGGCCAGAGCCACTCAAGCAGCACGCGATCCACGAAGGGCACGCGCAGTTCCAGCGAGTGCGCCATGCTGAAGACGTCGCTGTCGCGCAGGAGCGTGTCGGCCATGTAGGTGCGCAGCTCCCAGCCGCTGATGATCTGGAACGGATCGGCGCCGGTCAGCTCGAACGCGTAGTCGTCGAGCATCGGGTGGTTGGGTCCGAGCCGCGCGGCGGATTCGCGGGCCTCGGGCGAGAGCAACGCGAGGCGCTGGCTCTCGGACAGCACGCGGCGCTGGAGCGAGGCGAGTTCATGCAGGTCGCGGGCGTGGGCGAGGAAGTCGGCGAGCTTGCGCGCGCGGGCGGACGGACGCGCCTGCAACTGGGCGAGGATCGTGCGGCGCACGCCGCCGGGCAGGCGCCGCCACCACGGGAGCAGGGCGTTTAGCCGGGGCAGGTCGCGGAACGACGGGTAGCCGCCGAACAGTTCGTCGCCGCCGAGGCCGGACAACGCGACGGTCACGCCGCCGGCCTTGGCGAGGCTGCTGGCGTAGTAGGTGTTGAGGCCGTCGCCGGTCGGCTGGTCGAAACTGGCGAGGAGGCGCGGCAGGTCGGCGGCGACGCGCGCGCCGGTGAGCAAGTCCTCCGTGTGCTCGGTGCCGAAGGCCTGCGCCGAGGCGCGCGCGGCCGCCTGCTCGGAGTAGCCGGCCTCGCCGAAGACGAGCGAGAAGGTTTTCAGCTTAGGCCCGCCGAGGCGCGTCATGAGACCGACGACCGCGGTGGAGTCCATGCCGCCCGAGAGAAACGCGCCAACCGGCACGTCGGCCACGCGGTGGGCGCGGATGGTGTCCTCGAGCTGGAAACGCAGGCCGTGGACGAAGTCGTGGTAGTTGGCCGCGGTGTGGGCGGGCTGAACCGGCGCGGGCAGGTGCCACCACGCGTGGGTGCGAAGCGTGCCCGCGGCGTCGAGCGTGAGGGCGTGACCGGGCGGGAGGTTGGCGATGCCGCGGTAGATCGTGCGCGGCGCGGGCACGCCGAACCAGGCGAGGTATTCGCCGGCCGAGGCGGGATCGATCTCGCGCGGCACCTGGCCGCTGGCGAGCAGGGCGTTCAGCTCGGACGCGAAGGCCAGGCCGCCGCCGGGCAGGCGCGCGTGGTAGAGCGGCTTGATGCCGAGCGGATCGCGGGCGACGAACAGCGTGCGCTCGCGGGCGTCCCACGCGGCGAAGGCGAACATCCCGCGCAACCGCGGCAGGCAGGCCGCGCCGTGCTGCGCATAGGCGGCGAGCAGGACCTCGGTGTCGCAGTGCGTGCGGAAGCTCCAGCCGGCCGCCTCCAGCTCCGCGCGCAGCTCGCGGTGGTTGTAGATCGCGCCGTTGAAGACGAGCGTGTAGCGCCCGTCGGGCGTCGTCATCGGCTGGTGCCCGTTGGCCGGGTCGAAGATCGCCAGCCGGCACATGCCGAGGGTCAGGTCGCCACCGGAGAGAAAGCCCCGGTCGTCGGGCCCGCGGTGCGCCTGCCGCTGCACCATGCGCCCGACCGCCGCCTCGCGCTCCGCGGGCGACAGTTTTGAAGAGAACAGTCCGGCTATGCCGCACATGGTGGGTTAGCCACGGATTTCACGGATGGGCACGGATCGCAGAGGGAATTGGCCACAAAAAGCACAATAAGCGCAAGAGGGAGGAGGCTAGATGCCAACCCGTGGGATTCTAGCGTTGGCTCTGCCCACGTTTGGCTATTCTTTCTTTTCCGGCAGAGTCAGGTTGATGGTGTCGAAGCGATCCGAATCGCTTCGCTCTCGCCACAATGCAATCCCTAGCGAGGGATACCAGTAGGTATGTGGGAACTCCCGCGTGGTCCTATCGAGCGAGCCTCGGCAGCTCACAACCGCCGCGATCTTCTCCACTGTAGAAGCGTGCACGTCACAACCGTCGAACAGAACCACGAAATCGTCATGCGATGATGCCTGGATATCTTCCACGCGGCCTGAGGCACTGTATCGAATTTGAAGTGCTGCGTCGGAATAACAGTCTTTGTCGGGGAAGGAAATCCCCCATCGCTCGTATGCTGCCTCAACGTAGCTGGGCGTCCCCAATACGGCACGCACTGCATCGCGCGTCATAGCCAAGCTAATTGGGCCGAGCGACTTTCCGGGTATAACCTCGAATTGGGGACGCATGCTTGCTTCCGGCGAACGTTGTTTATGCCACCGGCAGTGGCTCAATCAAATTGGGATCTGTCTGAGCGAGAAAATGGATCAGAAAATCAACTCTAGTCCCTGGGTAGGGTAGCGAAGAGCTCCTCGATCCAACCGAGGAAATCTTGATCGAATGCATTATGCAGCTTCGGGACGGCTTCGCCGCATCACTTCCTAGGGCAGAAGGTGACCCGGGGTGCACGTTGGCGGGGTAGGTCCAAACGGAGGGCCTTGCGGGCCGTCCTTAGCCAACAGCAACCCCTCGGGGGTAGCAATGCCGTTTTAACGCAAAGCCTTAGAAGCAAATGGCTTTGCTTATATCGGCCGCGTTTTCCGGGCCTGAAAGCAAAGCGACCAGATGCAGGCCGAAATCCACGGCCGTGCCGGCGCCGCGGGAGGTCGTGATTTTTCCGTCGGTGACGACTTTCTCCTGGGCGAGAATGGCGGGCAGTGCGGCGGCGACGGAGAAATGGGCGGTGTAACGGCGTCCGGCCAGCAGGCCGCAGT
>CBINOW010000040.1:0-32177 GCA_966252395.1 uncultured Oleiharenicola sp. | reverse complement strand
AAATACTCTCATGAAACACTTCTCCTGCCTCCTCCTCGCCGCCCTCGCGGCGGCCACCGCTTTCGGCCAAGCTCCGGCCGCTCCCGCGGCCCCGCGCCGTCCGGTGGGCACCATCATCGTGCCGACACTGGAGAAACCCGCCACCGCCGGCCCGCGGTCGGAGAAGGACATGGGCGGTTATCTGATGGTGTATTTCAAAGACCAGACGCACTCGGCGTATTTCGCGATCAGCCGCGACGGCACCACCTTCACCGACGTCAACGGCGGCGATCCCGTCTTCGACGGCGCGGCGCTGGCGGAGCAGAAGGGCGTGCGCGATCCGCACATCGCGCGCGGGCCCGACGGGGCGTTCTACCTCGCGATGACCGACCTCCATATCTTCGGCAAACGCGCGGGGCACCGCGACACCGAGTGGCAGCGTCCGGCGGACAAATACGGCTGGGGCAACAACCGCGCCCTCGTGCTCATGAAGTCCTGGGACCTCATTCACTGGACGCACACGATCTTCCGCGTGGACCTGGCCTTCCCCGAGCTCGGCGACATCGACTGTTCGTGGGCGCCGCAGACGACTTACGATCCCGTCGCCGGGAAAATGGTCGTGTATTTCACCATCCGCTATGAAAACAAGCGCGCCGGCATCTACTGGGCGCACGCCGACGAGGCCTTCACGAAGCTCGTGACCGTGCCGCAGAAGATTCCCGGCATCGGCGGCATCGATGCCGATCTCACGCTCGTGGATGGCAAATGGCACATGTTCTACGTGTCGGATGCGAAGATCCGTTATGCCTCGTCCGACCACCTTGCCGACGGCTACACCGTCTCGCCGCTGCGCATCGATCCCGAGAGTGTCCCGACCGAGGCGCCGAACATCTTCAAGCGCACCGGCACCTCCACCTACGTGCTCATGTATGACGTCTATGGCGCGCGGCCCAACAACATGGGTTTCAGCGAGACCGAGGACTTCGTCACCTTCCGCCCGATCGGGCGCTTCAACGAAGGCACCATGAAGGGCACCAACTTCGAGCGCCCCAAGCACGGCGCCGTGATCCCGATCACCCTCGACGAACTCCGCACCGTCGCCGCCCACTGGAAAGTCGATCTCAAGGTGGACTGAGCAGGTGATGAGTCAATTTGGTGGAACCGGCGCTCCGCGCAGGTTGGATCGAACCAAATCCGGACCGTTCGTCCGGCTACATTACCGTTAAGGAAAGAACTTCTCTGCTTCCTCTGGCCGCTCTGGCTGAATTCCGGAGCTTATCCCTTTTCGATCAGCGCCGGCGCCCCCTAACGCCGTGCAGGTCTCGTCCACCTCACACCGGCTTTCCCCATGCGCCCCTCCCTCCGCTTGCTTGCCCTGCTTTGCAGCCTGCCCCTGGCTGCGCTCACGCTCACCGCCGCCGAGCCGCTGCCCGGCGTGCCGGCTGCGACCAACGCCCCCGGTGCCGCCTACCCGCGCCTGTTGCCCGACAACCGCGTCGTCTTCCGCGTGAAGGCACCCGAGGCGCAGCGCGTGCAGTTCCGCATCTACCAGACCTTCGACGCCGTGAAGGACGCCGAGGGCTTCTGGACCGTGACCACCGAGCCGCAGGTGCCGGGGTTTCATTACTACTGGCTCGTGATTGACGGCGTGGCGGTCAACGACCCCGGCAGCGAAACCTTCTACGGCACGGGCAAGCAGACCAGCGGACTCGAGATTCCCGAGTCCGGCGACGCCGGCGCCTACTACCAGCCGCAGGATGTCCCGCACGGCGAGGTGCGCGAACGCTGGTATCACTCCAAAGTCACGCAGGGTCCGCGCCGGTTCTTTATCTACACGCCGCCGGGCTACGATCAAAACCGCGACACGCGTTATCCCGTGCTCTACCTCCAGCACGGTGGCGGCGAGGACGAGCGCGCCTGGCCCATCCAGGGGCGCGTGGCCCAGATCATGGACAACCTCATCGCCGCCGGACAGGCGAAGCCGATGCTCATCGTGATGGAGCGCGGCTACGCGTTGAAACCCGGCGAGGCCGAGGTGCCCTTCAACCCCGGCGCCAATGCCAACCTCACGCCCGCGGAGATGCAGGCCCGCTCGATCGCCCGCTCCGCCACCTTCGAGCAAGTCATGCTTCAGGATGTGATCCCGCTCGTGGACGCCACCTATCGCACGCTGCCGGACCGCGACCACCGCGCCATCGCCGGGTTCTCCATGGGCGGCGGCCAGGCCTTCATGATCGGCCTGCGCAACCCCGGCCTCTTCGCCTCCATCGGCGGCCTCAGCGGCACCGGCGGCACGATCGCCGATCCCGCGACCTACTACGGCGGCATCTTCGCCGACGTCGCGGCCTTCAACGCGCGCACGAAGCTTCTCTTCCTCGGCCACGGCGGCGCCGAACCCGAGCGCATGATGACCGGCTTCCACGGGTTTCACGCGCGGCTCACCGAGCTGGGCATCAAGCACGCCTATTACGTCTCGGAAGGCACCGGCCACGTTTGGCTGACCGAGCGCCGCAACCTCCGCGAATTTTCCACGCGCCTGTTCCGCTGAGCCCTGTCCCCTGATTCCATGAAAACCGTGCGTGTCCTCACTCTGCTGACGCTGCTCGCGTCCGCGGTCTTCGCCGCCGACGAGGCGTGCGTCACCTGTGGCGGCAAGGTCACCGTCACCGGCGACTTCACCCACCGCAAGGAACCGCCCGGCCCGCCGATCCCGGGGCCCGAGGCCTACCGCGAGGATGTGAACGGTCCCGCCTTCACTGTGGCCATCGCCAACCTGCCCGCCGGGCGCTATGTCGTCGCGATCGAGGCTGCCGAGACGCAGGCGAACGCCGCGGGCGAGCGCGTGTTCGACGTCACCGCCGGCGACCAGGTGCTCGCGAAGAACTTCGACCTCTTCGTCGCCGCCGGCGGCCGCCGCAAGGCCGCCACGATCACCGGCACCGTCGAGAAATCCGACGACGCCCTCCGCGGGCCGCTGCGGCTCACGTTTGCCGCCACCAAGGGCCACGCGAAGTTCAACCGGGTTTCCATCAGGGACACTGCTGGCGCCGAGGTCGTGGGCTTCGCCGCTTCCGACCTGGCCGACGCCTTCGGCCGCGCCGCGCTGGTGCCGCCGGTGGTGAACGAACCGGTCATCTGGCGCGACCCGGCCCAACCCCTGCGCGCCCGCGCCGACGACCTCATCCGCCGCATGGCGCTCGCGGAAAAAGTTTCGCAACTCAAGAACGCCGCTCCCGCCATCCCGCGCCTCGGCCTGCCCGCCTACGATTACTGGAACGAGGCTTTGCATGGCGTTGCCAACAACGGGGCCGCGACCGTGTTTCCGCAGGCGGTCGGGGCCGCCTCGTCGTGGAACCCGGAGCTGTTTCGCCAGGAAGGCACGGTGATAGGCATCGAGGGCCGCGCTAAATTCAACGACTACGCCAACCTGCACAACGGCGACTCCCGCTGGTGGGCGGGCCTGACGTTCTGGACGCCCAACGTGAACATTTTCCGCGATCCCCGCTGGGGCCGCGGCCAGGAGACCTACGGCGAGGACCCGTTTCTCACCGCCGAGATCGGCATCCAGTTCGTCAAGGGCATCCAGGGCGACGATCCTAACACCATGCTCGCGATGGCCTGCGCGAAGCACTTCGCCGTCCACAGCGGCCCGGAGCGCGACCGGCACCGTTTCAACGCAGTGGTGAGCGAGCGCGACCTCTACGACACCTACCTGCCGCAGTTCGAGCGCCTCGTCCGCGAGGCGCGGGTCGGCGGCGTGATGAGCGCCTACAACGCCATCAACGGCGTGCCGGTCAGCGCCGACGCCGCCCTCCTCACGGGCGTGCTGCGCGAGCGCTGGGGCTTCGAGGGCTACGTGGTGTCCGATTGCGACGCGATCCGCGACATCTACGGCGAGAAGTTGCACGCCTACGTGAAGACCGCCGAGGAGGCTGCCGCCCTCGCGGTGAAGGCCGGCACCAACCTCTGCTGCGGCGGCGACTACAACGCCCTCGTCCGCGCCGTCCAGCTGGGCCTGATCACGGAAAAGGAAATCGACCAGGCCCTCTACCACACGCTCTGGACCCGCTTCCGCCTCGGCCTCTTTGATCCGCCGGAACGCGTGCCGTTCTCGAAATACACGCTCCTCGACAACGAACTTCCGGCCCACGACCAGGTGGCGCTGGAGTTGGCCCGACAATCGATCGTGCTGCTGAAGAACAACGGCGTGCTCCCGCTGGACCGCACCAAGCTGAAGCAGCTCGCCGTCATCGGCCCCAACGCCGCCTCCAAGTCGATGCTCGAGGGCAACTACCATGGCACCCCCACGCGCTCGGTTTCCATCCTCGATGGCATCCGGGCCGTCGCGAGCAAGGACTTCAAGGTCACCCATGCCGTGGGCAGCCCGATCACGACCAAGACGGCCATCGCGCCGTGGAGCGGTCAGGACAACACGCCGACGCGCTCCGTCGCAGAGCTCAAGGCCGAGGCGCTCGAGCAGGCCGCCCAGGCCGATGTGATCGTTTACGTGGGTGGCATCACGGCCGCGCAGGAAGGGGAGAGCTTCGATCGCGAGTCCATCGAGCTGCCGCCGGAGCAGGAGGACCTCCTCCGCGCCCTGCACGCCACGGGCAAGCCGGTCGTCATGGTCAACTGCAGCGGCTCGGCCATGGCGCTCACCTGGCAGGACGAAAATCTCCCGGCCATCGTGCAGGCGTGGTATCCCGGCCAGAGTGGCGGCCGCGCCGTGGCGGAGGTCCTCTTCGGCCTCGTCAATCCGTCGGGTCACCTGCCGGTGACCTTCTACCGGTCCACCGCGGACCTGCCCGACTTCACCGACTACTCGATGCGGAACCGCACCTACCGCTACTTCACCGGGAAACCGCTCTACGCCTTCGGCCATGGCCTCAGCTACACGACCTTCGCCTACGCCAACCTCCGCGTGACCCCGGCCGGCGGCGGCGCGCTCACCGTCACGCTCGATGTCGCCAACACCGGCGCGCGCGACGGCGACGATGTCGTGCAACTCTACGCCACGCCGCCCGCGGCCTCGCAGCCGCAGGAAATCCGCGCGCTGTGCGGCTTCACCCGCGTCCATCTCAAGGCCGGCGAGAAACGCACCGTCACGCTCACCGTCCCCGCCATCGCCCTCCGCCGCTGGGACGTCGCGGCCAAGGCCTACGCCATCCCTGTCGGCGAGTGGACCCTCGCTGCCGGCGCCTCCTCCGTGGACCTCCGCCAGACCGTTCCCGTGAAACTCTGAAACTCCGCACGAATCCTCCTGTTATGAAAAAGACGTGGTTGCTCCTCTCCCTCGCGCTGGTCGCTGTGCTTCCGGCCCAGGAAATCAAAAGCCCCGACGGCGCCCTCGCCGTGAAGCTGACCCTCGACGGCGGCGCGCTCACCTACACGGTGACCCGCGACGGTCGCGTCATGCTCGAGCCCTCGCCGCTTGGCGTCGAGACCAGCATCGGCACCTTCACCACCGGCCTGAAAGCCGCCGGCTCCAGCACCGCGAAGCTCGACGAGCGCTACACGCTCCCGCACGGCAAGGTGCGCGACGTGCATTACGTGGCCAACGAGCTCACCGCCCGTTTCACCAACGAGAAGGGCGACAACCTCGAGGTCGTCTTCCGCGTCAGCGACCGCGATGTCGCCTTCGCCTACCGGCTCTCGGGCAAGGACCGGCGCCGCGTCACGATCCAGGGCGAGGCCACGGGTTTCAACTTCCCCGCGACCGCGACCGCCTTCGCCACCTGGCAGGCCAAGCCCGGCGACGGCTGGATGGCCACGAAGCCGAGCTACGAGGAGGGTTACCTGATTGACGAACCTGTCGGCACGAAGTCGCCGAGCGGCGTGGGCTTCACCTTCCCCGCGCTCTTCCGCATCGGCACCGACGGCTGGGTGCTCGTGTCCGAAACCGGCACGTCCAGCCACTACGCCGGCACCCGCCTGGCCGACCCGACGTCGGACGGCCTGTATCGCATCGCCCTTCCGCAGCCCGGGGAAAACGGCGGCATCGGCGACGCCACCGTCTCGGCCTCGCTGCCGCTGCTCACGCCGTGGCGCACGCTCACCGTCGGCGCGAGCCTCGCGCCCATCGTCGAAAGCACCGTCGCCACCGACGTCGTCGCGCCGCTCTATGCGCCGTCGCAAACCTACAAGCCCGGCCGCTCCACCTGGAGCTGGCTCGTCTGGCAGGACCCGAGCATGAACGAGCCCGACCAGCGCGCGTTCATCGACCTCGCCGCCGCGATGGGCTGGGAATACATCCTCATTGATGCGCTGTGGGAGGGGAATCTCGGCCGCGCCAAGCTCGCCGAACTCGTCGCCTACGCGCGTTCCAAGAAAGTGGACGTGCTGCTGTGGTATAACTCCAACGGCGCCTGGAACGACGCGCCGCAGGACCCGCGCAACCGC
This sequence comes from uncultured Oleiharenicola sp., assembly GCA_966252395.1. Classification (GTDB taxonomy): domain Bacteria; phylum Verrucomicrobiota; class Verrucomicrobiia; order Opitutales; family Opitutaceae; genus Lacunisphaera. The sequence continues at coordinate 25,799 of CBINOW010000040.1, read as the reverse complement.
CTTGACACCGCGCCTGCGCGCCAGACCGAGATGGCTTGGCTCAAATCCATCGGCGTGAAGGGCCTCAAGGTGGACTTCTTCGGCGGCGACAAGCAGACGACGATCAAGCTCTACGAGGACATACTCACCGACGGCAACGCCCACGGCCTCATGCTCGTCTTCCACGGCGCCACCCTGCCGCGCGGTTGGGAGCGCATGTATCCGAACTTCATGAGCAGCGAGGCCGGCATGGCCTCGGAGATGCTCATCTTCTCGCAGGACTTTGCCGACCGGGAGGCGCGGAACAGCACGGTCTATCCGTTCACCCGCAACGCCGTTGCCCCCTTCGACTATGGTCCGATGGTCCTCAACCGCAGTTTCCATCGCGAGGCAGGGAAGGGGAACAAGCGGCGCACGACCGACTCGTTCCAACTCGCCAGCACCGTGCTCTACCAGTCGCCGCTCCAGCACTTCGGCCTCACGCCGGACAACCTTCGGGAGCAACCGGCCTTCGTCATCGATTTCCTAAAGCAAGTGCCCGCCGTGTGGGACGAGACGCGCTACCTCGCCGGTTACCCCGGCAAGGACATCGCGCTCGCGCGCCGCCACGGCGACCGCTGGTATGTCGCCGCCTCCAACGGTGAGCAAAAACGGAAAGAGCTCGCGCTCTCCCTCCCGTTCCTCGCCGGCCGCACGCTCACGCTCATCCACGACGCGCCGGAGCAAAAAGCCGCCACACGCCAGGTCATCGTCGGTGCCGACGGCAAGCTCACCCTCACCCTCGAGGTCGGCGGCGGCGCCGTGCTGTTCCAGTAAGGCCAGGTTGTAGGGCGGGGTCTCCGAACCCCGCCTTGGTTCCCCGCCCTACAGTTACCCTCCATGAAAATCTTCCTCACTCTCCCCTTCCTTCTCGCCACCGCCCTCGCGCAAGAGGCATCCGCGCCACCCGCTGCCCCGGCCCCGCGGCCATCGCCCGCCAGCCACTACGTCGTCCCGAAGCCCGCGCATCCCGTGCCGATCCTGCCGGCCCTGCCGGCGTCGGAGGACAAATCCTTCTACGCCGAGCGCGAGGTGCCGCATGGCCGGGTCGAGATAGTGAACTACAAGAACTCCGCCGGCACGGAGAAGCGCATGCACGTTTATCTCCCGCCGGGCTACGACACCGAGACCGAGCGCCGCTACCCGGTGCTCTACCTCAACCACGGCGGCGGCGAGCACGACGGCCACTGGACGGCCAGCGGCCACGCGCACCACATTCTCGACAATCTCATCGCCGACGGAAAGGCCCGCCCGATGATCATCGTGATGCCCAACACCGCGCGGCTCGTCAGCGGCACGCCGCCGAAACTGGGCGAAGACGACGCCTGCACGCAGGAATACCTCAATGACATCCTGCCCTTCGTGGACGCCCGTTACCGCACGCGTCCGAACCGCGAAAGCCGCGCCGTCGCCGGCCTTTCCATGGGCGGCTTCGTGGTGCTGAACACCGGCCTCACCCACCTCGAGACCTTCGGGGAACTCTACGTGTTCAGCTCCGGCTATTGGCCCGACCAACTCCCGCTCTTCGCGGAGCGCATCCGGCCGTTACTCAGCGATCCCAAGATCAACGAACGCTTCCGCATGCCGGTTTACATCGCGGTCGGCGAGACCGACATCGCCTACCTCAACAGCATGAAAACGCTCGCCGTCTTCGCCGAGCACGGTGTCCGCCACTTCTCCGTCCTCAGCTCCCACGGCCATGAATGGCTGAATTGGCGCCGCTACCTCTGGCAGACCGCGCAGATCATGTTCCCCGAGGACCGCTAAGCGGCATCCCTTTCATCAAAACCCCATCCTTCATGAAAAACCGACTGACTCGTCTCATCACCCTGATCGCCCTTGGCGTGACGGCCCTCACCAGCGCCGCCACGGCCAAAGAAACCTTTGTCATGGTCCACGGCGCCACCGCCGGCGGCTGGGAATGGAAACGCTGCGGCAACTTCCTCGTTGAGGACGGCCACACCGTCTATCGCGCCACGCTCACCGGCCTCGGCGAGCGCATGCACCTCAGCGACACCGGCTACGATCTGCAGACCCACATCAACGACGTCGTGAACCTCATCCTCTTCGAGGACCTGCACGACATCGTGCTCACCGGCCACAGCTACGGCGGCATGGTCATCACCGGCGTGATGGACCGCGTGCCCGAGCGCATCAAGCACGTCGTCTTCCTTGACGCCGCCGTGCCGCAGGACGGCCAGTCCATCTGGGACATCTTTGGCGGCCAGAATCCCACCGGCCCCCGGTTCGCCGACGGCTTCATGCAGGTGCCCTGGGTGAAGCCCGGTGACAAGCCGCCGCACAGCATGAAGCAGTCGATCAAGTGCTTCAACATGCCCGTCTCCTACAAGAACCCCGCCGCCCTCGCGCTGCCCGTGACCTACGTCGCCTTCGTGCCGAAGGACAAATCCGCCGAGGAGCGCGCCAAGACCGACAAGAGCTGGCAGAACGCCGTCGCCCGCGGCTGGACGATCCGCACCTTCCCCGGCGGCCACGTCGCCCAGCAGGAAGACCCGCGCGGCGTCGCCACGCTCATTGCCGAGTGTGTGAACGACCAAAACAAGCCCGTCGCCAAGTAAGGCTCGTTGTAGGGCGGGGTCTCCGAACCCCGCCTTTTTTCGACGACGTTATCGCGTTCGAGGCGGGGTTCGGAGACCCCGCCCTACAGCACCTTATTCCATGAAACTCTCCCTCGCTCTGACGCTGCTCCTCGCGGCCGTCACCACCGCCTACGCCCAGCCCAGCCGGCTGCCGCCGGTCGAGTCGGCCGTCGTCCACGCCGACCGCACGGTCACCTTCCGCTTCCGCGCGCCCAACGCGCAGAAGGTCGAACTCAGCGGCCAGTTCCTCAAGGGCAACCAGCCGATGCAGAAAGACGAGGCGGGCGTTTGGTCGCTCACTGTTGGTCCCGTCGAGCCCAACCTCTATCCTTACAACTTCGTCGTGGACGGTGTCGGCGTCGCCGATCCGGTCAATCCGCACCACTTCCCCAACGAGGGCTTCAAGGCCAGCCTCGTGGACATCCCCGACGACACCCCCGCACTCCACCAGGTGCAGGACGTCCCGCGCGGCGAGATGACCTACGCATTCTACGAATCGAAGACGCTCAACCGCACGCGCCCGCTCGTCATCTACACCCCGCCGGGCTACCGCGCCGGCACCGACGCGTATCCGGTGTTCTACCTCGTGAGCGGCACCACCGACACCGAGGAAACCTGGTTTCGCGCCGGCCGCCTGAATGTCATCCTCGACAACCTCATCGCGCAGAAGAAGGCCGTGCCGATGATTGTCGTGATGCCCTACGGCAACATGATGATGGGCATGCCGCGGCCCGACACGCCGCAGGCCGCCGACATGTATCGTGTGTTCAGCGACGAGCTGCTCACCCACGTCATCCCCTACGTCGAGGCCAACTACCGCGTGCGCACCGGACGCGAGGACCGCGCCATCGCCGGCTTCTCGCGCGGCGGTGGCCAGTCGCTGTTCACCGCGTTCCACAACCCCGACAAATTCGCGTGGATCGGTTCCTACTCGGCCTACCTGACGCCCGAGGTCTGCGAGAAACACTTCCCCGGCCTCTTCGCCGATGCCGCCACGACCAACGCCCGCACGAAACTCCTCTGGCTCGGCGTCGGCAAAAGCGACTTCCTCTACCAGCAGGCCGTTACTTTCAACGGCTACCTCACCGACAAGAAGATCAACCATGTTGAACTCATCACCGAAGGCGGCCACACATGGATGAACGCCCGCCACTACCTCGCCGAAACCCTGCAACGCTTCTTCCAGAAATAACCTGTAGGGCGGGGTCTCCGAACCCCGCCTTGGTTCGATGACGTTACCACGTTCGAGGCGGGGTTCGGAGACCCCGCCCTACAACCCAAACCAGCCCGCGCGGAGCGCGGGCTCCACCTCTCCATGAAATCATCCCCTCTCACTTTCACGCTTACCCTCGCTCTCGCCGCGGCCACGGTCGCGACCGCCCAGGAAAAGCCCGAGGAGACCTCCCCCGAGCGCGCCCGCGCCAACTTCGCGCGCCCCATCGTCCTCGCCGAGGATGATGTCCGCCTCTTCCCCGAGCCGCCGGCCGGCTATCGCGATTTGCCAGCAGCCGGCCTGCGCGGCCGGCTCGAGCCCTTTGAATACGACTCCGCCGTCACCGGCACGCGTCGCAAGGCGCAGGTCTATCTCCCGCCCGGCTACTCGCCCGACAAGAAATACCCCGTGCTCTACCTCCTGCACGGCATCGGCGGCAACGAGCACGAGTGGACCGGCTACGTGAAGGCCCACGCCATCCTCGACAACCTCATCGCCGACGGAAAAGCCGTGCCGTTCATCACCGTGCTGCCCAACGGTCGTGCGCTGGCTGACGACACGCCCGGCCAAAATCCCTTCCAGCCCGAGAAGGCCGCCGGCTTCGCCAAGTTCGAGCGCGACCTGCTCGACCACCTGATCCCGGCCGTGCAGGCGAAGTATTCGACCTACACCGACCGCGAGCACCGCGCGCTCGCCGGTCTCTCGATGGGCGGCGGCCAGACCTTCAACTTCGGCCTCGGCCACCTTGACACCTTCGCGTGGGTCGGCGCTTTCTCCGCCGCGCCCAACACCAAGCCGCCGGAGCAGCTCGTGCCCGATCCCGCCGCCGCCAAGGCCCAGCTCAAGCTCCTCTACATCTCCTGCGGCAACAAGGACGGCCTCATCAATTTCTCCCAGCGCACGCACCGCTACCTCAAGGAACACGGCGTCCCGCACCTGTGGAACGTGGACGACCACGGCCACGACGGCGAAACCTGGGGCAGCAACCTCTACCATTTCTCCCAGCGAATTTTCCGGTGAGTCGAAATATTTCCCGCCCTACATCAACCGTCGCCCATGCTCCGCCACTTCATCACATTCGCTCTCAGCGTCACATTGTCTTGGACGGCGTCCGCCACCGTGCAGCGCTCGGAGGTCCGCATCCGCGATCCCTTCGTGCTGCCGGATCCGGCCACGCAGACCTACTACATCTACGGCACGACGACCTCGGGCATCTTCGACGCCGGCATCGAGCGGAAGGCCGTGATGGTTTTCAAAACCAAGGATCTCGAAACTTGGGAAGACCCCGTGCCTGTGTGGGAAGTGCCCGCCGACCACTGGGGCCGCGAGACCGTGTGGGCGCCGGAGGTGCACGCTTATCGCGGGAAGTATTACCTCTTCGTGACCATCACGTCGAAGGACACGCTGCCCACGCCCGCCGGCCGCCCGCAGAATGTGAAGCGCGGCACCGAGATCCTCGTGGCCGATTCGCCGCTCGGACCCTTCAAGCCGCTGGGGCGCGGTCCGCAGACGCCGCCCGACTGGATGGCGCTGGACGGCAGCCTGTGGGTCGAGGACGGCGTGCCTTACCTGGTCTTTTGCCACGAGTGGGCGCAGATCACCGACGGCAGTTTTGACCTTGTGCGGCTGAGCGACGACCTCTCGAAGGCCGTTGGCGAACCGAAGCTGCTCTTCTCCGCCTCCGAGGGGCCTTGGGTGCGCTGCCGCGGCGACATCGGCGAACTTTACCAGGGCAAGCGCTACCACGCCTACGTGAGCGACGGCAACTGGCTGCACCGCACCAAGGACGGCACGCTCCTCATGCTCTGGTCGAGCTACGGCCCGGCCAAATACGCCGTCGGCATTGCGCGCTCAAAAAGCGGCAGCGTGTTCGGTCCGTGGGAGCAGCAGGCCGAGCCGCTTTGGACCGACGACGGCGGCCACCCGATGCTCTTTAACACCTTCGACGGCCGCCTCGTGATGGTCATCCACCAACCCAACCGGAAGATCGAGCGCGCCCGCTTCTTCGAAGTCGAGGACCTCGGCTCCACGCTGCGGCTGAAAGGGGAATTGAAGCCTTGATGTAGGGCGGGGTCTCCGACGGAGGCTTGGCGGAGATGGCGGAGCAACCCCGCCTTTGTTCGATGACGTTGCCGCGTTCGAGGCGGGGTGCGGAGACCCCGCCTTGCATCAAACCAAATCTTGCGGACACGCTACGGTTGCGCGGCGGTGAATTGATAATGCCCGGAGCCGACTTGCAGGGTGAGCCGTCCCTCGCCGAAGACGGATTCCTTCACCCCGGGCGCGTGCGCGGCCGGCGTGTCGCCCTCGCGCACGGAATCGGCGCTTGCGGCGGGAATCACGACCTCGGCGCTCGTGTTCGCCGGGACATCAATCGTGAGCACCAGACCCCCGGCTGAGCGCTTCCATTCGCAGGCGAGCAACCCGTAGGGCGTGTGCAGGCTGCACCGGGCGTGGTCCAGCCCGCCGGCGCCGATGAGCGGGGCGATGTGCGCCTTCTTATAGCCGGGCTCGAGTATCTGGAGGCCGCCGAGATGCCCGAACATCCAGTCGCCCACCGCGCCGTAGGCGTAGTGGTTGAACGAATTCATGTCCACGGGTCCGAACGAGCCGTCGGCCCGGATGCTGTTCCAGCGCTCCCACATCGTGGTCGCGCCCATGCGGATCTCGAAGCCCCACGAGGGGTAGTCCTCGTTGAGCAGGAGCCGCATCGCGAGGTCGTCGCGGCCGATGCTGGTCAACGCCGGCAGCAGCCAGGGCGTGCCGAGAAAACCGGTTTTCAGATAAAAATCATCCGCGGCCAGTTTCTCGACGAATTTGTCGGCGGTCTGCGCGTGCTGCGCGGGATCCCCGATGAGGTTCATGCCAAGCGCCATCGCATACACGGTTTGTGTGCCCAGGTGGATCGAACCGTCCGGTTCGCGATAGGCGGCTGTGAAGGCGGCGCGGATTTTCGGCACCAAGGCCGACCAGGCGGCCGCGTCCGCGGTTTCGCCCAGCGCCGCGGCCATCTCGGCCATCATGCGCGTGTTCTCGGCAAAATAGGCCGTCGCGATCACGCGGTGCTCCGCGAGCCGGTCCACGCCCTCGAGATTCAGCCAGTCGCCGGAGAACCAGGAGCTGCGTCCCTCCTCGAGCAGGTTGCCGTCGCGCGTGGCGCTGTCGTGGACGAAACGGTAAAAACGCCGCATGCCCTCCCAGTTGCGCCGCACTATCCGCGTGTCGCCGGTGGCCCGCCAGACCGCGTAGGGCACGGTGATGAACGCGTCGGACCAGCCCACGCCGGTCTCGTCGAATTCGCGGCGCGGCTGTGGGACCACGGCGGGAATGTTGCCGTCCGCGCGCTGGCTGTCGCGCAGGTCGTCCATCCATTTGGACAGATAGGCGCGGGTGTCATGGTAGCGCGCGGCGGTCGGGCCGAAGACGCTGATGTCGCCCGTCCAGCCCAGCCGCTCGTCGCGGGCCGGCGTGTCGGTCGGGATCGAGAGGAAGTTGCCGCGCGCGCCCCAGCGGATGTTGCGCACCAGTTGGTCGAGCATCGGGTGCGCGAGCCGCAGGTCGCCGGTCGCCGGCAGGTCGGAGCCCAGCACGACCGCCTGGACATCGGCCGCCGCGGGAGGTGTGTCGGGCCCGGTGATTTCGACGTAGCGGAAACCGTGCTGCGTGAAGGTGGGCTGGTAAACCACCATCTCGTCGCGCGCGAAGGTGTAGGTGTCCGTTGCCCGGGCGGAGCGGAGATTCTCGGTGTAGAGCCGACCCTGCGATTCGCCCTGCCGGTGGAGTTCCTCCGCGTGGCGGAGACGGATCGTCTGCCCCGCCTTGCCGGTGAGCCTGACGCGCGCGACCCCGACGAGGTTCTGCCCGAGGTCATAGACATGTTCGCCCGGCACCGGCGTGGTGCGGGTGCGGGCGGTCAGCACCTCCGTTGCCCGCACCGGTTCGTCGGGCTGGGGCACGAGGTGGCCCGTATCGCTCGCCACGAGCATGACCGGTGCCCATCGCGCCGCGTCGAATCCCGGGCGATCCCAGCCGGGTTGCTCGCGGCGCGCATCGTAGCTTTCGCCGTCCTGCAGATCGGCCCGGACGAACGGGCCCTCCGCCGAGCGCCAGTCGCCATCGGTGACAAAGTCCTCGGTCGAGCCGTCGGCGTAGGTCACCCGAAGCTTCGCAATCAGGGCGAGCGTGTCGCCATAAACGTGATGCCAGCCGAGGCCGACCTTGCCGCGATACCAGCCGTCGCCGAGCGCCGCGCCGATCACGTTGTCGCCCGGCTGCAGCAGCGGTGTCACGTCGTAGGTCTGCGCCTGGGTGCGCCGCCCGTAATCGGTCCAGCCCGGTGCCAGGTGCTGGTCGCCGGCCTTCCGGCCGTTGACCGAGAGCTGATAGAGGCCCTGCGCCGAAGCGTAGAGCCGCGCGCTGCGCACCGGTTTCGCGAGTTTGACCAGACCACGCAGCAGCGGCCGGGGCGGGAGAGATTCGGTCTTGTCCGCACCCGCCGCCGGCGAAGCGTGGGCGATCCACCGGGCCCCGGCCCAGTCTTCGGGCGCCAGCAATCCGGTTTCAAACCACGCCGGTGCACTCCAACCGCTCGGGCGACCGGCGGCATCCCAGATCTGCACCTGCCAAAAATAGCGGGTGGACGACGCGAACCGCACCGCCGCGGGCGGGGTGATGTCGATCTGCTGCTCCGAGGCAACCCGGCCCGAGTCCCATACGTCGCTGCCTCCCTCGGTCGTGCCGATGCGGACCTGGTAGGCGCTCTGGGTGACGCCACGTTCCGGCGCGGTGATGGCCCAAGCGAGGGAGAGATCGTCGGCCGCGAGGCCGAGCGGATTGGTGCGTCCGTTGGTCGTCATCTGCCCAATGGACAGCGCCCAGGCCGCGACGGGCGCGAGCAGCATGAGGCCGGTTTGCCGGACGAGCCGGCCGAGGGTGTGGGTAGGGCGGGGGAGCGAAGGGAAACGCAGCATGGATCGGCGGAGGGGAAACGGCGTCCCGCGATTGATGGCGAATCGTGCGCCGCTGTCTATCCCGGGTCGATGTAACCGTTCGAAGGAATCGGGGCCGAGGGATCGTGGTGCGGGTCTCCCGACCTGTGGGCGTGGAAACACGACTCGGGAGAGCCGAGCCACCCGGGAGGCGTCGTGACTGATTGATGCAGGGCGGGGTCTGCGAAATCCGACTCGAATCTGGCATGGTCGTCGCAGCAAGGCGGGGATGCTTCGCCATCTCCGCCAAGCCTGCGTCGGAGACCCCGCCCTGCAACATGCCATCCCTCTCCCCAAAGTAATACCCGCGCCTATGCCGAACGCGGGCTTGATGCTGGCCAGCTGGGACGGGCCTTGTTTGTCTGGTCGATAACCTCCGACGCGCCCAACTCCTCCGCCCCATGTGCCTGTTTTGCTCTCACTCGCTTCTTCGAGGTCGCGGATCTCGGCTCCACGCCGCGGCTGAAGGGGGATTTGAAGCCATGATGTAGGGGCGCGCCTTGTGCGCGCCCGCGGGCGTGGACGAGCCCCGCCCCTACAAAATCCCCACGTTACGGTCCCTTTTTCCGCCACTCGAAATTTCGGCCCCATTGCCAACCTTTTCCCCATGAAGCGTCTTACCCCCGCCTGCCTGCTCGCCGCCGCTTTCACGGTCTCTGTCTTCGCCGCGGCGCCGCGCACGCTCACGGTGGATCTCGCCGCGCCGGCCAAGGCCATCAGCCCGGAACTCTTCGGCATCTTCTTTGAGGACCTCAACTACGCCGCCGACGGCGGACTCTACGCCGAGCTGATCCAGAACCGCTCCTTCGAATACAGCCCGACCGAGCAGGCCAAGTGGGGCCCGTTTTCCTTTTGGGACCTCGTCAAAACTGGCGAGGGCGAAGGCCACCTCGGCCTCGGCAATTCGCGGCCGGTCCACGTCAACAATCCCCACTATCTCATCCTCACCGTCACCAAGCCCGGCGACGGCGTCGGCCTCGCCAACCGCGGCTTCGATCAGCTGCCGGTCACGGGCGGCGCGGCCTACGAGGCGTCGTTCTGGGCCTATCAGGCCTACATGGGCATCATGTGGGGCGCGGGCGACCAGACGAAACCGATGCCCGTAACTGTCCGCCTCGAGGGCAAGGACGGCAGCGTGCTCGCCGAGGCGAAGTTCACGGTCTCCGGCCGCGCGTGGACCAAACACAGCGCGACGCTCACGCCGTCACGTTCCGATCCCGAGGCGCGCTTCGTCCTCCTCGCGCACGACCAGGGCGGCGTCGCCCTCGACCTGGTTTCGCTGATGCCGCGCGACACTTTCAAGGGCCGCGCCAACGGCTTGCGCCGCGATCTCGCGCAGACCATCGCCGAGCTGAAGCCACGTTTCGTGCGCTTCCCCGGCGGTTGCCTCGTGCATGGCACCGGCATCCACGCCTACTATGACTGGAAGGACACCGTCGGCCCGGTCGAACAGCGCCGCGCGGCCCGCAACTCCTGGGGCTACCACCAGACAATGGGGCTCGGATATTTCGAATACTTCCAGTTCTGCGAGGACATCGGCGCGATCCCGTTGCCCGTCGTCACCGCCGGCGTGTGCTGCCAGCATGCGGGTCACTCGCCCGGCCGCGGCCAGGAAGGCCTGCCGCTGGAGCAGATGCCCGCCTACATCCAGGACGTGCTCGACCTCATCGAGTGGGCTAACGGCTCCGCGACGTCGAAGTGGGGCGCCGTGCGTGCCGCCGCCGGTCACCCGGAGCCCTTCGGCCTGAAATACCTCGGCGTCGGCAACGAGGACGCCATCACGCCGGAATTCAAGGAGCGCTTCGCCATGATCAACGCCGTGCTGAAGGAAAAGCATCCCGAGATTGTCGTCGTCGGCACCTCCGGTCCCTTCGCCAGCGGCGAGGACTTCGACAACGGCTGGGCCTTCTCGCGCGAGCTGAACCTCGCGCTGGTGGACGAGCATTACTACGTCCCGCCGCAGTGGATGTGGGACAACCTCGCCCGCTACGACAGCTACGACCGCAACGGCCCGAAGGTCTATCTCGGCGAATACGCCGCGCACGAGAAGGACCGCCGCAACACGCTGCGCACCGCGATCGCCGAGGCCGCGCACCTCACCAGCCTGGAGCGCAACGGCGATGTCGTCGTGCTCGCCTCCTACGCGCCGCTGCTCGCCCGCCGCCAGCACACGCAGTGGCATCCCGACATGATTTACTTCAACGCCACCGAGGTTTTCCCGAGCCTCAACTACACCGTGCAAAAGCTCTTCGGCCACAACATGGGCGACCGCGCCCTGCCGGTCGCACTCGATCCCGCGGTTGCGGGAGCAAAGCTCACCGCCTCCGCCGTGCGCGACAGCCGCAGCGGCGAACTCATCGTGAAGATCGTCAACGGCGAGGCCACCGCGCAGCCCGTGGCCATTAAGCTCGCCGGCGCGAAGCAACTCCCCGCCACCGCACAGCGCACTGTTTTCGGCGGAGCCGACGCCGACGTCGTCAACACCGACGGCGCCCCGCCGGTCGTCGCGCCGGTCACGGAGACCGTGCCCGTGTCCGCCGCCTTCACCCACGAAGCCCCCGCCCACTCGCTCACGATCTTTCGTATTTCAACCCAGTAACACTTAGCGCGGTCTCCGACTGCGTCAGCCATAGCCTCGGCGACGGCTGAACCCCGCCCGATACGATACTGTAGGGTCGGCCCTTGGGCCGACCTCCAAACGAGGTCGCCGCAAGCAGCGACCCTACAAATGCAGCCAAAGGCGGGATTTGGAAATCCCGCCCTACAACCTCCCTCTCCCATGCTCCGCCTCCTCGTCACCCTCACCCTCACTTTCACTCTCTCCTCCGCGGCGCTCGCCGCGGCCTCCTGGACCGCCGACAACGGCAACGGCACGTTCACGAATCCGCTCTTCTACGACGAGTTCTCCGATCCCGACCTGATCCGCGTGGGCGAGGACTTCTATCTCGCGGGCACGACGATGCACTCGATGCCCGGCCTGGTGGTCCTGCACTCCAAGGACCTCGTGAACTGGAAATTCCTCAGCTACGCCTTCGACCGCCTCGAACTTGGGCCGGACTTCAATCTCGAGGGCGGCAAGGAGGCCTACGGTCAGGGCATCTGGGCACCGTGCATCCGTTACCACGACGGAAAGTTCTACCTCTTCTCCAACGTCAACGGCCACAGCCTGCAGGTCTTCACCGCCACCAATCCCGCCGGCCCGTGGGCGCACCGCTCCATCAAGACCGGCATTCACGACCTGTCCGTGCTCTTCGACGATGACGGACGCATCTACGCGGTTTACGGCTACGACGAGGTGAAGGTGATTGAGTTCAAGCCCGACCTCAGCGGCTTCATCGAGGGCAGCGAGCGCGTCGTCATCCCGCGCGGCAACGCGATGGGCGAAGGCCACCACTTCTACAAGATCAAGGGCAAGTATTACATCATCAGCGCCAACTACGCGCCCACCGGCCGCAAACAGGCCGCGCGCGCCGATCACATCCACGGGCCCTACGAGACCGCCGTCATCGCCGCCAAGGAAACCCTCGGCACGCAGCGCGGCTGGCTGCTGAATCCCATCGGCCTCGGCCGAAAGGTGCCGGAGCCGGGCGAGACTTTCCGCCTGAGCGAGCCCGGCGGGAACCAGCACGGCGCCGTGCCGTTGCACCAGGGCGGCATCGTGGACCTGCCCAACGGCGACTGGTGGGGGTTCTCGATGATGGATTTCCGCTCCGTCGGCCGCACCACCGCGCTCTCACCCGTCACCTGGCAGGACGGCTGGCCGTATTTCGGCCTGCCCGGCAACCTCGGCCGCACGCCGCGCACCTGGACCAAGCCCGCCGTCGCGGCCCATTCGACAGGCTCAGGGCAGGCCAAGGTCGAACCGCACGCTGCTTACCAGCGCAGCGACGACTTCACCGGCCCGAAACTGCTGCCCGTCTGGCAATGGAACCACAACCCGGTGAACGCGAAGTGGTCGCTCACGGAAAAACCCGGCGCACTCCGCCTGCACACGTTGCCGGCCTCGCAATTCCTCTGGGCGAAAAACACGCTCACACAGCGCGCCATCGGCCCGGTGTCAGTCGCGACCGCCGAACTCGACGCCTCTGGTCTGCGCCCCGGTGACACCGCCGGCCTCGCGCTGGTGAACATGCCCTTCGCCACGCTCGGCGTCGTGCGCACCGATGCGGGCCTCGTGCTGCGCCGCTACGACCAGTTCAGCAACGAAACCCTCGACCAGCCGTTGACGTCGCCGCGCATCTGGCTGCGCGCCACCGGCGATTACGACGAGGACTTCGCGCACTTCAGCTACAGCACTGACGGCAAGACCTTCACCGACATCGGCGGCATGATCCGCCTGCCATATCAGTTGAAGACCTTCCAGGGCACGCGCCTTGGGCTCTTCGCGTTCAACACCGCGGGCCTGGAAGGCGGGCACGCCGACTTCGCGAGCTTCACGGTGGACGAGCCGCTCGCCGACCGTTCGCAGAACATCCCGCTCGGCAAGGTCGTCACGTTCACGAATCTCGCCAACGGCAGCGTCGTCTGGGCCAACCCGCACGGCATGCTGCACTCGGCGCAGCCAGGCTCGAAGCCGGCGAGCGGCGCGCAGGCGCGGTTCCGCGTGCATGACCGTGGCGAGGGCCGCGTCGCGCTCGAAGTCATGGACGGCAGCGGCTGGCTCACCGTAATCGGCGCCGGCCTCTCGGCCGACGTGCGCCCGATGAAGCAGGAATCCGCCGCTAGTCTGTTTATGTGGCAGGACATGCTCCGCGACCGCCAGTGCATGCTGCTCTCATTGAAGACGAATCGTTTCGTCGGAATCGATCCCACCACCGGCGAACCCTACGGCGCCGACTGGCCCGGCACGACCCCCACCCGCAAAGACGGCACCGTGCTCGTCTGGACCGAAGTGGAGTAGGTAGGGCGCGTCGTCCGGACGCGCCGTTCCTTGGTGGGCAGCTCGCGTGCGGGCGCCCGCTAATCGCGCGCAAGCGCGCAATTAGCGACGGGTTCGCAAAATTACGGGATTGCGGACTACTGCGGCGCCGACCGTAAACCGCGTCATGGTTTCGGTCGCTGGCAATGTTTGCAGCGATGCTTGTGGGGAACTTGGAGTTTCGGACTCGTCGTAAAGTTCTGCCGCAAAAGCCACTCGTTGTTGCGGGTCGAAATCAATTGCGGGATGATACTCGGCAGCCAATTGGTATGCGACTTCCAGTAGCCACAGTTCGTCCTCCGGAGGACTGACGCCTTCGGGCAATTTCTTCAGGTCATATTTCCGCTCAACGATTGGATACGTTTTATGTGTCGCTCCCGACGGGTGCAGCGCATGCCCCTCGGAATGCGTGCGAAACGTCGCCGTGACCTTGCGGCTCGCCCAGAGTTCTTCCACCGCAGCGTTAACGGGACTGTCCCACGAGAGGATTATGCGGAGGCGTGGCGCAGTTGCTGTAGTAAGCCAATCTTTAGGAATGGGAATTTTGACGCGAATAAGGTCTTTGGGTCCCTCGAGCGCACCCTGCCATACGATTAAGGCACGATCTGGCCGAGGCGATAAAAGCCACTCCGCAGACGCGCGGCCTCGTCCAAGAGTTCGCTCTGCCAAAGTGCGAAGCGAGCCCCGCACTTCAGGCTCAATGGCGCTGAGGATCAGATACGCTTTAACGGTAGCGCCAAAAACTTTAGTGCCCGGTTCGCAATACGACTCTAGTCGTTGAAACGCGAGGGCTGCTTGTCTCGCGAGCAGCGGAGCCGCAAACGATGTTCCCGAGAGATCTTCCCAATTTCCGGCTGCCGAAGTGGCCCAGACACCTAAGCCAGGTTGGAACCGATAGGACTCATCTCCATTGCCACCGTTTTCAGACAAATCGGGTTTGGGGCTATCGCATAGTCCCCAACCAACCTTCGTGAAGGGGCTAGGCGCTCCAACTTCTGTCGCGACCCCGTTTCCCGGCCATTCGACGAAGGAGCCACATGTAAGGGAATTAAAGCTTCTTGGCCAGGTTCCAAGCGCCCAGCGAGGGTCGGCGAAGTGACGTGGATAAGGCGTGGCTGGAATAATCCCGGGCGGACTATTCCCCGCAGCAACGATGATCACGACGTCCCGGGCGAAAGCAAAGTTGTCCAAATCTTGGACGAGGTTGAGCTTCTCGCGTCGCACCACTGGCAACTCGGCGTCCAACGGACGCACGTTATCGAAGCTCAAGTTGAATACCCGGACGTCGGGTGCGACGGCGACGATTGCCTCAAGCGCCGGCAGAATACTTTTCTCGTCAAGCATCTCGGCATCCAGTGCTACATTCACATCGTAGAACGAACATGCCCCTTGTATGTTGTCGGGAACGCCGGCGCTGCAGTCGATATCACCAAAAACGACACGAGATGCGACACGCGATCCATGGTCGCCGAGCGAAGTTCCAGGTCCAATAGGTGCTACGTATCCTCCCCTTCGGTAACTTGCCAAATATTTGTGGTCGGCCGGCACTCCTGTATCGAGCACGCCGACGCAGGGCAGGGTTCTGGCGTCAACAGGCACAGGCTTGTATTGCCCTTTCGTCGTTCGTGCCGGGGTTGCAGCGACAAAAACAGATTCCAACGGAGGGTGAATCGACTGGATGGAATAAAAGCTAGACGCAATTTTTTGAAGAGAATCTGGAAACACCTTGCCGGTCAACCAACGTCGCCCGGAGAAATCTGTGCCTACGGTCTTGAAGACTTCGCCGGCAGGACGACGAAGCAATTCGGCGACGGCGCGCGCGACATCTTCCGCCTCTACCAGCGTTAAGAGGGGCTGAAGTTCAACCACCGCCGTGACTAGACTTGTTCGAGAGAGCTGGCGCAGCCATCTCTCGTCATATACGAATTCGGGGCGGTTCGGTGAAAAGGAGTTGATTGTGGCCCAGCGCGCCTTCTCTCGAAGGCCGAACTCCTCGAGTTTTTGCGAGGATTGTTTGAGTTGCTCGAAGTGATCCGCCCGGGCGTGAACCATTGCCGATCCGTCGGGGTTCACGTGTATGAGGTCCAGCCCGAGGCGTGCGAATACGCGTGCTTCGGCCTCGCGATAGCTGACGTCCTCTAGAACTTTTCCGTCCTGTGCCCGCCTTCTGTCTTCGGACTTTTTCGTGACCTTTGCTTCTGGAACAGCGAGTAGAAAGTATCGCGAACGTTTAATCGGATCTCGGTAGGCGCTCAGTTGTTGGCCAACGGTAACCAACGACTGATAAATACGTGACCCTTTGGACCGCCAATTAACATCGACGTATTCCGGTGTGCGACCACCGCCATCCTTTTCCCCACGCATCTCATGATGCTCATTGAGGAAGAAATGGCGGGGATTAACGTTTGGGGTGCCGCGAGCCATTCTTACGATGGTGGCCGTTAAGGATTCGCTCCCTCACGGCGTTCTCTACGATTCGCTCTGATTCTGCATAGCTGACGGCACCTGCCGCTTGCGATGCTATCGCCCTCGGGATCACGAGATTATGTTCCAATGCACGCTTTGCGACAAACGTCCGGAGTTCGGCCTTTGTTGGGGCGGGAAATTCTACCGCTAGGTCAAACCGCCGCCACAGCGCACGGTCGAGGTCGTCCGGAAGGTTTGAGGTAGCGATTACGAGGCCAGTTGGCACCGCGTGTTCCAATTCCTGCATGAACGCGATTACGATGCGATCCAGTTCGCCCACATCGAGTGGATTGCCACGCCTTTTCCCGAGCGCATCAACCTCATCGAAGATCAGCACGCATGCGTTTTGCTCGGCGAAGCGAAAAATCTCCCGAAGATGAATCGCTGTTTGTCCTAGATAGGCTCCTATTACCGCATCGAAGCGAACTAGAAACGTCGGGAGACCAAGTTCAGCTCCAAGTGCTTTAGCCGATGCACTCTTCCCGCATCCGGGGGGGCCGTGAAACAACAGCCGATTCCTAGGACGAATGCCCGCTTTGAGGAGATCTCCCTTCCTCTGCCACTCGCGAACGATGGTCTCTAGGTCACGTCGCAACGCCGGACGAAGCGAAAGTTCTGACAAATTTGCCGCCTCCGTCTGTGCTACCAATGATTGCGATAAGAGCCCGTGGTGTCTCGGTTGGAAGTCGCGACTAGTGCCGTTCGCTAGCCCATTTGGTCGGAGTGCACCGCGAAGTTGACGAGCCGCGTCACGATGCCCTTTCTTCTCTTCGTCTCCAACAATCTGGGCAGCAACTTGCGTTGCCTTGTCGATGTCATGGGCGGAAAGTGCTTGGAAAAGCCTCGAGAGTGATTGGGTCTTGGCCACGGTGATTTGCTCGCAGAGCATGAGTTGCATTGCGATATGGCTTAAGCAAGCGAACTCATTCAAACCTTTGCACTTGCTGGGCTACGGGGAAAGGTCAATTCGCATGCCTTTTGCCTGTGGGCCATAAGTATTTAGATTTCGGAGGGAACGTCAAAACTGCGTCGACCCCTCCCCTCTCAGCCACTTCCTGAAACACTCAAAACTGTCAGAGCCGGTAGTATTGCCCCCAGCCGGCGCGGGGCGGGAGGCCGGTGAGCATGGCGTTGGCTTCGGCGTGGTTGGTGATGCGGCCGGCGACGGGGTCGAAGGTCAGCTTGGCGTTGTAGCGCTGGCTGATGATGCCGAGGGCCATCGTCTGGCACAGCGGGCCGGCGACGGCGAACGACGAGCGGCACTTTTCCTCGCCTTTGCACGCGAGCAGGAAGTTTTTGAAGTGGTTCGACGGGCTGCGCGGCACCTCGGGCAGCTTCAGGTCCGCAGCGGCTTCGCCGAGAATCTGGAGCGTGGATCCGTGGCTGCCGCCCTTGAAGGTGAGGCCCTCGCCGTAGATCACCTTGCCCGGCGGCTGAACCTTCGTGTCGATCGTGCCGGCGGAGGGCGGCGGAATGTTGGGGTCCACAACCGCGGCGCCCATGCCCTCCGGCAGCGGCGGGAGGTTTTTCAAGCCGTCATACCAGGTGAGCTCGCAGGGCGGCAGGGCGCCGCGCGCGGGAAAGCGGAAGGCGAGGGTCGAGGCCTGCGGGAAGATGAACGGGCTCCAGCCCTCGAGCGTCGGCTCGATCTCGGTGGGCAGGCCGAGCCCGAGAAACTCGTGCGCGGTGTCGAAGATGTGCGCACCCCAGTCGCCAAGGGCGCCGTTGCCGAGGTGATACCAGGAACGCCATTCGCCGTTCAGGTAGCCCTTGTTGTAGTCGCGGACCGGCACGGCGGAGAGCCATGCGTCCCAGTCGAGCGAGGCGGGCACGGCCTCGGCGGGAAGCGGGCCGCTGACCGTCTTGCCGTGCCAGCGGCGGCGCGAGTTCATGAACGCGGTGATCTTGGTGACGTTCTTGATGACGCCGGCCTCGGTCCAGGCCTTGAACTGGAAGTAGTTCGCCTCGGAGTGACCCTGGTTGCCCATCTGCGCGGCGACGCCGTATTTCTTCTCCGCCGCCATCATCAGGGCGATCTCCCGGAAGGTCTGGCCCGCGGGTTTCTCGCAATACACGTGCTTGCCCTGCGACATCGCCAGCATGGCGATGGGGAAATGCGAGAAGTCCGGCGTGGAAATGCTCACCGCGTCGAACTGCTTCCCCAGCTTGTCGAACATCTGGCGGAAATCCGTGAAGCGCGGCACGTCGGGGAACATCCGCAGGATGTCCTGCGTGTGCGGGGCGCCGAGCTCGGTGTCGCAGAGCGCGACGATGTTGGCGAGGCCGGTGGCGTGCAGCTCCTTGACGACGTCGCGTCCGCGATTGCCGATGCCGACGCAGGCGAGGTTGACCTTGTCCGGGGCGGCGGCGCGGAGGAGGCACGGGGAGAACGCGGTGAAGGCGGCGGTGGCGAGCGCGCCTTTTTTCAGAAACTCACGACGGGGCAGAGAGGACATGGCGGAACGGGGCTGATGGCTTACCGGGCGGAAAGTTCGCGGATCCGCACATTCCGGAAGGAGACCTCGTCGCCGTGATCCTGAAGCAGGATGTGGCCGTCGGCCCATTCGCCGAATTCGGGGATGACGTGGTATTTGCTTTGGGCGACGAGGTCGCGGTAGGCCGCGGAGTGGCGGTCGAACTGGAGGGTCATCTTGCCGTTGAGCCAGAATTCCACCTGCGAGCCGCGGGCAACGATGCGCGCCCGGTTCCATTCGCCCATGGGCTGCACGACCTTGTCGGCGTCAGCGGGAATGAGATCGTAGAGCGAGCCGACGGTGCGGTTGCCGTCGCGGCCGGCCTTGGCGTCGGGGTGGCGCACGTCGTCGAGGATCTGGAATTCCGGCCCGATCGCGGAGCCAAGGTTTGTCGGCTTGCCGGTCAGACGGTCTATGGGCGAGAGATTGGGTTGGACGAAGAACTTGATGCCGCTGTTGCAGCCGGGCGTCATGCGGAACTCCAGCTCCAGCTCGAAGTTCGCGTAGCGGGCGCGCGTGATGATATCGCCGCCCCCGCGCGATTCCTCGCCGCCGGCTTTGTGGACGGTGAGCACGCCGTCGGCGAGCGTCCAGCCGCGGGTGGGGAAGTTTTCGCCGCGCACGGAGCGCCAGGCGGCGGTGCTGTTCCCCGCGAGGAGATCGGTCCAGCCAGTTTCGGCACTGAATGCCGCGGTGGAAAACAAGACGAGGGTGGGGACGAGGCGGAGGAGTCGCTTCATGGGGAAAGAGGGTCGGGGCTAACCAACTGAGGGCCGCCGCTTGCGCAGGGCAAACAGACTTTAGTTATAGTGGGGGTTCGCGGGCGATGTTTGTCCCCTGGCTTTTCGAGTGTAAGGCGGGGTCGCCGACGAAGGCTTGGCGGGGATGGCGAAGCAACCCCGCCTGGTTCGAGGCGGGATCAGCGATCTCGCCCTACAGATTCGGCAGATCGAACGCTAAAAAGCCAAGGCTCGGTCACTGGCCGATGGAGCCCAGTATTCGTCCGGCGGATTTCAGGCTGACGCGCCCGGCACTCTAACTTTAGTTATAGTCGTGGTTCTTGCCCGAGCCTGCCGGTTGTTCCTGATCGTGGGCTGAACCGCGTTGGATTCCCTTCCCGTTGCCTCACCCCAAGCCATCTCGCACCGTTTCCCGGTTGATCACGACCCGAACTCACTGGAGCGGGGCGATCCGGATCTTGCTGGCCAGCCTCCTGCTCGGATGCTGCCTGGGGCCGGCCTCTCGCGCACGCGGGGACGAGATGCGCGGGCTGCCGTTCATCCGGGCCTACTCGCTGGATGAAATTGGCCGGGTGCCCCGCGCCGCCCGGCTGGGCTTCGATTCCTTCGGCCGCTTCGCCGTGATGTATGACGGCATCTATACCGTGTTGAACGACACGGCGTGGGTGGACCGCATGCAAGCAGCTCCGGACAGCCGGAACACCATGACCATCGTCCGGGTGGTGAACGGCGTCTATTATTACGGCGCACGCGCCTCATGGGGCATCGCCGAACAGACCGGCGAGGGTCATCTGCGGGCGCGGTCCTTGGTGCCGCCCGATGCACCGGCTTGGACGGCGTTGACGCCTTTCGGCGAGATGCTGGCCACCGACCACGGGGTCTGGTTCCACGGGTTCAACGGCGTGGTGTTTTGGGACTTCGCGCGCCAGAAAAACCAATTCTTCGAACTGCCCCGTGTGGTGACGTGCTTCCGGGCGGGAAACCGGGTCTTTGTCTCGTGCGAGGACCGCCTCCTGCGTGAGATCCTGCCGGAGAGCGGCACCGTGCGGGTCGTCGCGGTGCCCGGGTTGGAGAACACCGTCGTGGAGCGCGCCGTCCCACTGGCCGGGACGCGCACCCTGCTGGCCCTGCGCAGCGGACGTCTGCTCGCCTTCGACGGCCAGGTCGCCGCGCCGTGGCCGCCACAGCAGGAGTTCGGTCTCACCGGGCGCGTGCTGGCGCTGGCGCCCCTGGCGGAAGGCGGCGTCGCCCTGAGCCTCGCCGACCAGGGGGTGTTTCTTTTCTCCGCCGATGACGCCCTGCGCTGGCAGCTGCCCATGCCGGAATTCCAGCTGGTCGGTGCGCTCGCCGCGAACGAGCCGGGCGTCCTCTGGGCCATGGGCGAAAACGCCATCTACAAGATATTCTACAACTCGCCGCTGACGAGCTTCGGCCAGTCGCTCGGGCTCACCATGGCCTGGCCGCGGGTATTCCCCTGGGATGACCGGCTGGTCGTGTGTTCCGGACGAACGCTGTATGAATCGAGCAACACCGGCCCGGGCACGCCCTCGCGGTTCAAGCCTTTGGCCGGATTGCCGGTCGGGCAGATCGGCGGGGTGGCGGCGCAGGGGCCGCATCTGCTGGCGGCCGACACCACCGGCATCCTCGCGGCCGGGGCTGACGGCATCTTCCGCCGCATCGCCCAGATCGACAACGCGGCCAAGCTCGTGTTCATCGCGCCCGATACCTGTCTGGTGATCGGCGGCCGGGAAATCGCCGCGTTGCGCTTCGCCGACGGGCGTTGGACCGAGTGCGCGCCGCGGATTGCCGGCGTCGGCGACGCCCCGGTGCGGACGATGTTGCGGCGCGCGCTTTGGATCGAGCTGGGCGGCGACAAGGTCGCGAAGCTCACTCTGCGGGACGGCCGGCTCAACTTGGAGCCGGTCACGCCGCCGTGGAGCGGCGGCACCTGGACCAACCTCGGGGCCGTGGGCCCGGTCGTCATTTTCAGCGGCGCCCAGGGTCACCGGGCGTTCTACGACGAGGAGAAAGGGGAATTCTGCGAGGCGCCCGCGCTCGCCGCCCTGCTCAACCGTTCGCCCTACTGGATCGCGCGCGTCACCGAGGACGAAACGGGAACCCTCTGGGCCACGCACACGCGCGGCATCGTGACCTTCGCCCCGGAGAACGGCGGCCACCGCCTCGATGCCACGACCTTCGAGCTGCGCAACGATGCTTATCCCGAGGTGATGGTGCTGCCGGGCGACAACATCTGGGTGACGTCCGGCCGTTCGCTCTATCACGTGGAGCGCCAGGTCGTCGGCGAGAACCGGAGGCCCGGCCTCCGGCTGGTCTCCATGATGGCGGACCGGGGGCGGCGCGAGCTGCTGAAGCCGGCCGGCGAACCGGCCGACGGACTGCGGTTTGCCTACGACGACAGTAGCCTGAGTTTCCGTTTCTTTTCCGGCACCTATGCGTGGCGCTCGCCGCCGTTATATCAATACCGGCTCGCGGCATCGGAATCGTGGACGCCAGTTGATTCGAGCATGGTGCTGCGTTTCCCCAAACTGCGGGAGGGCGATTACCAGCTCGAGGTGCGTCAGGTGGAACCGCAGGCCGCGGCGGCGGAAACCTTCACCTTGGCCTTTGCCATCGCCCCGCCCTGGTATCGGACGCCGTTCAGTTATGCCGGCGGCGCGCTGCTCCTGCTGGGGCTGTCGGCGGGAGTCGCCCGCTGGATGACCCAACGCTCGCGCCGCCGCAACGCCGAGCTCGAGCTGCTCGTTCGCGAACGCACGAGCGAATTGAAGTCCACCATGGAGCGGCTCAACGAGGAGACCCGCAACGCCGCCACGCTGGCGGAGCGCAGCCGTCTGGCCGGCGAAATCCACGACAGCCTGCAGCAGGGACTCAGCGGCACACTGCTGCATCTCGAGACCACCCTCACACACCCCGCGCTCACGCCCGAGCTGCGCGGGCAGCTCGGAGTCATGCGCAACATGCTCTCCTACTCGCGCGAGGAGGTGCAGCATGCGGTGTGGAACTTGGAGTCGCCGCTGTTGCAGAATGCCACGCTCGACGAAGCGCTGCGCAAGCTGGTGGATTACATCAATGCCGGGTCGAGCACCATCAACGTCGTGACCCCGCCGGGTCCTGTTTCCCTGGTCCCCGATGTGCAGCACAATCTCCTCCGCATCGCCCAGGAGGCGATCACCAACGCCATGAAGCACGCCCGGGCCGGCCACATCGGTGTCACGCTGCAGGCCGAGGACAACGCGGTGATTCTCAGCGTCACGGATGACGGTTGCGGGTTCGATGTCGCGACCGGCAGCCGCACCGAGGGGCACTTCGGCCTGCGGGGCATCGAGGCCCGCGTCCGCTCCATCCAGGCCGGTCTGCAGATCATCAGTGCGCCGGGAGCCGGCACGACCATCCAGGTCACCGTCCCACGGCCCAAGCCATCGCCATGAGCACCTCCGCCAAAGCCAACCGACGTCCCAACATCCGCCTGCTGGTCGCCGACGACCACATGGTGATGCGCATGGGCCTGGTTTTCGCCGCTTCGGCGCAGCCCGACCTGGAGGTGGTGGCCGAAGTGGACTCGGGCGAAGAGACCATCTCGGCCTACCGCAAACACCGCCCGGATGTCGTGATCCTCGATCTGCGCATGCGGGGCATGGGCGGGCTCGCGGCGATCCGCGCGCTCAAGGCGGAATTTCACACGGTGCGGATCGTCGTCTTCAGCAACTACGCGCGGGGCGAGGAAGTTTACCAGGCGATGCGGGCCGGGGCCGCCGGCTTCGTGGTGAAGAACATGAATCTCTCGCAGCTGGTGGAGGCGATCCGCCGGGTTTACGCCGGTGAACGCTACCTGCCCGCCGAGCTGGCGGCCGGCATCGGCACGCGCTCGCTCTCCCCGCTCTCCGAGCGCGAGACCGAGGTGCTCGGTCTGATCGCGAAGGGACGCAGCAACAAGGAAATCGGCGCCCTCCTCGGCGTGACGGAAGGCACGGTGAAAATCCACGTGACCAACATCCTTTCCAAGCTGGATGTCACCGCCCGCACCGAGGCCCTCGTGGTGGCGGTGCAACGCGGCATTATCGACATCGCATAGGGCGGGTTGGATAGAACGTAGCCGCGGTGGAGCGCAGTCCCTCGACAGGCTCGGGACCTTGAGCTTGTCGAAACGGCGACAACGTGGTCGCCCCCTGACCGCGCTTTCGTCCCGCGACCGCGGGACTCAAGCGCGGCTACACTTTTGCTGAAGTTGCTCCAGCTTCGTCACACCGCGGTGCGGTGGAAGCCGGACGTGCTCCTACCAAAGATATAGGTGCGGGCTCTTGATGGGGCGGAAACCGGACACGCAGTGTGCTGGCCGAGCGTTCAGTCGGCCAACCCTGCCCCTAACGGGGTGAGCCGCCCGCCGCACCTTGCCGCGCTGTCCCGCCACAGTGCGTTCGTTACCCAACCACCCTCCAAGCATTCCTGCACACTGGCTGCCGCCCTGATCCGGGCACGCGGCGGGTGTGCCGAAAAACCCCCGCAACAATGAATCGATCCCTCAAGGCCTGCGCCTTGGCCTGCACCGCCTTGGCGCTGCTGGCCCGGACCCAAGCCCAGACCACCACCCCCGCTCCGGCCGCCGGCACCGCCCCCGGCGCGGAGGATGTCCTCGTGCTCTCGCCCTTCGAAGTCAGCGCGTCCTCCGATGTCGGTTACCAGGCCACCGAGAGTCTGGCCGGCACCCGTATCCGCACGAATCTCAAGGATGTCGGCTCCGCCATCTCCGTCGCGACCGAGGAGTTCATGCGCGACATCGGCGCCGTGAACAGTGAAACGCTGCTCCAATACATGGTCAGCACCGAGGTCGGCGGCAGCCAGGGCAACTTTCTCATCGGTTCCTCCATCGGCGACGCCAGCGTGCTCGACGACACCCAGGCGCGCCTCCGGCCGCAGTCCAACACCCGCGTGCGCGGCCTGGACAGCGCCGACAACACCCGCGACTTCTTCCTGACCGACATCCCGTGGGACGGCTACAACACGTCGCGCATTGACGTCCAGCGCGGCGCCAACTCGATCCTCTTCGGCAACGGCAGCGGCGCGGGCATCATCAACGGCACGCCCGACCCGGCCTCCTTCGGCCGCAACCAGACCACGGTCAACGCCCGCACCGACGACCAGGGCAGCGCCCGCGTGTCGCTGAACATCAACCGCGTGCTGCTCAAGGACGAGCTCGCTATCCGCGTGGCCGCCCTGCACGACCACAAGAAATACGAGCAGGACCCGGCCTTCAACCGCGACGAGCGCGTTTACGGTGCGCTGCGCTACGAACCGAAGCTCCTCAAGCGTGGCAGCGCCCGCACGACCTTCCGTGTCTCCTACGAGGACGGTAAGATCAACGCGAACCGCCCGCGCCTCAACACGATCAACGACAGCGTCTCCCCCTGGTTCATCACCTCGCCCATCGAGCTGCGCTCGCCCACGCCGCTCGGTCGCCAGCCCGGCCAGGACGACACGCTCCTCGGGGTCCTCCAGCCGATGAAGTCGAAGCAGGGCTACAGCCCCTTCGTGGTCGGCATCAACACCGCCTCGCTGATCTCGGGCAACCCCACGCGCACCGACATCGGCGCGCGCGCCGCGGCCTCGGCCTCCAATCCCAATGCCGAAGCTTGGATCGGCGCCCTCGTCCGCACCAATCTCGTCGGCGGCAGCACGCTTTTCCCCGGCATCGACGGCAGCGGTGTGAACTACTGGAACGTCGTCTATGATGACCCGAACTCGAGCCAGGTCAGCCGCATCCTGGCGCCGGGCATGCTCAATTATCCGACCATCAACAATGCGGGGGTGCGCGATGGTGCCGGGCTGACCGGCCTGCGCGGCCCTGAGACCATCGGCCTGTTGCGCCTGGAGCAGTATGCCACGCGCGGTCTCGGTTCGCTCCTCTACGCCCTCCAGGGCCTTTGGCGCTCCGGCACGCTCACCGATCCGAGCTTCTTCGACTTCTACAACAAGCTGATCGACGGTCCCAACAAGGCCGAAGGTTCGCGCTTCAAGGCGTTCAACACCTCGGTCGAGCAGTCCTTCTGGCGTGACCGCATCGGCTTCCAGTTCGCCTATGACCGGCAGGAATACTCCGACTACCGCCGCTCCGTGCTCGGCAACCCGACCATCCGCATGGACATCTACAGCGAGCTGCCCTACGCGCTGCTGAACTCCACCACCGGCCTGTTCGAACCCGTGAAGAATCCGAACTTCGGCCGGCCCTACGTCATCAGCCGCCCGAGCGCCGCGCGCAGCCTCGCTGAGCGCGAAGTGGTGCGTTTCACGCCTTATGCCGAGCTCGACTTCCCGCAGTTGCTCGAACGCAAGAGCGGCGCCGCGAAGAAGAAAAAGGAGGCGCTGC
>CBINOW010000039.1:0-32398 GCA_966252395.1 uncultured Oleiharenicola sp. | reverse complement strand
CGAGCAGCTTGCGCATCTCGGGAATGGCGCGGTCGTGCTGGGGCCGATACCAGAGGCCGCTGAGCGAGTCGTAGTCGGGCTCACGGTAATACCAGTTGTCGCCGAGCCAGACCATGAAGTCGGCGCCGCTGTCGCCCATGAGCTCGAACGTGCGCGTGGTCTTGCCGTAGGGCAGGCCGGGGCGGTCGTGGGCCGGGTCGTTGATGTAGGCGCAGGAGCCGGTGATGAACTTGAAGTCCGGAGCCGGCGTGCGCCACTCCCACAGCGCCTGGGTCTTGAACGTGGTGGGGAAGGGGAAGTCCTGCTTCACGCCGTCGAGGCTGAGGGTGTATTCGTATTCGGCGCCCATCTCGAGGAGGCCGGGGCGGAAGTGGAAGATCTGGCCGCCGGCCGGGGTGGGGGCGGGCGCAGCCTGCGCGAGGGTGCGCTTGGTCTCGGGTTGGCCCGCGAGCCAATAGTCGAGGGTCACCTGCGCGGCATCCTTGGTTTCGAGCCAAAGGAAAACCTCGCGGTGCGCGCGGTAGCCGAGCATCGGGCCGGAGAGGATCGAGCCGGCGGCGAGCGCGGAGCAAAGGATGCCGAGGAGGGCGAACAGCAGGACGGTGGAGAGGCGCACCAATTTCATGCGCGCACACTGAGACGCGAGGCGCGACATTGCAAACCGGGCGTGCAACGGGAGCGTCAAATGTTTGCGCAGAAATCCACGGCAATTGCATGACCGGGGTTTGCAATCGGAGCGCGTCTGGGGTTATGTCGGATCGCTTTCATGTTATCCCGCTTCCGGTCCACGCTTACCCTGTCCTGGCCGTTGCTCGTGTTGCCCGTCGCGGGCCTCGCGCAGCCGGCCATGGAGACCTTCAAGAAGGAGATCCAGCCCATGCTGGAGACCTACTGCTACAGCTGTCACGGCGAGGGCGAGAGCGAGGGCGGCGTGAAGCTCGACCAGTTCAGGGACGAGGCGTCCCTCAAGGACCACACGCTCTGGCTGCGCGTGCTGAAGAACACCCGTTCGCGAATCATGCCGCCGGTGGACGAGGATTACCTCACCAACGAGGAGCTCGAGAAGTTCGCGACCTTCATCAAGCGGGACGTCTTTGAGCTCGACCCGGCCAAGCCCGACCCCGGCCGCGTGACCGTGCGCCGCCTCAACCGTGTGGATTACCGCAACACCGTGCGCGAGCTGATGGGCGTGGACTACGACACGCAGAAGGAATTCCCCGCCGACGACACCGGCCACGGCTTCGACAACAACGGCGACGTGCTGACCATCTCGCCGATGCTGATGGAAAAATACCTCGACGCCGCGCAGGCCATCGTGAGCGGCGCGGTTCCGACGCAGCCGCTGGTCGTGGCCGAGAAGCCGGTCGAGGGCCGGCAGTTCGTCACGCTGCGCATGGAAACGCCGGCCACGCTCATCGCCGACGCCACCACCTCGGCGCCCGCGCCGGCGACCCCGGTTGCAACCTATGAGCGGCCCGCGCCCGCCATCCAGGGCCGTTCGCTGGTGCTTTCCTACTACACCCCGGTCACGGTCGAGGCGGTGCACAAGGTCGAGCACGCCGGCCGTTATCAGGTGGAAATCGACCTCAAGGCGCTGGAGCGTTACGTGGACGACCAGTTCGACTACAACCGTTGCCGTCTGATCTTCAGCATCGACGGCGAGCAGGTGCTCGACGAGGAGTTCGTGCGCGAGGGCTACGAGAAGGGTTTCAAGTTCGCCTTCGACCGCGATTGGACGCCCGGCGAGCACCGGTTCCTCGTGGAGGTGCGGCCGGTCGGCCCCGACCGCGACCAGAAACGCTCCCTCCGCCTGCGGCTCGACGCCGTGAACGTGCGCGGCCCCTACGCGCCGCAACACTGGGTGAAGCCGGCGAACTACACGCGTTATTTCCCCAAGCCCGTGCCGGCCTCCGCCCGGGCGCGCAACGCCTACCGCCGCGAAATCCTCGAGAATTTTGCGCTTCGGGCCTACCGCCGCCCCGTGGATCACCCGACGCTGGACAAACTCGTCGAGATGGCCGAACGCATCTCCGGGCAGCCGGGCGGCACGTTCGAGGCCGGGGTTGCCCAGGCCATGGTCGCCGTGCTCGCTTCACCCCGCTTCATTTTCCGGGAGGAACAAACGTTGCCGCTGACCCCCGGGCAGACTCATCCGCTGGTGGATGAGTGGGCGTTGGCGTCCCGGTTGTCGTATTTCCTGTGGTCCTCGATGCCCGACGAGGAGCTGTTCCGGCTTGCCCGCGAGGGTCGCTTGCGGGCGAACCTCGGCGCGCAGGTGGATCGGATGCTGGCTGATCCGAAGGCCATGGAGTTTGTGCGCAACTTCACCGGCCAGTGGCTGCAGGCCCGCGACATCACCACGGTGGTCATCAACCCGCTCGACATCTTCCTGCGCGAAAATCCGAACCCCGAGTTCCTGGCCGCGATGGAGCGGTTCCGTCAGCTCAACCGCACCCCGGTCGAGCGCCGCACGCCCGAGGAAAAGGCCGAGGGTGAAAGGCTGCGCGAGGTCGTCGTCCCGGTCTTCCGCTCCCCCAAGCCGCAACTGACCTGGAGCCTGCGCCAAGCCATGCAGCAGGAGACCGAGCTGACTTTCGCGCATGTGCTCAAGGAGGACCGCAGCCTGATCGAGCTGATCAACACCGACTACACCTTCCTCAACGAGGAGCTGGCGGAGCACTACGGCATCTCCGGCGTGAAGGGGCGCGAGATGCGCAAGGTTCAGTTGCCGGCCGACAGCCCGCGCGGCGGCGTGCTTACCCAGGGCACCGTGCTGGCCGTGACCTCGAATCCCACGCGCACCTCGCCGGTGAAGCGCGGCGTGTTCATCCTGGAGAAAATCCTCGGCACGCCGCCCGCGCCGCCGCCGCCGAACATCCCGCCGCTCGAGAACATCGCTTCCAAGGAAGAGCTGGCCAAGATGACGCTCCGCGAGACGCTGGACCTGCATGCGAGCAACGGCATGTGCCGATCCTGCCACAACCGCATGGATCCGCTCGGTCTGGCCTTGGAGAACTTCAATGCGATGGGCCGCTGGCGCGACATGGACAGCAACCAGCCGGTCGAACCCGCGGGCAAGCTCATCACCGGCGAAAAATTCGCCAACATCCGCGAGTTGAAGCACATTTTGGCCACCCAACATCGCGGCGACTATCTGCACAACCTCGCGGAGAAGCTCCTGATGTATGCCCTCGGGCGCGGCGTGGAGTATTACGATACCGAGACCATTGATCAGCTGGTCCATCGGATGGAGGCGGCTGACGCCCGTCCTTCCGCCCTTTTGCGCGGCATCATTGAGTCCGCCCCCTTCCAGCAGCGTCGCGTCGAACCCGTGGTGAACACCGCCTCTCGGGAGGCCGTCGCCGCGCCTCGCAGCTGAACCCCTCAACCCCGACCCCGAAGCCTTATGAACACCCGTCGCCCCACCGCCACGCTCCGCGAGCAAGTTGCCCTGATGAACCGCCGCCGTTTCCTGAAGGGGCTCGGAGCCTGCATTGCCCTGCCGGCGATGGGTTCGCTGCTGCCCACGCGCCTGCTAGCCGCCGCGAGCGCCGCGCAGCTGGCGACGACCGCGACCGGCGCGCCGCTGCGCACGGCCTTCGTGATGTTTCCCAACGGCGCCATTCCCGGGCAGTGGTGGCCGAGCGGCGGGCTGACGGACTTCGCCCTGCAGGGCACGCTCGCCCCGCTTGAGGCGATGCGTTCGCACATCCAGGTGCTCGGCGGCCTCGAGCAGGCCAACGCCAATGCCGGCAACGACGGCGGCGGCGACCACGCCCGCGGCAACGCCGTGTTCCTGACCGGTGTGCGCATCAACAAGAGTGCCACCGATGTCCGTGCCGGTGTTTCGATCGACCAGGCCATCGCCCGCGAGGTCGGGCACCTCACGCGTTTCCCCTCGCTCGAACTTAGCTGCGACCTCAACCGCAAGTCGGCCGACTGCGACTCCGGCTATTCCTGCGCCTACCAATACAACATCTCCTGGCAGTCGCCGACCACGCCGATGACACCGGAGAACAACCCGCGCCTCGTGTTCGAGCGCCTCTTCGGCGCCGGCGAGCACGGCCACCGCGCGGAAAACGCCCTGCGCCGCATGCAGGAGCGCCGGTCGGTGCTCGATTTCGTGATGGACGACGCCAAGCGCATGCAGGGCCGCCTTGATCTCGGCGACCGCGAGAAACTCGACCAGTATCTCACCGGCATTCGCGACATCGAGGCCCGCATCGAGAAGGCCGAGAAGTTCGGCGCCGGCCCCGACCCGGTGGTCGCCACGCCCACCGGGATCCCGGCGACGCACGTCGAATACGTGCAGCTCATGTATGATATGATGCTGCTCGCGTTCCAGACCGACTCGACCCGCGTCGCGACCTTCGTGCTCGGCCACGACGGCGACAACCGTTCATTCGGCGAGATCGGCATCACCGAGGGTCACCACGACCTGTCGCACCACCAGAACAACGCCGAGCGCGTGGCCAAGGTGGCCCAGATCGACCGCTGGTATGTCGAGCAGTTCTCCAAGTTCCTCGCGAAGATGGAGCAGGTGAAGGACGTGGACGGCAACACGCTCCTGCACAACACCCGCATCCTCTATGGCAGCGGCAACGCGGACGGCAACCGCCACACGCACGAGAACCTGCCGCTCATCCTCGCGGGTGGCGGCGGTGGCTTGCTCCACGGCGGCCGCTTCGTGCACCACGGTTCGAAGCCGCTCTCCAACCTTTTCCTCGACCTCGCCGACCACGCCGGCGTCACCTCCCTCGAACGCTTCGGCGACTCGACCGGCCGGTTGGGGAACACGTAAGCGGCCTTGGTTGTAGGGCGGGATCTCCGAATCCCGCCTGGACGTGATATTGCCAGCGAGGGCAGGCGGGGTTCGGAGACCTCGCCCTACAGTCGCTGCTACTGCGCAATCCGCTCCGTGCCGGGGCGATCGCCGAGGAAGGAGCGCACTTCAGCGTCCACGACCGCGCTGATGCGACGGCGGCCCGCTGAATCGTAGAGCCACACTTCGTAGCCGCTCAGATTGGCAATGCGGGCGGGCTCGCCGAATTTCGCCCTGAGCGCCACCGGGTCGAGATCGTTGGCGATTATGAACGAGTAGCGGCGCGGGTGGAGGGGCGCGTTCGCGTCCGGCGTCTCCGGCGTGAAATGATGAAACGCGTTGTTGCCCCAGAAGTGCACGCGTCCGTCGGGGCGGAGCTGATTGAGCCGCACTTGGTGCGAGAGGGCGTTGAGTGAGGTGGCTGTCCAATATTCGGCCAGACCATCGGCGTGGCCTTCTCCAGGAAAGAATTTGTCCAACTCCGCCACCCGCTCCGGGTAGGGCCAGGTCCATTTTGAGAAATCAACCTGCGGCGTCCGCCAGACAATCAAGCCCAGCAGCACAAACGCGACGAGGCCGGCGCCGACGAGGGGGCGGAGTTTGGCCTGCGGCAGCACGCTCAACAGCCACCAGAGCGGCATGACGAGGCAGGGCAGCAGGTAGCGGCCGTGTTGGGGATTCCGCCAGTAAACGGCCAGCACAGGCAGGGCGAGCGTGGCCAGCAGGCACAACGCGGCAACCCAGCCTGCTTGTCG
Organism: uncultured Oleiharenicola sp.; assembly: GCA_966252395.1. Classification (GTDB taxonomy): domain Bacteria; phylum Verrucomicrobiota; class Verrucomicrobiia; order Opitutales; family Opitutaceae; genus Lacunisphaera. The sequence goes on along the minus strand of CBINOW010000039.1, from coordinate 26,821 downwards.
CTGTGCGTGGCTCAGCGCAGCGCGGCGCGCGAACCAGACTGAGCCAATGAGCGCGACCAGCGAGACTGCCAGCAGGCCGGGGACCGCCCGCAACACCGGTCCCGTCAGGTCGCCCAGCATCTGGGCGCCGGTCGAAGCGATGGCGGCGGGGGTGGGTGCATAACGCACCACAGCTGGAAAGTTGCCCCATTGCAGCAGGTGCAGGCCCAGCCGCAGGAACAACACGAGCAGGAGCGCGACGCCCACGGCCTTGACGAAGGCGCGCAGGCGCGGTGATTGCCAGCGTGGCTTGGATGAGCCGATGAAAAGCGCCGCGCCGAGCGGGGCAACAAACTGGGTGAAGAGCAGCGTATCCGAGGCGAGACCGAGAAAGAGCAGCACGGTGGCCGTCATCATGCGACGGCGGGACGGCGCTTCGGCCGGGGGACCTAGCCACAGGGCGAGTTGCGCCAGCCCGAGCAGCACCGCACCGCCGTGCATGTTGGGCGTGCCGAGCCACCAGAGCCAACGGGCGTGGTCGGCGACGCCCTGCCAGGCGAGCAGCACGTTGACGAGCAGCGCGCCGAGCAGCCACTCCGTCGCATCGGGTTCCACCTTGGCTACCTGCCGCAGTGACCAGCCGGCCAGCAGCGCCAGCGCGACGTAGCTCGTGACGACGTAGAACGGTAGGAGCGGCGCGTCGGCGAGCGCGGCGCGCCAGATGATGCTCAGGGCGAAGTCGGGGAAAAAGTAGGGCGAGGAGCTGAGCGTCCAACCGGAGAGGGGGTAACCGCCTGTCACCACATCCGCGGCAAAGCGTTCGGCCAGCAGGTAGTCGCCATCCAGCCATGGTTGGAAATAGCGCGTGGCGAGCGCCATGGCCTGCATGGCCACGGCCACGAGGGCGGCGAGCCAGAGCAGCCGGGAAATCGTCTTGGGCATCGCGGGGAGTCGGGCCCGCCCGGGGCGGGCCGGTTATTGCTTCTTCTTGTCGTCGCCGGTCGTGGCGGTGACGTCCTTCAGCCACTCGAGCAGGATCTCCTTGTGGCCGGCCTTGTTGTAGTTGTCGCGCAGGGCGGTGAGGCGTGCTTGCAACTCGGCGTTGTCGCGCAGGCGGCGCGAAAGGCGCGGCTTGTGCGGCATCTTGTCCTCGAGAATGACCTGCTTGAGCTTGCCGGCGCTGGTCAGCGTGGTGCGCAGGGCGTCGTCAGTGCTGTAATCAATGTCGTCGCGCGTCTCCTTCTCGCCGTTGATGACTTCACCGTGGCACATCACGCAGCTCTCGTTGATCACCTTGCGGACCTCGGGCTTGAGCGGGACCAAGCTGTCCACCACGGGGTCGGCGGTCAGGCGGCTGGAGGCGAGGGCCAGGAAGGCGGCAAGAGTCAGGAGGCGACGGGTAATCATGAGGGCGGGGCGAGGAGTTGGGTGAGCCGCTCGAGTTGCGAGGCGGACAAGGGTCCTGTTTTGTTAAGCAGCAGGAGAAAATCGGCAAGCAGCTCTTTCTCGGCGACCGTCAGTTGATCATGATACGCCGGCATCGGGATGGCTTGGCCGTCGAGGAGCTTTTTCGCGATGCGGCCGAACGCGCCGGATTCGATGGCTTGGCCGCGCCCGTGCTCGATCCAGTGAAGAACTTCGGCACGGTCGCCGTTGGCGGTGAGCTTGAGGAAGTCTTTGCCCTGAAAACCGGGGATGTAGCCTTTGAAAGAATCCGGATTGGGCACGCCGCCCTGGCCGAGCTCGCCGTGGCACTGGTAACAGCCTTGGCGGCGCGCGAGGGTGTCACCGGCGACGAGGAGTTGATCGGAAGTCAGCGCGGCACCCGCGGCGGGCGCCTTGCGGGCGCTAAGGTCAACCCGCAGCTTCAGACCCTCGGCGAGAATCCAAGCGGCGATGTCCTCGATCTCGCCGGCGGTGAGCCGGTCTTGGTAGGCCGGCATGCGGATGAAGAGCTTCTTGTGCTCTTCGGCGTCGGCCGCAGGCACGCCGTTGGTGATCCAGTCCACGAGAACTTTGACCTCGGTGATATCGCTTTCCCAGAAGGACGGATTGTTTTTGGGCCGCCACTTGTCGGGCGCGGTCTGACGAAGGTTGAAGCGCGGCTCCTCCTCGCTGCGGCCGTGGCAGGCGTAACATCCGGCTTCCTCCGCCAGCCGAGCCCCGCGCAAGACGGGAGACGATTCCGGCTGCCGCTCGACCTGCACAAAGACAGTTCCCGCGATCGCGAGACCGCAGAGACCGACCAACACAAGTCCTAGGATCTTGCCGGCGGCCGGGCGGGGAAACTGCGGGGAAAGCATCCGGGCAGCAAACTAGCCTGCGCCGGAAAGGCAAACCGGCAGAGCGTCAGGCGGTGCCGCGGCGGAACCTGGATCGCAACAGGGCTGCGATGCCCAGAAGGCCGACGAACCACCAAGACGGTGCGCCTCCACCGCCGCCACCGGAGGTCGGAGGTGAAGTGACCGGTGCCGCCGTGACCGTGAGCGTGGCCGTGGCGCTGGTGACGCTGCCGAGGGCGTTGGTGACGACGACGGTATATTCGCCGGCGTCGGTGCTGCGTGCGTTGGTGAAGCTGAGCGTGCTGGCCGTGGCGCCGTTGAAGGGATTTCCGTTGAAGAACCACTGGTAGCTGGGGGCGGGAATTCCCGTTGCGGTGATGCTGAACTGCGCGGTGCCGCCAGCCGCGACGCTTTGGCTTTGTGGCTGGCTCAAGATCGCGGGGGAGGCCCCGAGCACCGCGTTGCGGATGGCGTGGTTTCCGGAGTCGGCAACATAGAGCGTATCCGAGGCGTCGATTTCAATCCCGGCGGGCTGGTTAAACTGGGCGTCGTGACCGACTCCATTTTTTCCGCCCAGCACGCCGGCGGGGCCCGCCACCACGGTCATGACCCCCGCCGGGGTTATGCGGAGGATTCGGGAATCCGGTGGTCCCCCGAAACGAAAGGCGGTATTTTCAGTGACAAACAGGTTGCCGTGACGATCGCGGGTGATGCCAACGGGCGCCCGGATGGAGGTCGCTGCCCCATTGGCATCAACCAGTTTGAGCGAGGTGACAACTCCCTGAGGCGTGACCTTGCGGATACGTTGGTAGGAAAAGTCGGCGACGTAGAGGTTCCCATCCGGATCGACGGTGATGCCCGTGGGATTGCCAAAGCGGGCGTTGGTGCCGGTGCCGTCGAAATCTGGGCGAGTCTGCTCGTAGGACACGATTTCCGGATTTCCGGCCAGGGTTGTGACAGTGCCTGCCGGTGTGATCTTGCGGATAGTGCCATACTGTCGGGCGGGGTCTCCTCCGTCGGGATAGAAGTCCCGGTCGCCGACGTAGATGTTGCCGCTGGCATCGATTGCGACGGAAACGGGGTGACTGAAAGTCGCGGCTGTGCCGATGCCATCGGCGGCTCCGGCGACACCCGCCTGGCCGGCGAGCGTGGTCACGGTGCCGGTCGGCGAAACTTTGCGGATCAGGTGATTGTCCTGATCCACCACGATCAGACTGCCGCTGCCATCCAAGGCGAGAGACACCGGCCGGTTGAACCGGGCCGTATCGCTCGCGCCGTCGGCACTCCCTGCCACGCCCGGGGTGCCGGCGAGGGTCGTCACCCCGCCGTCGGGAGTGATGCGCCGGATGGTGTGGTTCAGGCTGTCGGCCACGAAGACGACGCCGTTGGTGTCCATCGCGACATCGGTGGGGTTCTTGAACCGGGCGGCTTCGCCTTTGGCATCGGTTGCGCCGTATCCTCCGCCCAAACCAGCCAGGGTCGTGACCACGCCGTCGAGTGTGATCTCGCGGATGGTCCCGGATCCGTCGAGCGTGTTGTAGTAGGAAACTCCGTCACCGACCAGAAGACGATTGCGGTTGCGGTCAAACAGCAGGCCGCGCGGAGCGACGAAGCGGGCGGTGGCCCCGGGCCCGTCGACGGTCCGGCGGTCGCCGGCGCTGCCGGCGAAGGTGGTAACCAGGCCGGCCGGGGTGATTTTGCGGATCGTGCCGTTTTCGGAATCAGCGACATAGATGTTGCCCGTCAGATCGGCGGCCACGCCGGCAATGCGGCTGAAACGGGCGGCCTCGCCCAGTCCATCGGAGCTGCCTTCGACGCCGGCTTTTCCAGCGAGGGTCGTGACCTGTCCGTCGGTCGACACCTTGCGAACTGTGCGATTCTCAGTGTCGGCCACGTAGAGATTGCCCGCGACATCACTGGCCACGGCGGTTGGCATGTAGAACTGGGCGCTCAGGGACGGGCCATCGGCGCTGCCAGGAAACATCCGGCGCTGGCTCGGGCCGGCTCCTTGGGGATGACCGTAGGCCGGTGCGGCGCCGGCGAATGTAGAGACAATGCCCTGGGGCGTGATCTTGCGGATGATCTGGTTGTAAGGATCGGCCACGTAGAGATTCCCGGCGGGATCAAACGCCAGGCCGGAGGGATACCAGAATGAGGCCTCGGCCAGCGTGCCGTCGGTGCTCGGGTAGATTTTCGAGCCGGTCTTGCCAGTGTAGTGCGAGAGGACGCCGGCCGGAGTGCGTTTGAAAATCGCTCCCTCGCTTTGGGAGACGAACAAATTGTCCGCGGCGTCAACGGCCACACCGTAGAATGTGAAGCTTTCGTAGTAGCCGGAGGAGGGGATCAACTTACCGGCCTCGGCGGTGGTCAGCACGGTAGTCACCACGCCGCTGGGAGTGATCCGGCGCACAGTTCCGGTCCGTGTGTCCGCCGCGTAGATGTTGCCAGTGCTGTCGAGGGCTAGTCCGGTGGGGTTCCAGAAACGGGCGTGGGGTCCTGTGCCGTCGGCGTTGCCGTATCCCCCGGCCGGGCCGGCGATGTGGCTGAACACATAGGGAGGGGGCGCATCCCCGGTCTGGGCCGGGGCGAAGCAGGCAGCACCGAAAACAGCCGCTAGCTGGATGAAATGAAGAATGCAGCGATGGAGCATTTTCATGGACATGGCTGACCTTTTGACAGCCGAACATTGCCAACCCGCTACCCGGGCTGTGGCGAAACCGGTCCAGTGCTGCGGGTGGGCTGGAGAAACTGGCCGCGCGTGATGCGGTTGGTCCGATCCGTGGTCCGGCGAATGGCGTTGGCGATTCAATTCGAGAGCACGTTTACTTCAGGGGCCGGTTTCCCGAAAGGACATGTTGTTATTGCCGCGCCATTTCCAGGCTTGGTCTGGCGACAAAAAGCGTGTCGCTAGAACCGACCGCAACACCGCGGGGACAGTAGAGCCGAGCGGCCTCCCGTGCTGGTGGCGCTGCCGATGCTGGATGTGGCGGCCGGCGTGCTGACAGCATACGGGCTCGCGTAGTCTGCTGTTCCCGGAGTGGAGCTATTCGGGATCAGGATGGCGCGAAAGATGCCGCGGGAGCAGCCGGAGGATCATCGGAGAGAATGAAGTGCTTTTCCGGAAGACCAGCGAGGCGGCAAAACCCGCCGGCAGCGGATTAACTCAGACCTGCGCGAGGGCGGGGCGGACGTTCAGGTGCTCTTCGCCGACGTATTTGGCGGATTGCTCGTCGGCGTGGTAGCTGGAGCGCACCAACGGACCGCTCTCGATGACGCCGATGCCGAGTTCGAGGCCGAACTTCTTCCAATGGGCGAACTCCTCCGGCGGGACCCAGCGGTCGATCTTCCAATGCTGCGGGGTGGGTTGGAGATACTGGCCGAGCGTGAGGATGTCGGTCTTGTCTGCGGCGATGTCGCGGAGCGTCTGCTCGATCTCCTCGGGCTTCTCGCCGAGGCCGAGCATGATCCCGGTCTTGGTGGTGAAGCCGCGGGACTTGGCGTGCTGGAGCACGGAGCGGGAGCGGTCGTAGCGGGCCTGCACGCGCACGGGGCGCTGGAGGCGCTCCACCGTCTCGAGGTTGTGGTTGAAGATGTCGGGCTTGGCCGCGAGCACGATGTCCACCTGCTCGAGCTTGCCCACAAAGTCCGGCACGAGCACCTCGATGGCGCACTGCGGGTTCTTGTAGCGGACGGCGCGGATGGTGGCGGCCCAGACGCTGGCGCCGCCGTCCTTCAGGTCGTCACGGGCGACGGAGGTGATCACGCAGTGGCGGAGGGCCATCTTGGCGACGGCGTCGGCCACGCGGGCGGGTTCACCGAGATCGTGTTCCGTGGGCCGGCCGCTCTGGATCGCGCAGAAGTTGCAGGAGCGGGTGCAGATGTTGCCCAGGATCATCACCGTGGCCGTGCCTCGGGACCAGCATTCGCCGATGTTGGGGCACTGGGCGCTCTGGCAGACGGTGTGCAGCTTGTTGTCCTCCACCATCCGGCGGGTGGCCTGGTAGGCGGGGCCGGAGGGCAGCTTGGCGCGGAGCCAGTCGGGTTTGCGTTGGGCGGACATCGGGAGGATGGGGCCACAAAAGCCACCCCCGGGGCAAAGACAATCTTCGGCTCAGGCCCGGGCGGAAGCGGGATTATAAGTCCCGCTGACACGCCGGATAACGTCGCATCACGTCACCAGCCACCAGCCGCCCACGCCGCCGAGCGCGGTCAGGATGAGCACACCGCCCGCGTGACGGCGCAGCTCGGGCGAGCCGAGGGAAAAGGTCAGGCCGGCCTTCAGCAGGGAGTTGGCGATGGCAGCGACCAGAATGGCGTGGGCGGCGAGGGGGAGAGGGATGTTGCCGGCGTTGAGGCTGCCGACCACGGAGAGGGAGATGGCGTCCATGTCGGTCAGACCGGACACGAAGCTAAGCGGAAGCAGGCCGCTGTGGAGGATTTCCCAGTTGGCGGCGGCTTTCACCAGAAAGGTGATAACGGTGTAGAGGAGGGCGAACTTCACCGCCGTGCGTAGGCTGAGCGGATTGGCGAGCGCGGGTGCACCGACGGTGTTGGTTTGGTTACGGCGAGCGAACCACAGCCACACCCCGTAACCGAGGGCGGGCACGGCCATGAGCGCGAAGGGCAGCACGAGGTGCAGGGCGAGATCGCGGTTGAACACGCTGAGCGCGACCAACACGCGCGGGAGCATCATGCTGCATGCCGCCACCACGGCCAAGGCATAGTGCCGCGACAGCGCCGGGTCCTCCTGACTGCGGCGGCTGAAGGCCAGCGTGGTCGCGGTGCTCGAGGCGAGGCCGCCGAGCAGGCTGGTCAGGAGGATGCCCGCCGACGCGCCGAGCAGACGCATGGCCACGTAGCCGATGAAACCGAGGCCGGAGATCAACACGACCATGAGCCAGGTGGAGTAGGGGTTGAAGGCGGCGAACGGACCGAGCTCGCGGTTGGGCACCAGGGGCAGGATCACGCCGGTGATGGCGATGAACTGAAGCGTGCCGCGGATGTCCGCGTCGGTGAAGCCGCGCGTCCAGGCGTGGATGCGGGCCTTCAATCCCAGCAGCACCCCCGTGGTGGCGCTGATCAACACAGCGGCCTGGTGGTGCTGCCAATAGACCAGGGCGCCGACGAGCATCGTCAGCATCGCGGCCGCAAAGGTGGTGCTGCCCACCGCGCCGGCGGCTTCGGATGGAACCGCTCCCGGGCGCGCGACCAGTTGCAACGCGACGCCGGCGACGATCACGGGTAGGATGGCGGGCGAATACTCCGCGGCCAGGAACGCCGCGACGCACCCGAGCACGCTCCAGAGGGTGAAGGTGCGCAAGCCGCTGTATTCGACCCCGTGGGGTTTGTTGGCCTGCTCGCTCCATTGCCGGATGAGCCCGATGAGGGCCCCGAGGCCGGCGCTGGCCGTGATGGCGAGGAGGAGCGGGTGCATGGCTGTAAAATGCGCAACCGTCAGCCGGGTGCAAGCCGGGGCCGGCGGCAGCAGTTTCCATTTGCCCCGGGCCGGCGGGAGGCCAAGCGTCTGCCATTCCATGAGCGACATCCCCCAGGACATCACCCACGACCAGCATGCCGTGCGGCTCCAGAAGCTGCAGGCGATGCGCGCCGCGGGCTCGGATCCGTTCCGCGCCAACTGCGAGCAGACGCATTTCTCGGGCGAGGCGTTGAAAGCCTACGTGGACGGCGCCGACTACACCGTGCCGGTCAAGGTCGCCGGCCGCCTCGTCGTCATCCGCGACATGGGCAAGAGCCAGTTTGTGAAGATCCTCGACCAGCAGGGCCAGATCCAGCTCTACGTGAAGAAGGACCTGGTCGGCGACGAGGCCTACGTGGCGTTCAAGAAGCTGGATCTCGGCGACATCATCGGCGTCGAAGGCACCCTGTTCAAATCCAAGAGCGGCGAGATCACCGTGCGCGTGGACAAATACACGCTCGTCTCCAAGGCCCTGCGCCCGCTGCCCGAAAAGTGGCACGGCCTGTCCGACATGGAGCAGGTTTACCGCCAGCGCTACCTCGACCTCATCGTGAACGACGAGTCGCGCAAGCGCCTCATGCTGCGCAGCCGCATCGTGGCCAGCATCCGCGCCACGCTGGCCGGCCGGAAGTTCATCGAGGTGGAAACGCCGATGCTCGAGGGCGTGGCCGGTGGCGCCGCCGCACGGCCGTTCACCACGCACCACAATGCGCTCAACGCCGACTTTTTCCTCCGCATCGCGCTCGAGCTGCGCCTGAAGCGCCTGCTCGTGGGCGGCTACGACCGCGTGTTCGAGATCGGCCGCGTGTTCCGCAACGAGGGCGTCTCGCGCAAGCATAACCCCGAGTTCACCATGCTTGAGGTCTATCAGGCTTACTCCGATTTCCGCGGCATGATGGAGCTGCTCAAGGCGATCTTCGCCGACCTCGCGCGCGACGTCATCGGGGCGACCGAGATCAAGCACGCTGCCAGCGGCCAGATGATCAATTTCGCCGGCGAGTGGCGAGAGGCGCGTTACTTCGACCTGATCGACACCGCCGTCGGCTTCAAGCTCAGTGCCCTGCGCAACACGCCCGACTACCGGGCCAAGGCCACCGAAGCCGCCCAGGCGCTCGGGCTCGACGTTCATCCGGGCTGGGAGACGCACGAGATCGTCAACGAGATCTTCGGCAAGAAGATAGAGCCCACGCTCATCCAGCCGACCTTCGTCACGCACCTGCCCAAGGAGCTCTGCCCGCTGGCCAAGCTCAACGCCGAGGACCCCGGCCTGATCGACGTCTTCGAGTGCATCATCGGCGGCATGGAGGTGGCCCCGGCCTACTCCGAGCAGAACGATCCGTTTATCCAGCGCGAGATGTTCGAGAAGCAGGTGGGCGAGGAAAAGCAGAACCTCGACAACGACTTCCTGCTCGCCCTCGAGCACGGCATGCCGCCCGCGGGCGGCATGGGTGTCGGCATCGACCGCCTCTGCATCCTGCTCACCGGCGCCGAGAGCATCCGCGACGTGATCCTGTTCCCGTCCCTGCGGCCCACCGAGGCAAAGTGAGGTTGGCCACGAAAAGGCACGAGAACTCACGAAAAAGATGAGTTCCTTTTTGTGCCCTTTTGCGCCTTTTTGTGGCTAAACCATGCCTTGGCCGGTCTATCTCGCCCTTAAGCAGCTTTTCCCGACCGGGCGGGTTTCGTTTTTCACGCTGATCTCCGTGCTGGGCGTCGGGCTCGGCGTGGCGCTGATGCTGGTCTCGACGAGCGTGATGGGTGGCTTCGGCCACCAGATCAAACGCATGATCATCGACACGCAGGGCGAGGTGCAGGTGAAGGCCCGCGGCCTGATCGATCCCGCCGCCGGCGTGGAGAAGGTGCTCGCGGCCGATCCCGGCGTCGCGGCTTTCGCGCCCTATGCGCAGGGCGTGGTGATGCTTGAATACGGCCGCCGGCCGGCGTTCCCGGCGGTGCAGGGCCTCGATCTCAACCGCATCACCGATGTCATCCCGCTCCAGCGTTACCTGACCGCCGGTTCCCTCGACGACCTCGACGACGACTCGGTGATCCTGAGTTCATTGCTGGCGAGTGGGCTGGGGGTGCGCCCCGGCGACACGGTGAGCATCTACACGCCGCTCATGCTTGAGCGCATGAAGAACAACGAGGTGCTGCTCCCGCGCGAGGTTCGCGTGGCGGGCATCTTCCACATCGGGCACCAGCAGCTCGACAGCTCCACGGTCATCTGCCCGCTGCGCCTAATGCAGGATCTCTACGGTCTCGAACGCATGGTCCACGGCTACAACGTCCGCCTCAAACCTGGCGCCGACGCCGACGTTGTGGCCGCCCGGCTCAACCGCGCGCTGCCCTCCGGCGTGGGCGCTCTCACGTGGTTCGAGAGTAACGCCGACTTCCAGGCCGTCCTCGCCTTCGAGCGCAACATGATCTTCTTCCTGCTCACCTTCATCATCGTCGTGGCCGCGTTTTCGATCACCAGCTCACTGCTCGTGACCGTCGTGCGCAAGACGCGCGAGATCGGCCTGCTGGGCGCGATGGGCGGCAAGGCGCGCGACGTGGCCCTGAGTTTCTGCGTGCAGGGCGGGTTCATCGGCGTGGCCGGCACTGCCGCCGGGCTGCTGTTTGGTTTCGCGCTGCTGCACTGGCGCAACGCCATCGTCGGCTTCATCGCGCGGATGACCATGGGCGAGGAGGCCTTCGTGAAGTTTTATCAGTTTAGCAACCTGCCCGCCTACACGGCGCCCAAGGACGTGGCCATCATCGTGGTGTTCTCCATTGTGGCGGCGACCTTGGCCGGCCTGATTCCCGCCTGGCGCGCCGCGAAACTCAAACCCGTGGAGGCGCTCCGCAGTGAGTGAGAGCGAGACAGTCCTCCGGGCCGCCGGCCTCACTAAGACTTACCCGAGCGGTGACAAGACGCTCGGCGTGCTGAGTGGCGTGGAACTCTCCGTGGCGGCAGGCGAGACCTTGTCCATTCGCGGCGAATCGGGTTCGGGCAAGAGCACGCTGCTCAACCTGCTGGCCGGCCTCGACCGGCCGGATGCGGGCGAGCTCTTCTGGGGCGCTGAGGCCGCACACCGGCTGACGCTCGGCGAACTCACCGCCCGCCGCGGCCGGTTCCTCGGCATGGTCTTCCAAGCCTATTACCTGATTCCCGAAATCGACGCGCTGGCCAACGTGGTCATGGCCGCGCGGCTGGTCGGTCGGGTTACAGACGCGGAGCGAGAGCGCGCTGCAGTCCTGCTCAAACGCGTGGGCCTGACCGAGCGCGGCCACCACCTGCCGGCGCAGCTTTCGGGCGGTGAACGCCAGCGCGTGGCCGTGGCCCGTGCGCTGATGAACCGCCCGCAGGTGATCCTCGCCGACGAACCCACGGGCAACCTCGACGAGCGCACGGGCGACGAGGTCATCAGCCTGTTGCTCGAGGTCTGCGCCGAGGAACGGACCGCCCTCGTGCTCGTGACCCACAACCCGGCCCACGCCGCGCGCGCCGCCCGGAAGTTCGCCCTTCACAACGGCGCTCTGGGCGTGGTTGCATGAGGCCATGAAGATTTCCCGTTTCGTCACGGGCTGCGCGTCCGTCGTCGGTCTTGCTGCCATGTCCTTCGCCCAACCCGCCCTCGATCCCCTCGCCGAAACCTACGTGAAGCTCGCCCTCGCGGCCGGCGTGCACGATGGCGACTACGTGGACGCGTATTACGGTCCGCCCGAGTGGCGCACGGTGGCCGAAGCCGAGAAACTGCCGCTAGCCGAGGTCCGCGCCCGTGTGGTCGCGCTCGACGCCAGCCTCGCCCAAGTGGACGCCGCCGGCTTCGACCGGCTGCAAGTCCTGCGCCATGCCTACCTCGCCAAGCAGGTGCAGGCGCTGCGCACGCGGCTGGCGCAGGTGGCGGGGGAAAAGTTCACCTTCGACGAGGAGTCGCGCCTCATCTACGACACCGTCGCGCCCCGCCACGACACCGCCCACTACGACGCCGTGCTGGCCGAGCTCGACCAAGCGCTCCCCGGCGAGGGCTCGGTGGCCGCGCGGTTTCAGGCGTTCCGTAACCGTTTCGTCATCCCGCCGGACAAGCTCGACGCGGTGTTCCAAGCCGCCATCGCCGAGGCCCGCGCCCGCACGCTCAAGCGCATCCCGCTGCCGGCCGACGAGACATTCACCCTCGAATACGTCACCGGCAAACCGTGGGCCGGTTACAACTGGTATCAGGGGAACGCGCACAGCCGCATCCAGATCAACACCGACCTCCCCATCTTCATCGACCGCGCCGTGGATCTGGCCGCGCACGAGGGCTACCCGGGCCACCACATCTATGGCTCGCTGCTCGAGCAGAAACTGATGAAGGGGCGCGGTTGGGTGGAGTTTGCGGTCAACCCGCTCTTCGGTCCGAGCGCCATCATTGCCGAGGGCACCGCCAACTACGGCATCGACGTGGCATTCCCCGGCGCCGAGAAACTGGCCTTCGAGCGCGCCGTGCTCTACCCGCTGGCCGGGCTCGATCCGGCGTTGGCGGAGGATTATCGTCGCGTGCTCGCGCTTACCAAAAGGCTCAGCTTCGCCGGCAACGATTCCGCGCGCGACTACCTCGACGGCCGGATCAACGCCGACGAGTGCGTTGCACGTCTCGAAAAATATTCCCTCATGGAGACTGCCCGTGCGCGGCAGTATCTGCGGTTCATCGAGAAATACCGGGCCTACGTCATCACCTACAACCACGGCCTGAATCTGGTCAAAGACTGGGTCGAAGGGCGGGCCAACGGCGACACCGGCAAGCGCTGGGAAATCTTCACCGAGCTGATCTCCAGCCCGCAGCTGCCGTCGGGGTTGAAGTAGGGTGGAGCCCGCGCTCCGCGCGGGCTGGTTCGGGAAAACCTGCGCGGAGCGCAGGTTCCACCCAAGGCCAAAACAGTCTGGCCGCGGAGGGGCGCACCGTTACGTTCCCTCCCATGGCCAAATCCAAGATCAAGTGCGGCGTCGTCGGCGTGGGTTCGCTCGGGCAGCACCATGCGCGCATCTACGCCGCGCTGCCGGGCGCCGAACTGACGGGCATTTTCGAAACCAGCGACGCGCGCGCCGCCGAGATCTGCGCGAAGTTCAACTGCCGCCGGTTTGCCACGCTCGAGGAGCTGGGCGCGGCCTGCGAGGCCGTCAGCGTGGTAGTGCCGACCGACAAGCATGAGGTCGTCGCGCTGCCGTTGCTGGCGCAGGGGTGTCATCTGCTGATCGAGAAACCCCTGTGCGCCACTCTCGCAGAGGCCGCCAACGTGCTGGCCGCCGCCCAGAAGGCCCGCCGCATCGTGCAGGTCGGGCACATCGAGCATTTCAACCCGGTGATGAGCTACCTCGAGAAGCACGCGAGCCGCCCGCAATACATCACCACCGAGCGCCTCGCGCCCTACCAGACCCGCGGCACCGAGGTGGGCGTCGTGCTCGACCTGATGATCCACGACATCGGCATCGTGCTCGCGCTGGTGAAGTCGCCCATCCGCAAGATCGATTCCGTCGGCATCAACGTGCTGTCCAAGACCGAGGACATCGCCAACGCGCGCATCGAGTTCGAGAATGACTGCGTGGCCAACCTCAGCGCCTCGCGCATGAGCCTGAAGAAGAACCGCGAGATCCGCGTCTTCCAGGACAACGCCTACCTGTCGCTCGACTTCATGAACCAGAAGGGCCACCTCGTGAAGAAGAGCGACATCATCGCCTACGGCCTGAAGCTGAAGGTCGGCCTCGCGAAGGCCGGCGAGGACAAGGTGCCGGTGCACGAGATTCCCATCGAGAAGGGCGAGCCGCTCGCCATCGAGCTGGCACACTTCCTCGAGAGCGTGAAGGAAGCCAAGGAGCCCAAGGTCGGCGCCGCGCTCGGCAAGTCGGCGCTGGAGGTCGCGATCGCGATCACCGAGGAGATCCGGCGGAAGCAGAAGTAAGATTCACCACGAAGACACGAAGTGCACGAAGAGGGAGCATATACCCAACGGCGTCATCCTGAGCCGTGCGAAGGATCCAAGCGGAGCCTCGCATGCGAGCCCAACCTTGGATCCTTCGCTGCGCTCAGGATGACGGGAGAGGATGCTCATGAGTAATCTCACCCTCCAAGACGGCCTGCCGGCTCCTGCGCACGGTTCGGTGGATCTGCTGATCGTCGCGGCCGAGCATTCGGGCGACGAGCACGCGGCGCGCCTGGTGCGGGGTCTCCTCGCGCAACAGCCGGCCCTCAAGGTCTGTGCGTTGGGCGGGAAACACCTCGAAGCGGCGGGGGCGCAGCTGTTGCGTGATCTCACGGGCCAGTCGGCGCTCGGTTTCGCGGTCATCGCCAAGATATCCTATTACCGGGCGCTCATCTCCACGATCGTGAGCTGGATTGGTCGGCACAAGCCGCGCGCCGTGTGCTTTGTGGATTCGTCGGGCCTGAACCTGCGCATCGCGAAGGGACTCTTCGAGCGCGGTTACTCGGCCAAGGCCGGCGGACCGACCAAGGCGCTCTACTACATCAGCCCGCAGATCTGGGCCTCGCGCGCCGGCCGGCGTTTCGAGATGGCGAAACACCTCGACGGCCTCGCCTCGATTTTCCCCTTCGAGCCCACGGTCTATGCCGACACGTCGTTGCCGGTGGAATTCGTCGGTCATCCATTCGTGGCGCCCGATTACGCGGCGCCGGTGCGCTACGACCCTGACGGACCGATTCTGCTGTTGCCGGGCAGCCGTCGCGGCGCGGTGGCGCGGATTTTCCCGGTGTTGCTGGAGGGTTACAAGGCGTGGGGCGGGAAGAGGCCGGCGGTCGTGCTTTACCCGAGCGATCAAATCCTCGGCGTGCTCCAGGCGGCTCGGCCGCCGGCCGGGGTCGAGCTGCGCCGCACCGGGGAAAGCGCCGCCGTCGCCGCGTCGGCCGTGCTGACCTCGAGCGGCACGATGTCCATGCATTGTGCGTTGGCGGGCATCCCGGGCGTGGTGACCTATCGGGCGGATCCGCTGACCTATGTCATCGGCCGTTTGCTGGTGAAGGTTGAGCATTTGGGCATCGCCAACCTCCTGCTCAAGGAGGCCATGTATCCCGAATACATCCAAGGCGCGGCCAAGGCGGAGGTCTTTGCTCGGGAATTGCAGGACTGCCTCGAAAACCCCGCCCGACGCGAGCGCACGGCCGCCCAAGCCCGGAAATTGCGCGATTTGTTAAGCCAGCCGAGCCAAGGTTCGGTGGTGGATTGGATGGGACGACACCTCGGGAACCTGTAAAAACTCTACGGATTACGCCGTAAGTGCCGATAGGCCAAGGGAACCACCATGGACATCCCCGCCACAGCCGGCTGCCAGCCAGGCTGGTCACCGTCGCTTGTGCCGACGGAACCAGCGGCGCGGGACTTTCCTTTCAGCGGCATCTTGCAGGCGCTGCCCACGGGTCTGGCTTGGCAGCATACCGGTGCGGAAGGCGGCTTCTGGTGCAATGACGCGCTGGGCCGGCTCGCGGGTCTGTCGCGCGATGCCCTCGGGTCTCTGGATGCACTGACCCCGGCGATATTCAGCGAGGACCAGGAGGCCTTTCAGGCCGGACTGGCGCAGATCCGGACCGGCCAGGCCGACGAGCTGACGCTCGAGGTGCGCTGCCAGCTGGCCGAGGGCGTCGCGTGGCGCCAGCTCACCTTGCAAAACCGGCGGTCCGAAAACGGCGCGCCTGGCGGGTTGTTGCTCACGCTCACCGACATTGCCGAGCGCAAGCACCACCAGGAAGAGATGCGCCGCGCGGTCGAGTGCGCCGAGTCGCTCAACCAGCAGATCGAGATCGCCATGGACCGCGCGCAGACGGCCGTGGTCGAGGCCAATCTCGCCAACGTCGCCAAGAGCCAGTTCCTCGCGACCATGTCGCACGAGATCCGCACGCCGATGAACGGCATCATTGGCATGACGGCCATCATGCTCGAGACCTCGCTCACGAGGGAGCAGCGCGAGTTTGCCGAGACCATCCGCCTCAGCGGCGAGGCTCTGCTCACGATCATCAACGACATTCTCGACTTCTCCAAGATCGAGTCGGGCAAGCTGGAGCTGGAGCGGGCCGATTTCTCGCTGCGCGACTGCGTGGAAGGCGCGCTCGACCTCATGGCGTTGCGGGCCGGCGAGAAGAAACTCGACCTGCTCTACGAAATCGCGGACGGCACCCCGGCGATGGTGCGCGGCGACATCACGCGCCTGCGTCAGATCATTCTCAACCTCGTGGGCAACGCCCTCAAGTTTACGGAAAAGGGCGAGGTCGTCGTGCGGGTGCAGCCTGAAACCGGCGGCATGGTCGAGGACGGACCGGTTAGCCTGCACATCGCGGTGCGCGACTCGGGCATCGGCATTCCGCCCGAGGGCATCGGCCGGCTCTTCCAGTCCTTCAGCCAGGTGGATGCCTCGACCACGCGCAAATACGGCGGCACCGGCCTCGGCCTGGCCATCAGCAAGAAGCTCGCCGAACTCATGGGCGGGCGCATGTGGGTGGAGAGCGAGGTCGGCGTGGGCTCGGTGTTCCAGTTCACGGTCACGCTGGGTGCGCTGCCCGGCGTGATGCGGCCGGACCCGCAGGCCGCTCGCGCCCGGTTCGCGGGCAAGCGCATCCTCGTCGTGGACGACAATGCCACGAGCCGGATGATCCTGATCGACCAGATGCTGCGCTGGGGCATGGAGCCGCACGCGGTGGGCAACGGCGAAGATGCCCTCGCCGCTGCGACGGGCGACCGCCGTTTCGACTTCGCGCTGATTGACGCGCAGATGCCGGGCATGGACGGCGTGACGCTGGCGAAGAAACTTCAGCAGGCGGAGAACACACGCTCGTTGCAGATCCTGCTGCTGGCGGCGTTGGGTCATCGCCCGCCGGAGGGGATGTCGGTCCGCCTCGTGCCCAAGCCGCTCAAGCCGGCCGCGCTCTTCGAGGCGTTCTCCGCCGTGATCTGCGGCGAAAAGGTGGAAGCCGCCCCGGTGGCCGTGGTCGCATCCAGCCCGATGTCCTCGGCCAACGTCCGGCTGCTGCTGGCGGAGGACAACGCCGTGAACCAGAAGGTGGCCGTGAACCTCCTCAAGAACATCGGTTACCAGACCGACGTGGTCTGGAACGGCGTGGAGGTGCTCTCCGCGATCGAGAAGCAGGATTACGACATCGTTTTCCTCGACATGCAGATGCCGGAGATGGACGGCCTGGAGGCGGCCCGCCGCCTCGTGGAGATGCGCCCGCGCAGCAAGTCGCGTCCGTGGATCATCGCGCTCACCGCCAACGCCATGGTCGGCGACCGCGAGCAGTGCCTGGCGGCCGGCATGGACGACTACATCACCAAGCCGATCAAGAAAGCCGAACTCGCCGCCGCCTTGGACTACGGCCGGACGATGCTCGCCAAGCGCCGCGGTGTGCCGGCGTGAGCTTAGGATTCTTGAAATGGAGGCGGGGTGCCCTCACCCCGCTTGCTCGAATTTCAAATCCTGCAGCGTGCCCTGATAAGGCCACCGTGCTCTCTCCGTGCACAGACCCTTCCGCACCGGATTGTCCTGAACGTAGTCCCATTTCTCCTGGTAGGAAGCCACCGAGCGGACGAAGTGATCAAAATAATCGGGCTGCCAAACAGGACCGGTTGCCTGATGATTGGCACCAAGTTGGCGTGAGGAAACTGACTTCCATGTTTTGATCCATGCGGCCGGTGGCTTTGCCGAGTCCGCAGGACGCGCAAAGAGATGAACATGATCGGGCATCAGGAGGTAATGCCCGACATGCCAGCCATCCAAATCGGCTGATCGCCGCCAGAGTTCCTCCAAGATCGAGTGGGCCAATGGATTTGCGAGCAGCGGGTTTCGCGCGGCCGTGCAGCATGTAATGAAGAGAAGTGGGTGCCGGCTGAACGGAGGCAAGTGCGGCAGGTGCATGCTTTATCCCGCGGGGTGGGGGCACCCCGCCTCCATTTCAAGCTTCGCCTGAACCCAGATTCCGCGCCACCTGCGGCCAGAGGGAGGCGGTGCGCTCGGCTAGGATGGCCCGGCAGCGGGCGACCTCGGCCTCGCGGTGGGCGATGTTTTCCTCCGCGATCTTGGCGAGGTCGTCGAGGTTGTAGAGGAAGACGTTGGGCAGCTCGGCCGCGGCGGGGTCGATGTCGCGGGGCAGGGCGAGGTCGATGAGGAACAGCGGCCGGCCGGCGCGGCGCTTCATGGCGGCGGCTACGAGGTCGCGCGGCAGCACGAGGCCGGGCGCCGAGGTCGAACTGGCGACGATGTCGGCGCCGGCGACCAGTTCGGGCAGGTCGGCCAGACTCGCGGCCCAGCCGCCCGCGGCGGCGGCGGTTTCCTCGGCGCGTGAGAGCGTGCGGCTGGCGACGGTGATGGATTTGGCACCGCGGCTCTGGAAGGCCTGCGCGGTCTTGAGGCCGATGTCGCCGGCCCCGACGACCAGCACCTTCACGGGCGCGAGGTCACCGAAAATCTTGCCGGCAAGATCCACCGCAACGCTGGCGACGCTCACCTGGCCCTCGCCGATACGGGTGTGGGTGCGGATGTGCTTCGCGGCCTGGAAGGTCTTTTGGAATACACGGTTCAGCACCGGGCCGGTCCAGTGGCGGGCGAGCGCCTTGTCGTAGGCGTCCTTCACCTGCCCGAGGATCTCGGTCTCGCCGACAATCTGGGAGTCGAGGCCCGCGGCGACGGAGAAGAGGTGCTCGATGGCAAGGTGGCCGGTGTGCGTTTTCACCACCGAGCGAATCTCGTCGTGGGAGCAGCCGGTGACCTCGGCCAGCGTGCCGGTGAAACCGCC
Organism: uncultured Oleiharenicola sp.; assembly: GCA_966252395.1. Lineage (GTDB taxonomy): Bacteria > Verrucomicrobiota > Verrucomicrobiia > Opitutales > Opitutaceae > Lacunisphaera. Next base: position 8,330 of record CBINOW010000039.1, on the reverse strand, counting down.
GAAGACGGCGGCGTCGCCGACGCCGTAGAGCTCGACGCGGTTGCAGGTGTTGACGAAGGCGAACTCCTTCACGCCGGGCGTGGTCTGGAGCTTGGCGGCCAGCGCGGCGGTGCGGGTCTCGTCCAGCGCCAGCTTCTCGCGCACGGCCAGCGGCGCGGTGTGGTGGGTGGCCCCGAGGAAGAAGAGGACAGGTGGCGTGGGCTCCATCGTCAGCGGGCTTCGGGGGTAAGGATGACCTTGTGGTGGCGGCTGGAGTTCACCGGCCCGAGCGAGATCAGGGCCAGCATGAACATGACCAGGCAAACCCAGGAAAAGCGGACCGACACGAGCCGGCTGCGCCAGCGCAGCAGGAGCACGACGAGATAGGCGAACCAGACGCCCACGGTGACGAGCAGCTTGGCCTGGTCCACGGTATCGGTGTTGCGCAGCCACCAGGAAGCGCCGACGCCGAGGGAAACGCTCAGGAGGAGGACGCCGAGCGAGAGCATGCGGGTGTTGATCTGGTCGAGCTGGACCACGGATGGGAGGAACCAGAAGAGGCCGTTGAGGCGCTTGTGCTTGAGGCTCCAGTTCTGAAGCAGATGCATCACGGCGGTGAGCGCGAGCAGTCCGAACACACCGTAGCTGAAGACCGCCAGCGCGGCATGCAGTTCGATCCAAGGGTTGGTGCCGAAAATTCTCTGTCCGCGGTTCAAATCCCAAGGCGGGATCAGGAGCGAGATGAGGGCCAGGGCGGCCGCGTAACCGGCGGTGAACAGGCCCAGCAGGCTGACCCGGAAGGCCGTGCCGACGAAGAAATAGACCAGCATCGCCGACCAGGCGACGAACTGCACCAGTTCAAAGGTGTTGCCCAAAGGGCAGCCGCCGACGGCCATGCCGCGCACGTAGAGACCGCCCCATTGGCAGGCCCAGCCGAGAACCAGCAGGAGATTCAGCCAGTTGCGCGGCCCCTTGGCGTCGGACCGTCGGAGCAGCGCCAACAGGCCGGTCAGAAAGCCGGCGAGGTAGAGCAGGGCGCCGAGCCAGAGAAAGGCGCGGTCGGTGGGCAGCGAGAACATGGGGTCAACTTGGCAGGGTGGACGCAGTCGGGCAAGCGCGGCGGTAGCGGCGGAGCGTTTATCAGGGAATGGAGGCGGGACTATCAGTCCTGCGCGGGGGAGGTGGAACCGGCGCTCTGCGCAGGTTCAAGCCCGCGCGGAGCGCTGGCTCCACCTTACGTCGTGGCTCAGGTTCGCTGCGGTATTTTTGCGGCCGTTGTGCCGGTGTAGGCGGGATTGGGGCTTGGGCGGCGGGGGTGTCGTCGTAATGTCTCGCGCATGACTTTTGATCCCCGCCCCGTCCTGCTTGAAGGCCAGCATGTCCGGCTGGAGCCGCTCAGCCTCGCGCATGCCGCCGGCCTGTTCGCGGCGGCGGTGCCGGAGGTGTTCCGCTACCTCATCATCCCGCCGTTTGCCGGGGTGGCGGACGCCGAGAAATACGTGGGCGAGGCCTTGGCGGCACAGGCGGCGGGCACGGAGGTGGCCTATGCGACCGTGCGCCGCAGCGACGGGCAGGTGGTGGGGACGACGCGCTTCATTGATATTCGCCGGCCGCACCGCGGACTGGAGATCGGCTGGACCTGGCTAACCCCGGCGGCCCAACGCACCGCGATCAACACCGAGGCCAAATACCTGATGTTGCGGCAGGCCTTCGAGGGGTGGGGCGCCGTGCGGGTGCAGCTGAAGACCGATGCCAACAACGCGCAGTCCCGCGCGGCGATCCAGCGCATCGGGGCGAAATTCGAGGGCGTGCTGCGCAAGCAGATGCTGCGACCGCACGACGGCTACGAGCGCGACACCGCCATGTTCAGCATCATCGGCGAAGAGTGGCCGGCGGCGAAGGCCGCGCTGGAAGCGAAGCTCGCGCGATAAACGCCTATCGGGTTGCCGGAGGCTCATGCAGGCGGGGATTTTGAAGGTGACCTTTGCGCGTGCCCGCCTCTTGCTGGAGGCGTCCGCATGAGACTCCACGTTGCACCCCTGCGTCGGCCCGGCTGTTGGTTGGGGCTGGTTGTCGGATGGCTTTTGCTGCTGGCAGATTCCTCGGCGACCGAAAGGGTTCGCGTGCTCGTGATGGCCGCGGAAGGCGAAAAGGCCATCCACGTCGCACTGGCCGCGTTGCCGGCCGAGGGTGGGATCGTGGAGCTGGGCGCCGGCACCTTCACGCTGACCCGGCCGATCATGCTGGACCGCGACGGCCTCGAGCTGCGCGGACAGGGCGCGGAGACCCGGCTGCTGCTGGCGGCTCGTGCGAATTGTCCGATGGTGATTATCGGCCGCGAAGGCACCCGGCCCGACCGGCTCGTGCGGCGGGTGACGGTGCGCGGGTTGTTCATTGATGGCAACCGGGCCGAACAGGACTTCGAGTGCTGGGGCGGGCCCTGTGACGAGGAGGGCCGCACTTCGATCCGAAACAACGCCATCACCATCCGCGGCGCGGAGGACGTGCTGGTGGAAAATGTGGTGACGGCGCACGCCCGTTCGGGCGGCATTGTGCTGGAAAAACACTGCCGGCGCGTGCGCCTGAACAAGCTCGAGGCCTACGGGAACGAGTTCGACGGCGTGGCTGCCTATGAGACGGAGGACAGCGAGTTCACCGGACTTCACCTCCACAACAACCGCAGCGCGGGCTTCTCGTTCGACTGGCGCTTCAACCGCAACCGCATCGTGGACTGCAACGCCAGCGCCAACGGCAGCCAGGGCATCTTCATGCGCGATTCGATCTGGAATGTCTTCGAGCGGGTGACGCTGCAGGACAACGGGGAGCAGGGCTTGTTCATGGCGGAGACGCGCGAACTGCCCGGCACGGCCTGCCGCTACAACCGTTTCAGCCAGGTTACCATCACGGGCAACCGCACCCAGGGCATCCGCATCAACGACCGCTCGTGCAACCCCAACACGATCGAGGACTCGCTGGTGAAGGGCAACCGCCTGGAGGACGTTAGCCTCGCCGACTTCGGCCAGCTGGAGATCGTGCGGCCGCGGGAGAAGTGATTGGTTGTGGTAGGGCGGGGTCTCCGAACCCCGCCTCGGATGAGCTAACGTCATCGGCGCCGACCTTGCACACGAGGTCGCTGCAAGCAGCGACCCTACAAAGCACGCGTGGTTAGGCGCGCACGGGCTTCACTTCGCCTTCACCGGCATCAGGAAGTCGAACTCGCAGTCCTGGCCGCCGTCGCCGAAGCGTTCGTCCTGCCGGTCGAGGTTGGGCGTGTCGGCGTGGACATAGTTCGAGCGGGGCAGCCACGTGCCGAAGGCGTAGTTCATGGTCTCGCCGAAGGTGGCGACCGGGCCCCGGTGGGTGAAGCAGGCGTAGGTGCCGGCGGGGATTTTCCAGAGCGTGAGCGGGGGCTTCGGTTTGCAGCCGGGCGCGACGTGGATTGAGGCGAGGTATTCGCGCTCGTCCGGCTGGCGGTGATCCTTGTCCGACGGAAAACGTGCGGCGCCCCAGATGTATTTGTCCTGCATGGGCGGCAGGGTGGGGATCAGCGGACAGAAGCGGTGGTAGAGTTGCGGCACGACGTCGAGGTTGTCGGCGTCGGGGGACATCGGCGGCACGAACCGAGCACTCAGGCCGAGCAGGTGAAGGGCGGGCAGTTCGAGGAGCGTGGGCTTCATGGTGGTGCGGGCGGGAAGGGCACGCAGGCGCGTCGCCGTGAGTTCGGGCCGGGTGCGCAGCCACGCCAGCTTGCCGGTGCGGCGGAATTCGCTCGGCGTGGAGTCGAACGCGGACTTGAAGGCGCGGGTGAACGCCTCGTGCGATTCGAACTGGTAGTCGAGCGCGATGGCGAGGACGCTGCGCTCGGTGCGGGCGAGATCCTCGGCCGCGGCGGTCAGGCGGCGCTTGCGCAGGTAGGAGCCGAGCGATTCACCGGTTTGCTCCGAGAAGATGCGGTGAAAGTGCCAGAGCGAAAAACCGGCGCGCCGGGCCAGCGCGTGGAGCGCGATCGGGCGCCGCAGGCTTTGCTCGATGGCGTCCAGGCTGCGCAGGACGGCCTGCCGGTAATGGTGCATGGGGCGTTGAGCGGAACTCAGCCGCGCGGCAGCGCCTTGGCGAGGAAGCTCTCGATTATGCCCGGCAGCTCCCGGTGAAACTGCGTGCGGTCGAAACCTTCCGGGTCCTCCGCGGGCGGAAACCCGGGTTGGCGCAGCGCCTCGGGAAAGGGGCTGAGGAAGGAATAGTGTCCTGCGCCCTTGATGACGACGAACTCGCAGGCCACGGACGGCGGCAGACCCTGCAGGTCCCGCCGGATGTCCTCGGCGGGGGTCACTTCGTCCTTTTCCCCCGCGAGCACGAGCAGTTGGCCGGCGACTTTCGCGAGGGCGTTGGGTCCACGGTAGAAGCCCGTGGCCGGGGCCATCAGCGCGGCGGCGCGGAAACGCGGGTCGGGTTGCACCGGAATTGGTGAGCGTTTGCGCGACCAAGGCTGCCCACCGGCCAAAGCCAGGGCCGCGCAACCGCCGAGCGAGTGGCCGATCAGCGCGATGCGGGCCGGGTCGGCGCTGGCGCCCAGCTGCGGGTGAGCGAGCAGGGCATCGAGCGTCGCGGTCAGGTGCCGGCAGCGATGGGTGACGGACTCGTCAGTGTAGGAGAGCGAGTTGTCGTTGCGGTTGTCGCGGGGCGCCTCGGCGCTGACGACGATCCAGCCGGCGCGGGCGAGGTGCGTGCCGAGTTCGCGATAAAGCAGGTGCGAGCCACCGGCGCCGTGGGAGATGACGCACACGGGCCAGCGCCCCGGTGCCAGGGGCGCTCCAAGGCTGGCATCCCAGCTGAAGGGGCCGACGGTCACGCCGGCGGCCGGCTGGGTGGTGGGATATTGGGCAATGGCGGGAACGGTGCCGCCGAAAATCGGGTCGGGAAGCTGCAGGTGTTGGAAGCCGGAGTGCATGGGGTGCGGCAGCTTAGCAGAAGCGGAGGCGCGGTTCTTGATGGTTTGTGCGAAAGTGCGCCGGACAAACTCAGGGGCGGCGCGCCACCCAGAACCGGCAGTTGTCCGAGAAATTGCGCACCATGGGCGTTTCGCTCGCGAGTTCGTCGCGCATGCGGTCGTGGACGTGGGTCCAGCCCGTGGCCGCGAGGTCGTCGAGGATTTCGCGCCGGTCGGGCAGGTGCATGAAGGTATTGCCGGTGTCGTCGGTGAAATAGCGGTCGCCGAACTCCAGCAGGCGCGGGTTCTGTTCGCCGCGGGCCCAACGTTCGGCTTCCTTGGCCCATTCCTTGGCCTCCTTCGGATCATCGCGGTCGTGGGTCGTGAAGAGGAACGGCGCACCCGGCCGGCAGACCGCGTGCAGGTTGCGCAGCGCCGCCCGGCGGTTTTCACGCCCGGGAATCTGCATCAGGCCGTTGAACATGAAGAGGACGCCGTCGAAGGCCGTGGCGCGCCCGGGGGCCGGGGCATTTAAGAGAGGAAAGAGCGGCTGGGTCGCGTCGGCCTGGAGGAAGGTGAGGCCGTGTATGCTCCGTTCCTCGGCGAGGCTCACGGCCTGGTCCACGAGTTCGGCGGCGAAGTCGAAGGCGGTGATCCGACGGTAGCCGTGCCGCCAGAGTCCGACCGCCACCCGGCCGGCGCCGCAGCCGGCCTCGAGCAGGTGGGCCTCCTTGTCGGGGAAATACTCGCGGATCAGGACCAGCTCGGACTTCCACAGACCGAGGTCGTGGGCGGCCTTGGTGTAGTGGATGACCGTGCTGATGGCATTGAAGTCATCGCGCACGGTGTCGCCGGAAATCTTGGGAACAGCGGGGTCGGTCACAGGTTTTTCGCGAGGAAGCGCTCGATGGCTTCCATAAACTTTTGCTCGTTCTCCCGCTCGAGGAAGCCATGCACCTCTGTCGCGAACATGAGTTTTTCGTGGGGAACCTTGTGGGTCTCCAGTTCAGAGAGCAGCCGACTCGACTGGCGGTAATCCACGGTGCTGTCGAGTTTGCCATGGATGACATAGACCGGGGCCCGGATTGCCGCGACATGATTGATCGGGGAATTGTTCTCGAAACGTTCCTGTTGGGTGGCCGGATCACCCAGTTTGCTGAGCAGGTATTCGTAGTTGAACTTGTCGTATCTGACGTCGGCCTTGCGCTGCCGGAGCATCTGTTTCCAGTCAAAGACACCGGCGAAGGTGATCGCGCAACGATACAGGTCGGGCTCAAAGGCGGCGCCGGCCACGGCGAGATAGCCGCCAAAGCTGCCCCCGAAGATGGCAAGGCGCTTCTCGTCCACCAAGCCCTGGCGCACGAGGTGGCGCACTCCGTCCGTCACGTCGTCGTGCATCTTGCGGAAATCAAATTCATCATCCTTGGACACGCGCTTGGAGTAACCGGTGGATCCCCGGTAGTTTGGTTGGAAAACCGCGTATCCGCGGCTCGTGAGAAATTGCGCGTAGTTGTCGTAGCCCCACGTATCGCGGACCCAGGGGCCGCCATGCGCATAAACGACGAGCGGCGGCTTGGCGTCACCGTTCGATTTTGCGGGCAGGGAAAGATAACCTTCCAAAGTGAGGCCATCCCGCGTGGGAAACTTGATGGGACGCATGACGCTCATCTCGGCGGCTTTGAACCAAGGGGTCGGCGCGGGCAGCGGTTGGAAGGTGCCGGCCACAGTGTCGTAGACGACGTATCGGGTTGGCTCGCGACTGTCTTGGGATGAGATCAGGACGCGCTTCATCCCGGCGTCGCAGTCGCGAATGTAGTTCACGCGGCCGGGCAGCTTGCTGTTGATCTCGGTTTGGATTTTCGCGAAGACCGGATCGATGGCGCGCTGCACATAGATGTCGCGATCATAGTTCAGGGCTGCGATGCGGGAGCTGCCGTCGGGTCGGCGCAGTCGCATCAGCTCCGCTTGGCTCATGGAGTAATCCGGATCCTCAAACAGGGCCGGGCCGGGATCATTCGTGCTGATGCGGTAACGGTGTAGCCGGCTGCTGACGGACTCGTCCGAGTAAATGGAGATATAGACATAGTCGGGATCGTCATCGAAGCCGAGGATTGTCGTGTGTTCGTAATCCAGGGGCAGGACGGTCCACGGGGCATCGGGATTGGCCCGATGGTGAAGGCGCATCTGCTTGTCCTGGTAGAGCGCGACCGCCCGGATTTCGCCGTCCTTGTCGGCGTAGGCCCCGTGGTATTCGCCCTCGGGTATGCTGATCCATTGCTTGACGCTGTAGCGGCTGTTGTTGCTGCCGACGGCGGGGTTGGGGCGGAGCTTGAGGCTGATCACCGCGAGGCCGGAGCGGTTGTCGTCAAAATCATAAAACCAGGCGGTGAACAGGCTGGGGTCGCGGCGCAGGCTGCTGATGACGGTGAGCACGCGGTCGGCATATCCCATCATTCCCTTGTCGAGCTTGTAGGTCAGATTGCCGGTGATCTTGCCCGCCTTAACATCGAAGACCTGCTGTCGAAACCAATACTCCGGCCGGTTGCGTGTGGTCAGAATCAGTCGGTGAGCGTCGATCCATTCGGCGCGCATGACATCGTCCGCCCCCAGGTCGAAGAGTTTGGAATCCTTTTTCTCCACGTCGTAAATGTTGAGATTGTAGAAATCCTTGGCGCTGGGCGTGAGGAAGCACACGTAGCGGCCGTCCTCCGACAGGGACGCGGCGGAGATTTCCGCTCGCCGGAGAAAGTCGCTGGCAGGCGGCGGGGCGGCGGGGGCGGTGAAGGGGGCGAGCAGGAGCGCACACAGGCTGAACAGGGCGGACGGGCGGAGCGTAGTCATGTTGGGTTGCGGTTGCGTTCGCCGGCCCGAGCGAAACGCGCCAAGAATTGCGGGAAATGCCGCGGGGTGTCCACGGCGGAAATGCGGGACGCCCCGACCGGCGCGGAGCGGAGTCCGCGGCCTACCGCTTTTGCCAGACCGCGATGAACATGCCGTTGGCGTTGAGTTCGTGCGGCCAGAGAGTGACGGAGGACGGATGACCGTGCCGTTCCGCACTGCTCTGCGGCCTGGATTTGTCCGCAGAAATGGCGCGCCATTCGTCGCCATTCTGCGGCAAAAAGACGGGAACGGGTTCGAGCTCCGGATGCGCGGCGGTGAAAGCATCGGCAACGGCGGTGGTCTCGGCGCGCGTCAGGGTGCAGACGGAATAGACGAGCCGGCCGCCGGGCTTGAGGGCGCCCGCGACGTGGTTGAGCAGGTTCGCCTGCACGACGGCGAGCTCCTGCACGTCCTGGGGTTGGGTCGTCCAGCGGGCGTGCGGGTTGCGTTGCCAAGTGCCGACGCCGCTGCACGGGGCGTCCACGAGGATGCCGTCGAATTTGGTCTTGGTCGGGAGCTTCGCGCTTCCATCCCAGGCGGCGGC